>NZ_JAYMXF010000011.1:0-171439 GCF_048055755.1 Phaeobacter sp. JH204B
CATCCGGGATGGGGGATGACGGGCGGGAGCCTTTTGCGGAGGTTCCCGCAACGCCTCGGCCCTGGGCTGGCAATGGCGCTGCGGCTGGTCTGATCTTCGGGATCGAAAAAGGGGCCACAGCGGTCCCTTTTTTTGATTGCTGTCGGTTGGTCCGATCCGTCGGCTGCACCGCGGGGCGATTACCCCTCCAGCTGCACCAGCGCGTGACGTTTTTTGCCCGCAGACAGTTTGATCGGCGAGGCCAGAGCGGCGGCGTCTATCATGAGGCCCGCATCGGTCAGCGGCTTATCGTCGATCTTGGCACCGTTCTCGGCGATCAGGCGCTTGGCGTCCTTGCCCGATTTGGCCAGCCCCGATTTCACGATCAGCTGCACGATGGAGATACCATCGCCCAGATCAGCGGCAGTCAGGCTGAGCGTGGGCAGGTCGTCGCCAATGCCGCCTTTCTCGAACACTTCGCGGGCGGTGGCCTCGGCGGCGGCGGCGGCCTCGGCACCGTGCAGCAGGGTGGTCACCTCATTGGCAAGGATCACCTTGGCGGCGTTGATCTCCGACCCTGCCAGCGCCCCCAGGCGGTTGCATTCGTCCACCGGCAGCTCGGTATAGAGCTTGAGGAAGCGGCCCACATCGGCGTCGGTGGTGTTGCGCCAGAACTGCCAGAACTCATAAGGCGAGAGCAGATCGCCATTGAGCCAGATCGCGCCATTCTGCGATTTGCCCATCTTCTTGCCGTCGGAGGTGGTCAAGAGTGGCGATGTGAGGCCATAGATCTCATGGTCCAGCACCCGGCGGGTGAGGTCGATGCCGTTGACGATATTGCCCCATTGATCGGAGCCGCCCATCTGCAACACGCAGCCGTAGCGGCGGTTCAGCTCCAGGAAGTCATAGGCCTGCAGAATCATGTAGTTGAATTCGAGGAAAGACAGCGACTGTTCGCGGTCGAGACGCGATTTCACGCTCTCAAACGACAGCATCCGGTTCACCGAGAAATGGCGGCCGATGTCGCGCAGGAAAGTGAGGTAGTTCAGATCATCCAGCCATTCGGCGTTGTTCAGCATCATGGCGGCGTTACCCGCGCCGCTGTCATAGTCGATATAGGCGGCAAACACCTTCTTGATTCCGGCGATATTGGAATCGATCTGCTCATCCGTCAGCAGCGGGCGTTCATCAGCGCGGAAGGAGGGATCGCCCACCTTGGTGGTGCCGCCGCCCATCAGGGTGATCGGTTTATGGCCGGTTTTCTGGAACCAGCGCAGCATCATGATCTGGATCAGCGAGCCCACATGCAGCGAGGTCGCGGTGGCGTCAAAGCCGATATAGGCGGATTGGCCGGGGGTCATCAGCGCCTCGTCCAGGCCCTGGTAATCGGTGCAGTCGGCCAGATAGCCACGTTCCATCATAACTGCGATGAAGTCCGATTTTGGGTGGTAGGTCATGATGTGCCTCGGCTTTCTAAATTGCGCGCTGCTGTATAAAACGCAAATTGCCGGGGGGAAAGCAGTGTGAACGGCTTTGCGCAAGAAATTCGCTGCTGTATCCTTGGCGCAAACCGGCGCGGCGCGCCCAATATCACAGCAGGCACCATCAACATGACCAGATCCCCCTCCTCGGCCCGTTCTGTGGCGATCCCCAAGACCGGCGTTCTGCGCGCCCTTGGCACCATGAGCGGCACCTCGCTGGACGGGGTGGATGCGGCCATTGTCGAGACTGATGGCGTGGTGATCCACGGCTTTGGCGCCAGTGCCTATCGCGCCTATGAGCCGGTGGAACGGGCGCAGCTGGCGGCCGCATTGGGACAGTGGCAGGGGCCACAGGTGGACGCCGCCGCTGAGATCGTGACCCGCGCCCATGCGGCGCTGCTGGCGCAGGTTCTGGCCGAGGATGCAGCGGCGGGACCGGTTGATGTCATAGGGTTTCACGGTCAGACGCTGGCCCATGCGCCACGCGTGCAGGGCACCCTGCAGGTGGGCGATGGTGCGGCGCTGGCGGCTGAGCTTGACACCCCGGTGGTCTGGGATTTTCGCAGCGACGATGTGCGGCTGGGCGGCGAGGGCGCGCCGCTGGCGCCGTTCTTTCATTTTGCCTGCGCCAAATACCTGAAGCGGGACAAACCCCTGTGTTTCCTGAACCTTGGCGGCGTGGGCAATCTGACCTATGTCGATCCGCGCTGTGACGCGGCTGAGGATCCCGGCGCGCTTTTGGCGTTTGACACCGGCCCTGCCAATGCGCCGATCAATGATCTGGTGCAGGCGCGCTGTGGTCAGATGATGGACGAAGGCGGCGCGATTGCCCGTGGCGGCGCGGTGGAGACCGGGGCGCTGGAGCTGTTTCTGGCGGAGCCCTATTTTGCCCGGATGCCGCCGAAATCTCTGGATCGCAATGATTTTTCCGAGATGATCACGCTGGTCTCCGAATTGAGCGACCGCGATGCGACGGCGACGCTGACCGGCATGTGCGCCGCTGCTGTTGCACAGGGGATGGAGCATTGCCCGGAGCCGCCGGAGGTGGTGCTGGTCACTGGCGGCGGGCGCCACAACCCGGTGCTGATGGAGATGCTGCGGGTGTCGCTGGACTGCCCGGTTCAGCCGATCGAGACGGTGGGGCTGGATGGCGACATGCTGGAGGCGCAGGCCTTTGCCCATCTGGCGGTACGGGTCGCGCGCGGGCTGCCGACCTCCTGTCCCGGCACAACCGGTGTCAGCGCCTGCGTTGGTGGCGGTGTGGTGAGTGTGCCGGGGCGCGAGGACTGAGGTCTGGCGGCCGGGAAACTTGGAGGTTTCCCGACAAATCCCTTCGAAGAAATCTGGGGTCAGGCGCGCGGGATATCGAAGCCGGGGTCGGCGAGGGTGAAGCCCTCGAACCGGAACCCCGGTGAGACGGTGCAGCTGACCAGCGTATAGTCGCCGGTGGTGCGGGCGGCCTGCCAGTGGCCTTCGGGGACGATCAGCTGCGGTTCTCCGGTGGTCAGGTCCGGGGTCAGCAGGTGGTCGTGGGCGGGGCCGTCATCGCTGGCTGACAGCGACAGCACCAGCGGCGCGCCGGCGTGATAAAGCCAGATCTCGGTGGCATCGACACGGTGCCAGTGGCTGCTCTCACCCGCCTTCAGCAGGAAATAGATGCAGGTGCCGGTTGCGCGGTCGTCGTGGCTGGCTGTGGTTTCGGCGATCCATGTCTGGCGGTAATAGCCGCCTTCGGGGTGGGGCTGGAGGTTCAGCCGGGCGATGATCTCATCGGCGGTCATGTCAGTGCTCCGTTTTGTCTGTTGGCTCTGGCAATTTGGCATTTGCCGCATATGTTTGGGCCATGACATTGCACATCCCCTTTGACAATACATATGCCGCGCTGCCGCCGCTGTTCTACAGCAAACAGGCTCCCGTGCCGGTGAAGGCGCCAGAGCTGATTGCCTATAATGGTGCGCTTGGCGCGGAGCTGGGCATCCGGGCGGGTGACAGGGCCGAGCTGGCCGAGATTTTTGCAGGCAACCGTGTGCCCGATGGCGCCGATCCGCTGGCGCAGCTTTATGCGGGGCATCAGTTTGGCACCTACAATCCACAACTCGGCGATGGGCGCGCGATCCTGCTGGGCGAGGCTGTTGGTGTTGACGGCGAGCGCCGCGATATCCAGCTGAAGGGATCCGGGCGCACGCCTTATTCGCGGGGCGGTGACGGGCGGGCCTGGCTGGGGCCGGTCCTGCGCGAATATGTGGTGAGCGAGGCGATGCACGCGCTTGGTATTCCGACGACGCGCGCGCTGGCGGCGGTTGCGACCGGTGAGCTGGTCTGGCGCGAACAGGGCGGTTTGCCCGGCGCGGTGCTGACACGGGTGGCCGCGAGCCACTTGCGGGTCGGGAGCTTTCAGATTTTTGCTGCGCGGGGCGAGCAGGCGGCGCTGCGGCAGCTCACGGATTACGCCATTCAACGCCATTATCCTGAGGCGAAGGGGCCGATGGGGCTGTTGCGGGCGGTGCGCGATCGGCAGTCGGAGCTGATCGCGGCCTGGATGTCGGTGGGCTTTATCCACGGGGTGATGAATACCGATAACTCGTCCATTTCCGGCGAGACGATTGACTATGGTCCCTGCGCCTTTTTGGATGTCTATCACCCCAGCACTGTGTTCAGTTCGATCGACCGGATGGGGCGTTATGCCTATTCCAACCAGCCCGATATTGCGGTCTGGAATCTGGCGCAGCTGGCCACCGCGCTGATCCAGCAGGCGGAGGATCCGCAGGCGCTGGTTGAGGAGGCGACCGAGATCGTTCATGCGATGCCCGCCCGGACCGAGGCCGCCTGGCTGCGGCGCTTTGGCGCCAAGATCGGCATTGCCGAGGCAACGCCTGACGATATGGCGCTGATCACTGACCTGATGCAGCGCATGGCGGCGGGACAGGCGGATTTCACCAATACCTTCCGGGCCTTGGGCGATGCTGTTGCGCCGGACACCGGCAAGGTGCGCGATGAGTTTCTGGAGCCTGAGGCGTTTGACGGCTGGGCAGTGGACTGGCGCGCGCGTCTGGCGCAGGAGGCGGATCCGGCGGCGGTGATGGCGGCAGCGAACCCGGTCTATATCCCGCGCAACCACCGGATCGAGGCGATGATCAGTGCCGCCGTTGCGGGCGATTTTGCCCCGTTCGAGCGGCTTAATACCGTGCTGGCGGATCCCTATGCCGTGCAGGCAGGGGCCGAGGATCTGCGTCGCCCGCCGGCTGCGAGCGAGGTGGTGAAGGCGACCTTCTGCGGCACCTGAACCTATTTGCGATTGATCAGCAGGATACCGACCGCGACCAGCACCAGTGCGGCCCAGACCTGCGGCAGGATCACCTCGTCCAGCAGCAGCCAGCCGAGAATGGCCGCGATCACCGGCGACAGGAAGCTGAAGGAGGCAACGGCATTGGCGCGGTAGAGGCTGATCAGCCAGAGCCACAGCAGATAGCCGAGGCTGGCGATGGCGATGGCCTGAAACAGCACGCCGGAGATATGCAGCGCCGTGGGGTCGCGCAGCAGCGGTCCAAACAGCGGCGAGATCGCCAGCAGCACCAGCGCCGATGTGGCCAGCTGATAGGTGAGCTGGCGGATCGGCGGGACATGGGCCAGTGGCGACAGCCGCGCGCAGAGGGCGATCCCGGCCCAGGCCAGCGTCGCCGCAAGCGCGAGAATATCGCCCAGCAGCGAGGCATCGCCGCTGCCCCGGTGCAACACGGCCAGCACCACGCCGCCCATGGCCAGGATCAGTCCCAACATGCGCAGGCTGTTGAGCCGCTCGCCGGGCAGGAGCAGATGGCCGGCCAGGGCCAGCCAGACCGGCATCGAGTTGAAGATGATCGTGACCCGCGACACCGAGGAGAGATCAAGTGCGATATAGAGGCAGACAAATTCGGCCGTGAACAACAGCCCGGACACCAGCCCCCAGAAATGGACAGAGCGGCTCCAATGCGCCGACGCCTGGGCAGAGGCAGAGGCAGGGGCAGGAGTGCTGGCGCGCTTCAGCTGGCCGCGAAAGGCGAGCCATGTCAGCAGGACCGCCAGCCCGATGAGAGAGCGCAGGCCCGCCTGAAACACCGGGCCGAACCCGCCGTTGGAGACCTTGATCACCACCTGATTAAAGCCCATCAGCCCGCTGAAGCCGATCAGCATTGCGGCCCCGATGCCGTCCATTGCGCGTTTCTCACTCATGCCGCCAGAGGAGGTGGGCTTGGTCCGAGAGTCAAGCCGGGAAAACAGATGCTTAGGCCGCGATGGGTGTGACAGGGCGCGCTCTGGCCTGCGGTGCGGATTTCGGCCATGCTGTGGCCGTATCACGCACCGGATCGGTGACAAGGCGCGGTGGCAAAGAAGGCAGAGGAATGACGCAGGAACAGGGCACCCGGCCGGGACGGCTGCGGCTGGCAAGTTACAATATTCAGAAGTCGATGGGGCTGGATCTGCGTCGGCGTCCGCGTCGCACCTTGCAGGTGATCGAGGGCACCGGGGCGGATCTGGTTCTGTTACAGGAGGCCGACAAGCGGCTGCCGCCACGACCCGCCGCGCTGCCGCATTTCATTCTGGATGAGGCAGGATGGCAGATTGTCGATCTGGGCGGGGCAGGGTCACTGGGCTGGCATGGCAATGCGGTGATCTGGCGGGGCGCCGGGATTGCGCTTCAGGATCACGGCCATATTCCGCTGCCGGGGCTGGAGCCGCGCGGGGCGGTCTGGGCGCTGTTCGAGACGGCGCTGGGACCGCTCAGGGTGGTGGGCGCGCATCTGGGGCTGACCACCAAGGCGCGCCATGAGCAGGTCCATCATCTTGCGGGGATCATCGCCAAGCGCCCGGATCTGCCGACGGTCTGGGCCGGAGATTTCAACGAATGGTCCCGCCAGCCGGTGCTGGATCATCTGGCTCCGAAACTGCGGTTTGTGCCGCCACGGCCCAGTTTTCCGTCGCTGCGCCCGATTGGCGCGCTGGACCGGATTGCGGTCAGCCGGGGGCTGGAGGTGGTGGACAGCGGCGTCTATCGCGCCCGTCCCGCGCATATCGCCTCGGATCACCTGCCGGTCTGGGCGGATCTGGTGGCGGCACGGTAAGTCGGTGACGAAAAAGTAAAAAACCGGGGACGAAAAAGCCGGGGACGCAAAAGGCATCCCCGGCTTTGTCTGGTTTTCAGCCGTGCCCCCATAGGGGCATGGTGAGGGTTTACTGGGCGCGACGGCGCTGACCGCCGGGTTTGCCCTGAGCCGCGCCTGCGGCGGCACCGGATCCACCGCTGCGCGCACCGCTCTGGCCGCCACCGGCACCACCGCTGCGACGCCGGCGATGACCGCCGGGTTTGCCGCTGCCACCGGGTTTGCCGCCGCCACGACGGCCCGCCGGGGCCTTGGCATCGGGCAGAACCTCCCACGGACGGCCTGAGGCCACCGGGATATTGAGGTTCATGGTCTTCTGGATCGCCTTCAGCTCATCCATTTCATCCGGGGCACAGAAGGCCACGGCCTGACCGTCCTTGCCTGCGCGTGCGGTCCGGCCAATCCGGTGCACATAGGCATCCGCCACATTGGGCAGCTCGTAGTTATAGACGTATTTCACATCCGGGATATCGAGACCACGGGCCGCCACATCGGTGGCCACGAGGATCTTGACCTCGCCGGATTTGAAGGAGGCAAGCGCGCGTTCACGCTGGCCCTGGCTTTTGTTGCCGTGGATGGCTGCGGCCGAGAAACCGGCGGCCGACAGCGTTTTCATCAGCTTTTCCATGCCGTGTTTGGTGCGGCCAAAGACCAGCGTCCGCTCGTCCTTGTGTTTGGTCAGCAGCTCTTTCAGCAGCGAGAGCTTCTCTGCCTTGGCGATGAAATGCACCGATTGGGTGATCTTGTCGGCAGCCTTGCCGGGAGGGTTCACCTCGATCCGCACCGGGCTTTGCAGGTAGGAATTGGCGATCTCGTTCATCTGCTTTGGCATGGTGGCCGAGAACAGCATGGTCTGGCGCTGTGCCGGCAGAAGAGCGGCGATCTTGCGCAGCGCGTGGATAAAGCCGAGGTCCAGCATCTGGTCGGCCTCATCCAGCACGAGGAAGTCGCAGGAGCCAAGATCCAGCGCGCCACGGTCAAGGATGTCCAGCAGACGGCCCGGGGTGGCGATCAGGATATCGGTGCCGCGCGACAGGCGGCTGATCTGCGGGTTGATGGAAACGCCGCCGACAACCAGGCCGGTTTTCATCGGAGTGCCTTCTGTCAGGCCCTTGAGGTTGGCGGCGATCTGGTTGGCCAGCTCGCGGGTCGGCGCCAGCACCAGGCCGCGCACGGTCTTGGCGGCGGGTTTGCGGCCGTATTGCATCATCTGGGCAATCAGCGGCACGCCGAAGGCGGCGGTTTTGCCGGTGCCGGTCTGCGCCAGACCCAGCACGTCCTTGCCGTTCAACGCATGCGGGATGGCGCGGGCCTGAATCGGGGTCGGATCGGTATAGCCAAGTTCTGCAATGCGCTTCAGAAGCTGCTCGGGCAGCCCCATGGTTGAAAATTCTGTCACGTCTCGTCCTTTCACAGCCGCGCCAACAGGGCTCGGCCGGTGCCGCCACGGGGGCGGTCTGTCGTTGGGGCAGGGACCTCGGGCGGGGCTGGCATCATGCCAGACCGCTGGTCGCTGCGAGTGCCCCACGCGTGATATTGGGAACGGTGGCATATCCTTAGGGTCGGTGTTTGGCCTGCGCATTGATCTGGCGCGGCCCGACGTCCTCTGCTCACGCGGCAGGGAGGGATGCCTGACAGGGCAGATGGCCCCGCCAGCGGATAAAGTCAATGGGCAATTGTTGTATATTCTGCGCCACAGACTGTTAAAACCCGGTTTGCGGCGCGGGCGTCTTTGTATAAACAGGGACGCCATGCTGAATAAGGGATGACCATGAGCGAGACGATTATCGCACGCTGCGAAGCCATAGGTCTGCGGATGACAGGCCAGCGACGGGTGATTGCGCGCGTATTGCAAGAGAGCGACGATCACCCCGATGTCGAGGAACTCTATGCCCGTGCCAGCGCGCTGGACGGGGCGATTTCGCTGGCCACCGTCTATCGCACGGTGAAGCTGTTTGACGAAGCGGGCATTCTGGAGCGGCTGGAGTTCGGCGACGGGCGTGCCCGCTACGAGGATGCCGACCGCGAGCATCACGATCATCTGATCGACATGACCACCGGGGCGGTCATCGAATTCTGCGACCCGGAGATCGAGGCCTTGCAGGAGAAGATCGCCGAAAAGCTGGGCTATGAGCTGCGCGGCCACAAGTTGGAACTATATGGCGTGCCGCGCAAGAAGAGCTGAGCCAGCGCGCGCCCGCTGACCACATGCCGATGCGCCCGCGGGGGCGTGTTTTCTTAGACAGGATAACGGGTCCGAATATTCCGGAAAATTCCGGGGCGCGCCGCAGCCCGGCGGTGGCCCAGTATCACGGCGCGTGATAGGAGCGGTCACATGAAGTCATGAAGCTGCGCCGCAAATATCGAGTCGCGTCGCAAATGGACAAGTGGGCGGTCGCTTCCGGCTATTTGTTGTGCGGATCAGTCGATGCAGCGACGGCGGGCACGGCCCCTCGGCAGAGCCATCGGACCCATTGGAATGGAACGATCAAGATGAACAATGTCTCGGGAATATTGCTGGTGATCCTCGCCATGGCGGGGTTTTCGCTGGAGGATATGTTCATCAAGCAGCTCGCCACCTCGGTGCCGGTGGGGCAGATCCTGATGATGCTGGGGCTGGGCAGTGGCACGATCTTTGTGATCTGGGCCAAGCTGCAGGGCCACCGGGTGCTGGCGCCACGTAACTGGCGCTGGCAACCGGTGCTGCGTGCCTCGACCGAGGCGCTGGCGGCGGTCAGTTTTGCCTCAGCGCTGGCGGTGGTGGATATCTCGACCGTGGCGGCGGTGTTTCAGGCGATGCCGCTTGCGGTCACTGTCGGGGCGGCGCTGTTTCTGGGCGAGGATGTCGGCTGGCGGCGCTGGACGGCGATCCTTGTCGGTTTTGCCGGGGTGCTGATGATCGTGCGTCCCGGTCTGGCCGGATTTGAGCCGGGGGTGCTGCTGGTGCTGATCTCGGTTGTGGCGGTTGCGGCGCGCGACCTGATGACGCGGGTGATGGATAGCGCGGTGCCCTCTGCCGTGGTCAGCTCGCAGGCCTTTGGCTCGGTGATCCCGGCGGGGCTGGTGATGCTGCTGATCCTGCCCGGAGAGCCGGTCGCCCTGGAAGGCAGCCAATGGGGCATGTTGCTGGGAGGCGTCATCTTTGGCGTGCTGGGGTACTACGGGATTGTCACCGCCACCCGGATCGGCGATGCCGCCGTGATCACGCCGTTTCGCTACTCCCGGCTGGTGTTTTCGACCCTGATCGGCGTGGTGATCTTTGCCGAGGCGCCGGATATGATGACGCTGGCGGGATCGGCGCTGATCATCGGCTCCGGGCTTTATACCTTTCTGCGGGAGCGGCGTCTGGCGCGGCGGGCGGCACGGGCACAGGCGGCGGTCCCTGTCTGAGCACATCGGGCTGGCGGCGGCGATTGATTGCGCAAACAGCGAACTGTTAGCCCTAACCCCGTAAAATAAGTGACGTTAGCGATAACGCTCATGGTTTACTTTTGACCTGTGAATGCTATGACGCAGGCACCAATTGCCGCAATCACTTGCCAAGATCAGGGACCTGAATAATGAGCACCATTATCGATATCCACGCCCGTGAAATTCTCGACAGCCGGGGCAATCCGACCGTTGAAGTCGACGTCATGCTGGAAGACGGCACAATGGGCCGCGCGGCGGTGCCGTCGGGTGCGTCAACCGGTGCCTATGAGGCGGTGGAAAAGCGCGACGGCGACAAGTCCCGTTACCTTGGCAAAGGCGTGCTGGAAGCAGTTGCCGCCGTCAATGGCGAGATCGCCGAAGAGCTGGTCGGCTTTGACGCCTGCGAGCAGGTCGCCGTGGACATGGCGATGATCGAGCTGGATGGCACCGAGAACAAGGGCCGTCTGGGCGCCAATGCCATTCTGGGTGTCTCCATGGCGGTGGCCAAGGCTGCGGCGGACTTCACCACCCAGCCGCTGTATCGTTATATCGGTGGCACCTCGGCGCGGGTTCTGCCGGTTCCGATGATGAACATCATCAACGGCGGCGAACATGCCGACAACCCGATCGACATTCAGGAATTCATGATCATGCCGGTGGCTGCGGACAACATCCGCGACGCCGTGCGCATGGGCTCTGAAGTGTTCCACACCCTGAAGAAAGAGCTGTCGGCGGCGGGTCTGTCGACCGGGATCGGTGACGAGGGCGGCTTTGCCCCAAATATCGCCTCTACCCGCGAGGCGCTGGATTTTGTGCTGAAGTCGATTGAAAAGGCCGGCTACAAGCCCGGCGAGGAAATCTATCTGGCGCTCGATTGCGCGGCGACCGAATACTACAAGGATGGCAAATATGTGCTCTCCGGCGAAGGCAAGACCCTGTCGTCGGAAGAGAACGTGGCCTATCTGGCGGCACTGGTGAAGGATTATCCGATCATCTCCATCGAAGATGGCATGGGTGAGGATGACTGGGACGGCTGGAAAGCGCTGACCGAAGAGCTGGGCGACAAGGTGCAGCTGGTCGGCGACGACCTGTTCGTGACCAACCCGGCCCGTCTGGCCGATGGGATTGCGCGCGGCTGCGCCAACTCCATGCTGGTGAAAGTGAACCAGATCGGCACCCTGACCGAGACCCTGAAGGCGGTCGATATGGCCCATCGTGCGCGCTACACCAATGTGATGTCGCACCGCTCCGGCGAGACCGAGGATGCCACCATCGCCGACCTCGCCGTGGCCACCAACTGCGGCCAGATCAAGACCGGTTCGCTGGCGCGCTCTGACCGGCTCGCGAAATACAACCAGCTGATCCGTATCGAGGAAATGCTGGGTGAAGTCGCCGAATACGCGGGTCGTTCGATCCTGAAGTAAGACCAGAGGCCGGGGCATGTTGCTCCGGCCTTTTTGTTCCTGTGTTCCGTTGTTGTGTGGTTATCATGCTCAAGAAGGTTGCCCATTTCCTGATCCGGCGGGCTGAACGCCGTATTGGCGTCTCGCTCGATTATGCCCATGCCATTGCCGATACGGACCTGGGGTTGCTGGCCCGCTACAATCGGGTGTTTGGTTTTCTGGATCCGAACCGTCAGCTGCCTGCCGCCGCCTATCATGCGGCGCGGCTGACCGGGGCGCTGAGCGCGGATTGCGGGTCCTGTGTCGAGGCGGAGATCAACCTGGCGAAATCCGCCGGGCTGTCGCCCGAGCTGATCAGGTCGATCCTGACAGGCAGCGCGCTGGAACCTGAGCTGGAGGCGGTTGTGCGTCTGGCGGGCGCGGTGGCTGGCACGCGCAGTGACGATCCTGAGGCGCGGGAGGCCGTGCGCGCGGCCTATGGCGAGGCGGGGCTGATCGAGCTGAGTTTTGCGATGAACGGGGCGGCGATGCTGCCGGGGATCAAGCGCGCCATGGGCTATGCCACTGCCTGCGACCTGCAGCTGATGCGTCGGCTGTCCTGAGCGTCTGAGTGCCGGGCCTGGGTGCCGGGCCTGGGTGCCGGGGCGAGGACGGCCCCGGATCTGCGCCGATAACCTCTCAGATCGAAATCTGTGCGGATGGCGCACTTCTGTGGCCTGCTTCACAGACCTGTGATCGCGGCTATGGCAGTCTTGGTCGCAGGCGCTACGGGGGTGGCGCTGGCCAGGAGGGGAAGATCATGGGAGCGACTGCACATCTGAAAGCCCGGGAGAGTGTTTATCCGATGCCTGCGGTGAGGGTGGCCGGAACCGCAAGCTGGCTGCCGCTGGGGTTCATCATTGCGGTGGCCCTGCTGGCCGGTTGTGCGGGGCCCGGGCATTATCCGCTGACAGGGCATGACGCAAATGTGGCTGATCCGGTTCACAGCATGTCGATGACACAGGGCGCAATGGTGGCCGGGGGGCTCTGAGGCGCCCTGCCAAAGGGGGATCGACATTGTCAGCCCTGAGTATGTCAGGGACTTGGCGCAGAGGGGGCGCGGCGTAATTTCAAGCCGTTGGCGACAGGGAAAGACCCTGAGAGCGGATCCGCTCTCAGGGTCTTTCTTTGACTCTTGGGTCGGATCCGCGATCCGTGATGCGTGATGCGAACGCTGCAGGTCTCGCCCGCGCTCTGCGCCGGAATTACGGGCAGGCCGCTGTGTAATAGGTGCCGTCACCGCGGGAATAGGCGCATTGGCGCGACTGGTTGTTCTGCGCCACAAGCGTACCGGCGGCGGCCCCGCCAAGGGCGGCAATCAGGCGCCAGTCGTCATCGGCCTTGAGCGCGTCGGCGGCAATCAGACCTGCTGCGGCACCACCGGCGACACCGGCCACTGTGCGCTGTTCGGGGGTCAGATCGGTGCAGGCGGAGAGCGCCAGCGTCGCGGCGCTGAGGCCGGCGAGGATATGGGATTTCATGAGATTTCCTTTCCTGTCATTGATGCGCTTGTGATGGCTGTGCAGGAGCGCTCCTGCATCTTTGTGGCTTGTCCCGGCGATACGCCGTCTCCGGCCCGCTTCGACTGGCGCCAACCGGAGCCGCCACACCCCAGGACGGCTCCGCTCAGCTGCTGGGGCCCACCCCTGAACCCCGGTTTGGTCGACCGCCAAAAGGCCCGCCGCCGTCGTGCGGATCCATGGCCCCATGGTGTGATGAGGCGTGACGGATCCGGTGTTACGCGCGCGGGTGTTCGCCCGGCGCCCACCCCTGTGGGTGGCTGTGCATCACGGCTTCTGCCGCTGTCTTCGTTGCGCCGCCTATCGGTTGGCGGCGCGCTCCCACACGTTCCACGGTGTGTTCAATTGGTCTGTTCCATCGCGCTGGAGCTGGCCGGTGCCCCGCGCCGCTGGTTCAGAGAGAGAACCCCAGACGTGCAGATTGGTTCCCTGTGTCATGAAAAATAATTCACGGGGCGCGAAACTGGCGCCAGACAGCGTGCCATCCGCGCACAGGCAATCTCTGTGCGGCGGCCTGCGCGCACGTCCGGGAACGCCCGGGCGCGTCCGCAAGCGGGCGGCATGCGCGGTGGTCCGGTGCTAGAGCTTGCGGCTCATCAGCATGTGTGTGTCGCGCGGCTCGAACCGGGCTCGGGCATAGAGCCCGCGGGCAGGCGCATTGTTTCTGTCGACGTCCAGATGCAGCGCTTTGATGCCGGCTTCGGCCAGGGTGCGGGGCAGGGAAAACAGCACTTCGGTGGCAATTCCGCGCCCGCGCACCGGCGGGCGGATGAACAGCTCGTCGATAGAACCATCCATGCCGCCAAACTCCACCGACCAGCTGAAGGTGACAACGATATAGCCCACCGGTGCGCGGGTCGGGCCGATCAGATAGACGGCGCCATAGGGCAGCCCGTTCAGCAGCGGCTCAATGGCGGCGCGGCGGTGCGGCTCATCTGAGGCGATGCCCATCTCGCCGTGAAAGGCCGCGACGAGATCCAGAACACGGGTCAGATCCTCCGGGCCTGCAAGGTGCAGCGCGGCGCTCATAGGGTGGCCAATCGGCTGGTGATCAGGTCAAAGAAACCATCGGCGTCCAGATCGCCAATGAACAGCGCATTGGCAGGCCGGTCGGTGACCCCCCACCAATCGGCCACAGTCATGCCAAGGGTCAGCTCGGAGGTGGTTTCGACCACCACGTTGATCTTGCGGCCCGAGAACAGCTCAGGCCGGATCAGATAGGCAATGACGCAGGGATCATGCAGCGGGCCGCCTTCGGAGCCGTATTTCTCGACATCAAAGCGTTCAAAGAAATCAAGCATATCGGCGGTGAAATCGCCCACTTTGGTGGCCAATGCACGGATCGCCTCGATCCGGGGGCGGGTGGCCAGCGCCTTGTGGGTGACATCCAGCGGCATCATGGTGACCGGTACGCCGGAGCTGAGCACGACGGAGGCGGCCTCCGGATCGACGTAGATGTTGAATTCCGCCGCCGGGGTGATGTTGCCGACCTCGAAATAGGCGCCGCCCATCAGCACGATCTCCTGTACGCGGGCGACGATGTCGGGGGCTTTCTGAAAAGCGGTGGCAATATTGGTCAGCGGCCCCAGCGGGCAGAGCGTAACGGTGCCGGGAGCTTCGCGGCGCAGGCTGTCGATGATGAAATCGACAGCATGTGTTGCAGCCAGCGGCATGGTTGGGTCCCAAAGGTCCGGCCCATCGAGGCCGGTCTTGCCATGCACATGTTCGGCGGTGATCAGCGGCCGGGCCAAGGGCGCGTCGCAACCGGCGTGGACGGCCATGTCCGGGCGGCCTGCCACTTCGCAGACGCGGCGTGCATTGGTCTGGGTCAGCGCCAGCGGCACATTGCCCGCAACACAGGTTATCCCAAGCAGATCAATCTCTTCTGGGCTGGCCAATGCCAGCAGAATGGCGACAGCGTCATCCTGTCCGGGGTCGGTGTCGATAATGATCTTGCGCGCGCTCATGGGGCTGTCCTTCTGGTCGTTGCCAGACCCTCGCAAGGGTGGCGGGCAATGTCCAGCGGCGGCGCGGGCTGCGGTCGGGAATTCGCCGGTTTGCGGCCTAAGCCGCCAGCAAAAAGGCGCGCCGCCTCAGCCTGCGCGCCCCGGTGTCCGATGAACCCCGCCGCCCGCAGAGTCAGGCGGCAGCGGCCCCCATGGCGTCGGCCATCGCAGACAGCAGCACAGTGGCGATCACATCGAGTTCGTCGCGGCTGAGGCGCACCGGCAGGCGCACATCGCAGGCCTGCATCAGCATGGCGCGGGTCTGCGGCAGCTCGGGGATATCGCGCAGGAACTGCCAGTTCCAGAAAGCGCGGGCGTTGTCTTCGGAGAGGCCGAAGATCTGCACCTTGACGCCCCGCGCCTCGGCTGCGGCGGCAAAGCGGTTGATCTCCTCGCTGCTCATATCGACCAGGTTGAACTGGATCGAATCCGGCGCGCGCTGTTCCGGCGGCAATGGGGCAGGCACGTCGATATGCGGCGAGCGGTTGAGCTGATCTGCGACATAGTCGTGGTTCTTCAGCCCGTCGCGCACCCGGCGCGCCAGTTCGGGCAGCTGCGGGCGGATCACGGCGGCCGACAGGTTGCTCATCCGCAGGTTATAAAGCGGCAGCTGGTTCTGCCATTTGGCAAAGGCCTGCTCGAGCGCGCCGGTGTTGTCGCCGGGGGAGGATTTGTGTTTTTTCCAGTTGTGCTCATAGGCGCCGGACATGATCACGGCGCGGGCGACCAGATCGGCATCATCGGTGACCAGGATGCCGCCTTCGCCGGCGTTGATCATCTTGTAGGACTGGAACGAGAAGCAGCCGATGGCGCCCAGCGTGCCGATATTGCGGCCATGCCAGGTGGTGCCCAGCGAATGGGCGGCATCCTCAATCACCGGAATGTCGCGCGCGCTGCAGAGCGCCATGATGGCATCCATATCGGAGGTATGGCCGCGCATATGGCTGATGATCACCGCCTGCACATCCCCCAGCTTGGCCTCGAAATCGGCCATGTCGATCCGGTAGTTGGCCCCCACCTCGCAGAGGACCGGCACGCAATCGGCGTGGACAATAGACGAGGGCACGGCCGCAAAGGTGAAGCCGGGGATCAGCACCCGGGCATCGCGGGGCAGGTCCAGCGCCTTCAGCGACAGGAACAGCGCCGCAGAGCAGGAGGAGACCGCCAGCGCGTATTTGCTGCCAAGGAGCTGGGCAAATTCCTCTTCCAGCAGGGCAACCGGCGCGTCCTGCGGCGCGGTGTAGCGGAACAGATCGCCAGACTGCATCAGGGCGTCAATGGCGGCGCGGGCGGCCTCCGGGATCGGTTCTGCCTGATGGACGTTCGGGACTTGCGACGGGGATGCCTGGCTCATATTTCAAAATCCTGAATCTACCTTTCCAAAAACATAAATGCTTGGCGCAAAAATGCCAAGCCTCGCCCGCGGGATCGGCAGGTTTTGGCGGAAAATTTCACAGAACTGTTGCTTTGGCTGCGGGCGTGGTCTGCGGGGGTGATCCCCTGTGGCCTGGGCCGCGCAGGATCAGACGCCGATCCGGTCGCGCAGCGCATACCAGGTCATCGCCAGCGCCAGCAGGGGGCTGCGCATGGCGGTGCCGCCGGGAAAGGCGGGGGCTGGTACGCGGGCCATGGTATCAAAGCCGTCGCTCTCTCCGGCGATGGCCTGCGCCATCAACTGGCCTGCATGGGTGGCGGTGCCGACGCCATGGCCGGAATACCCCGAGGCCGAGAGCACATTGGGCGCCAGCCGCACCAGATAGGGCATCCGTTTCATGGTGATCGCGAGGGTGCCGCCCCAGGCGTAGTCGATCTTCACATCGCGGAGATGTGGAAAGATCTGGACCATCGGCTTGCGCACGGTGGCGGCGATATCGCTGGGGAAGCGGTAGCCATAGCTTTCACCACCGCCGAACAGCAGCCGCCCGTCATGGCTGAGCCGGAAATAGTTCACCACAAATTTGCTGTCGGCCACCGCCACATCGCGGGCCAGTACCCGCGCGGTTTCGGCGCCAAGCGGCGCAGTCGCGGCGATGAAATTGTTGATCGGCATCACCCGCGCCGCCACGCGGCGGTTGAGCCCGCCGAGATAGCCGTTGCAGGCCAGCACCAGCTGATCGGCAACGACCTCTCCCGCCGCGGTGCGCAGCCGGATCTGCTTGCCCTCGTCGATGTTCAGAACCTCGCTGCCCTCACAGATCCGCACACCGGCTGCCGCAGCGGCACGGGCGAGGCCAAGCGCGTATTTCAACGGGTGCAGATGCGCCGCCCCCATATCGAGAGAGCCGCCGATATAGGCGGGCGAGGGGCAGATCGCCTGCAAACCATCGTGATCCAGGGCGGTGATCTCCTGGTAACCATAGCGGTTCTGCAGATGCTCCACATAGCGGTGTTCGTGGTCGACCTCGCCCTTTGAGAAACAGGCATGGGCAATGCCGGGCTTCAGATGGCAATCGATATCGTGGCGCGTGATCAGCGATTTCACCAGATCCTTGGCGTTCTCTGCCAGCTGCCAGAGCTTTTCGGCATCCGCCGCGCCCAGCAGGTTTTCCAGCCCGTCCTGTTCCATACGCTGACCGCTGCCAAGCTGGCCGCCGTTGCGACCGGAGGCACCAAATCCGACGCGGTTGGCCTCCAGCAGGATCACCGAACGCCCGGACTCGGCCAGATGCAGCGCCGCCGACAGCCCGGTGTAGCCACCGCCGACAACGCAGACATCAGCGCGGGCGTCGCCCGTCAACGGCGCAAAAGGCGCCAGCGGTGTGGCCGTTGCGGCATACCAGCTATCGGGATAGGTCCCTTTGCGGTCGTTGGAATAGAGCAGGTTCAACCCCATGGCACACCTCAGTCCCCGGCAGTCGCCGCCCCATGTCCGGTTACGCGCAACTGCCTGTCATCTTTCCATAAATACTCACCGGCGCTGACCTCGGCGGAGAGATCAGCGCCGACAGTTTTAGACGTTCATCAGCAGATGCTCGCGCTCCCAGGGGGAGATCACCTGCAGGAATTCGTCATATTCGGCGCGTTTCACGATCGAGTAGACGCGGGCGAACTCGGGTCCCAGCACCTCATGCAGGGCGGTGGCCTCTTCGAACAGGTCGAGCGCCTCGCCCATGACCTGCGGAATGTCGCCATCCCCGTCATAGGCGTTGCCCTTGAACTGCTTGCGCGGGCGCTTTTCCTCCATCAGGCCCAGATATCCGCAGGCGAGCGACAGAGCGATGCCCAGATAGGGGTTGCAGTCCATGCCGGCGATGCGGTTCTCCACCCGCCGCGCTTCGGGGCCGGACAGCGGCACGCGGATGCCGGTGGTGCGGTTGTCGCGCGCCCATTCCAGATTGATCGGCGCGGCGTGGTCCTTCACGTAGCGGCGGTAGGAGTTCACATAGGGTGCCATCACCGCAAGGCCTGCGGGCAGGTGGTTCTGCAAACCGGCGATAAAGTGGAAGAAGGCATCCGTCTCGCCGCCCTGCGGGCCTGAGAAGATGTTCTCGCCGGTCTCCATATCGATCACCGAATGGTGGATGTGCATGGCAGAGCCCGGCTCATCCTCGATCGGCTTGGCCATGAAGGTGGCAAAGCAGTCGTGGCGCAGGGCGGCCTCACGGATCAGCCGCTTGAAGTAGAAGACCTCATCCGCGAGCTTCACCGGGTTGCCGTGGCGCAGGTTGATTTCCAGCTGGCCCGCGCCGCCTTCCTGGGTGATGCCGTCGATCTCGAACCCCTGCGCTTCGGCAAAGTCGTAGATGTCGTCGATCACGGGGCCGAATTCGTCGACCGCGGTCATCGAATAGGCCTGTCGTGCCGCGGCGGGACGGCCGGAGCGGCCCATCATCGGCTTGATTTCATGCGCCGGGTCCAGATTGCGCGCGACCAGGAAGAATTCCATTTCCGGCGCCACAATCGGCTCCCAGCCTTGATCATGATACAGCTGGACCACCCGCTTCAGCACGTTGCGCGGGCTGTAGGGGATCGGGTCGCCGTCCCGGTCATAGGCGTCGTGGATCACCTGCAGCGTCCAGTCCGCCGTCCAGGGGGCGGCGGTGGCGGTGGATATGTCCGGCTTCAGCGTCATGTCCTTTTCGATCCAGCCGTCGTCATCCGCAGCATCAGCCCAGTCGCCGGTGATGGTCTGGTAGAAAATGCTGTCGGGCAGGTGGAAATAATCCTGCTTGGCAAATTTGGATGCCGGCACCGCCTTGCCTCGGGCGATGCCCGGCAGGTCCGAGATAACGCATTCGACTTCGTCGAGACGACGCCCCTCCAGATAGGCTTGTGCTGCTTCGGGAAGAGTGTCGAGCCAGGCTGACATCAGGTCCTCTCTTTCTTGAAAAAGGCATTGAGGAAGGTTGCGATTTCGTCCGATTGGACGGGGTGATGCAGGTCGGCGCTGGCAGCGTCCAGTATCTCATCGGGGACCACGCCGCGACCGCGGCTGTCGATCAGACCGCCGACAAAGCTGCTGGCGAATTCCGGGTGCGGTTGCAGGGTCCAGATATGATCGCCATAGGCCAGAATGCCGTTCTTGCAGTGGTCGTTGCCCGCCAGCACGCGGGCGCCTTCGGGCAGGGCGGTGACCTGATCCTGATGCCAGGCATTGAGCCGCAGGGGCTTGCCGTCCATCTGATACGTCACCGGGCCAACGGCCCAGCCGCCTGCGAATTTCTCCACCTTGCCGCCGAGCGCCTGAGCGATGATCTGATGGCCAAAGCAGATGCCGACTAAAGGCTTCTTGCGGGCGTGGATTTCGCGGATCAGATCCTCCAGCGGGGGGATCCAGTCGTGATCCTCATAGGCGCCATGTCTGGAGCCGGTGATCAGCCAGCCATCCGCCGCATCGGCGCCGGAGGGGAAGACATTGTCGACCACCGCATAGGTGTCGAATTCAAACCCGCCGTCGGCGAGCAGGGTGCGGAACATCTGGTCATAGTTGCCGGCTCTGTCGATCAGGTTTTCGGGCGCATGGCCGGTTTGCAGAATGCCGATTTTCATAAGTCACCAGTTAGAAAGGAGTTCGCTGCACGGGACGATAGCCCGCCGTGAGGACGGCGGGCAAGAGGCCGTCAGACGGTATCCAGGTAGATCTCCACCCGTTCCTCCGGGGTGAGTTCTTCCATGTAATGCAGCTCTTGGCGTTTGGTCAGCACCATGTTGCGGATCATCTCGGCGGAGAAGAACTGCGGGATGATCTCGGAGCTCTCGAATGCGTCGATGGCGCTTTGCCA
Source organism: Phaeobacter sp. JH204B (assembly GCF_048055755.1). Classification (NCBI taxonomy): domain Bacteria; kingdom Pseudomonadati; phylum Pseudomonadota; class Alphaproteobacteria; order Rhodobacterales; family Roseobacteraceae; genus Phaeobacter; species Phaeobacter sp. JH204B. Next base: position 20,200 of record NZ_JAYMXF010000011.1, read on the forward strand.
GGTATTGGGCACCTGCGGCAGGTCCAGCGCATAGGCGTTGCCGGTGATCGGCTCATTGGGGTCGATCTTGTTCTCGATCCCATACAGCGCGGCGCCGAGGATGGCGGTCAGCATCAGATAGGGGTTCACGTCGCCGCCGGCAAAGCGGTGCTCGATGCGGCGCGCCTTGGGGCTGCCCGAGGGCACGCGGATGGCGGCGGTGCGGTTCTCATAGGCCCAGCAGATGCCGGTGGGGGCGTGGGCGCCCGGCACCATCCGGTCATAGCTGTTGCCATGCGGCGCAAACACCAGGGTGGAATCGCCCATGGCCTTCAGACAGCCGCCGACAGCGTGGCGCATGGCATCGGTGCCCTTGGGGCCGCCATCGTCAAAGATGTTGTTGCCGTCCTGATCCAGCACAGAGAAATGGGTATGCAACCCGTTGCCGGCGTAATCGTCATAGGGTTTGGCCATGAAGCTGGCAGCGAAACCGTGGCGGCGGGCAAGACCCTTGACCAGCATCTTGAACAGCCAGGCGTCATCGGCGGCGCGCAGCGCGTCGGGACCGTGCATCAGGTTGATTTCGAACTGGCCCAGACCCGCCTCGGAAATCGCAGTATCGGCGGGGATGTCCATGTCCTCGCAGGCGTCGTAGAGATCGGTGAAGAAGGTGTCGAACTGGTCCAGTGCCCGGATCGACATGGTCTCTGCTGCCTTGCGGCGCTTGCCGGAGCGGGGAGAGGTCGGCACCTGCAGTTTTTTGCCGCTGTCGTCGATCAGGAAGAACTCCAGCTCCACCGCGACCACCGGGGTCAGCCCCAGTGCCTTGTAGCGGTCCACCACGGCGCGCAGCGCATGGCGCGGATCGCCCTCATAGGCGCGCCCGTCTTCGCGGTACATCCAGATGGGCAGCAGCGCCGAAGGCGCGTCGAGCCAGGGCATCGGCACAAAGCCACGTTCGGTTGGCTTCAGCACGCCGTCGGCATCGCCGCTTTCAAACACCAGCGGGCTGTCGTCGATATCCTCGCCCCAGATGTCGAGGTTCAGGACCGATAGCGGGAACCGGGTGCCTTCCTCGACCGCCTTGTCGGCAAAGCGGGCAGGGACGCGCTTGCCCCGGGCCTGACCGTTGATGTCCGCCGCCGCAACGCGGATGGTGCGCACATGCGGGTTTTTCCTGAGCCAGTTCTTCATTTAATCACCTGACGGTTTCGAGGGCACCACCGGCCGCCAGCGCCCCCGGATGGGGCGCAGCAGGGCCGGGGCAGTTTATCACCCCTGGTCCAATTTTTGATCATAACTTAGTATAACCTAGAATTTGTCCATGAACTCGCAGGATTCTGCGGCCAAAAACTCAGGTTCTAAATTTGATCAAATAATGGATACTACCGGATCAGATTAGGACGCAAGCGAATTTTTTTCCGTCGGTCCTGCGGCAGATGTGCGTTCAGACGGGTATTGATCGCGCCAAAGAGGGTGATCACCGCCAGCGTCAGCAGGATGAAATAGAAGGCCAGGATCGGGTAGGGCACGAAGGGGTTGAAGGTCTTGTCCGCGAAATAGCTGGCGTAGTAGAGCGCATCGCCGCGCTGTTGCCATGCCGGAAAACCGGAGAAGAACACCAGCGTGGTGGCGTGGAAGAGAAAGATCGCTTCGTTGGTGTAGGAGGGCCAGGCCAGCCGCATCATCGTTGGCCACATGATTCGACGAAACCGGGTCCAGCCGGAGAGGCCATAGGCATCTGCCGCCTCGATATCGCCCTTTGGGATCGACCGCAGCGCGCCGTAGAAGATTTCGGCGGAATAGGCGGCGGTGTTGAGGATCAGCACGATCAGCGCCCCGAGCCAGGCTGCCGACAGCGGGTCAAAGATGGAGGACACCGATTTCAGTTGCAGGAACAGGAAGTAGGCAAAGAAGAACTGGATGAACAGCGGCGAGCCACGGAAGATGAAGATGAACCATTCCGCAGCTTTGCGCAGCGGCGTGGAGGTGGAATTCTTGGCCAGTGCTACGCCATTGGCGATGACAAACCCGATGATGACGGCGATCGCGCCGAAATAGATGTTCCACAGCATCCCCGAACCGATCAGCACAAACTGGTCGCAGAGGGTGAAATCGCTGCGCGGCAACATGCGTTCGCCGATGCCGAGGGCGCGCAGGCCGTAATCTTGCAGTGTCTGGATACAGCTCATGACGCTTTCCTTTGCGCTTCGCCGGCCAGCGTGGCCTGACCGTGGGAGAGCCGGTCGCGGATCCGGTCCAGCACCAGTTCGGAGAGTTTGGTGAACGCGAGGTAGAAGACCAGAAGGCCGAGGAAATACCACATGCGCCAGTCGCCATGGGGGTATTCGGTGAAGCGGGCCGTCTTGGAGCCGCCGAGTTCACGTGCCCAATAGACGATATCCTCAACCCCCAGCAGGAACAGCAGCGGCGTCGCCTTGATCAGGACCATCCACAGGTTCGACAGACCGGGCAGCGCATAGGTCCACATCTGCGGCACCAGAATGCGCCAGAAGGCCTGTCGGTGGCTCATGCCATAGGCTTCGGCGGTTTCGATCTGGGCGCGGGGCACAGCGCGCATGGCGCCATAGAGCACATTGGCGGCAAAGGCGCCGAAGACGATAGCGAAGGTGACCACCGCAAGGGTGAAGCCATAGACCTCATGGATCCACTGTTCGGAGGTGCTGAGCGGCATCTTGGCGATGTCACAGACCACAAAATCATTGCCCTGGCGCACCGGCGCGTCCCAGTCGGGGCATTTCACCTGATGGCGCAGATATTCGATGCCCTGATCCAGAGCGATGACGAAGAACAGGAAAAAGGCAATGTCCGGCACGCCGCGCACAATGGCGATATAGGCCTTGCCCAGCCAGGAGAGCGGCGCGAATTGCGCGCGGGCAGCCATGGCGCCGCCAAAGCCGAAGGCCAGCGCCGCGGGCGCGGTGACAGCCAGCAGCAGCAGAACCGTCCCGAAGGAGGCGTAGAAGGCAAAATGCTTGCCGGTGGTGAGATAACAGCTCAGCCACTGGAAACCCTCCAGGCTGGCCGGATCGGTGCAAAAGGAGAAGATGGCGGGCCTCGTTCGGACAGGGACCGGTCAGGGCGCCACAGCGGAGCGGGACCGGTCAAGGGCGAAGGGGGGCATGCCGCCCCCCTTCCTTGATATCAGGATGATGCGAGGGCTCAGAACCGGCCTTCGATTTCCCATTTTTCCAGCAGGGCGTTCAGCGAGCCGTCTGCCTTCATCGATTCGATGGCAGCGTCGAACTTGCCGCGCAGCTCATCATCGGATTTGCGGAACGCCATGCCGATGCCACCGCCCAGCAGCACGTCCTCTGCAACGAAGGTCAGCTCGGTTTCGTCGACGATCGGGATCAGGAAGTCCTTGTCGGCCATGACCGCGTCGACTTCGCCAGCTTTCACCGCAGCGACGGTTTCATCCGGGGTGGGGAATTCGACCAGGGTGGCGCCGGTGGAGGCGACATGGGCGGCCTGAATGGTGGAGGCCTGTGCTGCCACAACGGCGCTGTTCACATCGACATCAGCCGACATCGCCGCATAGGCGGAGGGCGACGGGCGGGTGTAGCCGGTGGTGAAGTTCACAACTTCCTTGCGCTCTTCGGTGATCGACATGCCGGCGATGATGGTGTCGTAGTTGCCCGACAGCAGGTTCGGGATGATCGAATCCCAGTCATTGGTGACCCATTCGCAGTCCAGTTCGGCGCGCTTGCACAGCTCGTCGCCCAGCTCACGCTCAAAACCGTCAACCTGACCGTCGTCGTTCAGGAAGTTGTACGGAGGGTAGGCGCCCTCGGTGCCCAGACGCACGGTGTCGGCCATCGCGATACCGGCCGTAAGAGCCAGCGCAGCGGTGCTGAGGATAAGAGATTTCATGAGGTTACTCCCGTTTGGTTTGGTTGTTATGATGATTATTTACCGTGTCGCGTGGAGGCAAGAAAGCCCCGCAGGCGTTCGGAGCGGGTGTTGCCAAAGAGTTCGTCCGGGCAGCCTTCTTCTTCGATGAGGCCCTTGTGCAGAAAGACGATATGGCTGGACACATCTGCGGCCATGTTCATGTCATGGGTCACGATGATCATGGTGCGGCCTTCGGCTGCGAGATCCTTGATCACCCTGACCACTTCCTGTTCCAGTTCGGGATCAAGAGCAGAGGTCGGTTCGTCAAACAGCAGCGCCTCGGGTTCCATGCAGAGTGCGCGCGCAATGGCGGCGCGCTGCTGCTGTCCGCCGGACAGCTGCGCCGGATAGGCATCGCATTTGTCGCCGATCCCCACCTTGGTGAGGTATTTGCGCGCGGCCTCCTCGACCTCGGCACGGTCGCGACCGAGCACGGTCAGCGGCGCCTCCATGACGTTTTGCAGAATGGTCATATGGGCCCAGAGATTGAACTGCTGGAATACCATCGACAGGTTGGTGCGGATGCGCAGCACCTGTTTCGGGTCCGCGGGACGCCGCGCAAGACCGCGTCCTGACCAGCGGATCGGTTCGCCTTTGAAGAGGATGTCACCCTCCTGGCTGTCCTCCAGGAGGTTGCAGCAGCGCAGCAGGGTGGATTTGCCCGAACCGGACGATCCAATGAGAGAGACCACATCGCCCCGGTGGGCGGTGATATCAACACCTTTGATCACTTCCAGCTCGCCATATGACTTGTGCAGGCCGCGGATTTCCAGAACTGGTGTTGTGTCGGTCAAGGTGTCTCTCGTTCAATTGTCGTTGAATTCGTCCTTATTGGACCGAAAAAAAGAGCGGATGCAACGTGCAAACCGATAAGGCCGGTGCGGAATTTATCATTTTGGCGGGTAATCTGATCAAATTGTACTCATACATGTGGAGGCTGTGGCAGATGCGAGATCTGCCTGTAATCAATGGGCGAGTTTGTGGCCCTTCGACTGCTCGCGGCGTGGTTGTCAGGCCCTCGCGCACCCTCCGGGCCGGCTCAGCGCGGGCCCTGAGGGTGGGAACCAAGGGGTCAGACTGCGGCCTGCTGGCGGATGGATTGTTCCGTCAGCACCGGCCCGAGCGGTGTCGGGACCGCCAGATAGGCGCCGGGGGCAATATCGCTGACGCCCTTCAGGTGCAATATCTGACGGTGGGTCTCGTCCAGCTCGGCGACAGCCTGGGCCACGGCGGCGCGCAGCGGAACCGGGTCGCGGGTCCGGGCGGTGATCAGCGGCAGGCCCGGCGTCGGTTTGGTGCGGGCGATTTCCACAAGCTCCGTCGCCCAGTCGTCATGCTGCTGCATCAGCGCCCAGCTGACGGCATCAAGTGCCGCGAAATCTGCGGTCCCGTCGGCGACGGCGCGGGCGGATGCGCGATGGCTGCCGGATTGGAACAGGCTGCCGGGCAGCAGCGAGAGGTCGCGCAGGTGCATCATCGGTGCGGCCCAGCCCGATTGCGAGAGCGCTTCGTTATAGGCAAAGCTGCCGCCCGCGATGGTCCGAAGATCCGCGCCGGATCGGTCGCGATGGGCGACAAAGACGCTGGTGTAATAGCCCGGCGGACAATCCGCGACGCCGTGGTCCAGCGTGGTGACCAGATTGACCTGTTCATAGAGCCGCGTGCGGTAGGGCAGGCCACAGGTCTGCGCCAGCAGCAGTGTCGAATCGGACCAGATCGACCAGAGGTCGCCGCCTCGGCTCAGGGTTTCGGGGGCCTCGATTGAGGCATCGGCCAGAGCGCTGCGGATCGCCTGCCACAGGGCATCGAGCGCTGCGGCGGTTTCCGGGCGGTCATACATCGCCAGGCTGGCAATCATGAGCTGGCCTCGGCGCGTTGGCGGGCGCGGGCGCTGTCCATATCGCTGACCCCGAGCAGGCTGGCGGAAAGCCGCAGGAGCGCATCCTCGGCGTCGTCGCGTTTGCCATCGGCCAGCACCACCTGCCACAGCGCCTCGACCACGGCCATGCGGTTTTCATAGGGCACCGCGTCCTTGATCGCGCGGGTGAAGCGGACGGTGTCGGGGGCCTCGGCCTCCAGCGCCTCGGCCTGTTCGCGCAGCAGGATCGCACCGCCCATGTCGAGGTCGTAACGAGCGCGCAGGATCCGGTCGATCCGGTCCCGTTCGTCATCGGAGTAATTGTGATCGGAGCGCGCAATCCGCACCAGCAGCGCGCAGAGCGCCAGTCGGGCGTCGCGGTCATCCAGCGGTTCGGGCGCTGGCGCCAGAAGCCGTCCCAGCAGTTCCTTGATCATGGTTGCGGTTCCCTGTCTGGAATGGGCGGCGGCGGGGTGTCCTCGGCCGTGCCCACAGCCTGCGGTCGCTGGGCTGCGGCAATGGCTGGCTCCGGGGCGAGCAATTTGCCCTGCGCGCGGGCGCGGGCGGTGTCGCTGTCGGCCCTTGACAGACCCATCGCCTTGCGCGCGTCCTCGACGATTTTCATCTCGCCGGGGTGTTCGTGACCATCGGCCAGCACCACCTCCCAGAGCGCATCCAGCGCCGCGAGCCGTTCCTCAAGCCCGGTGGTTTCGCGGATCAGACGCCCGAATGTGTCGGTTTCCGGCGCGGCGGCATGGAGTTTTTCGCAGGCGGCACGGACCTTTGCCGCCTCGATCGCATCGTGCTGGTAAAGGCGGGCCAGAATGCGGTCGATCAGGCTGATTTCTTCCAGCTGGTAGTCGCGATCCGATTGCGCCACACGCACCAGAAGCGCACCCAGGGCCAGCTCGGCATCCGGGTCCGGCTGGGCGGGGGTCTTTTGCGGTCGAAAGACCTGAAACAGTTTCTTCAGCATGGCATTACTCTACTGTTGAGTGCGTCCAGGGCCAAGCGGGTCCTAGTCGCCGTAGCCTTCGATGATTTCCATGTCGCCGGTTGCGACCGGATCGCGCAGCGCCTTGGCCTGCTGGTAGGCGACAGAATCATAACAGGCCTTGGCGGTGGCGAAATCCTTGAACTCGATGACCACGGTGCGCGCGCGCGTCTGGCCTTCGCGCACTTCCTTGGCACCACCGCGGATCAGGAATTTCGCACCATATTCGGCAAAGGCGGTGGCATTGGCTGCGACATAATCCTTGTAGCGGTCCATATCATCAACGTCGACATGGGCGACCCAGTATCCTTTGGGCATGGGGGGTCCTTTCTGGCGCGGATATCAAGCTGTTGGCACAGGCTGATACAGAACCGGAGCAAAGGCAATGACCGCGTTGTGTGGTTTTTCCCCTTATGGGGACGATTTGACGGGATGGCTCAGCCAGGAGTGCAAATCGGGGCGGCAGATCGCGCCGTTTATGCAGGGCATATGACCTAATCGCGGGCGGTTGCTGCCGCGGCGCTGGATCTCATCTTTGGAGATCGTATCGGGGCAAGCCGGTCGGAATACCAATGGCTTGCCCCGCAGTTTGTTGTGATCAGCCGATCTCGGCGAGGCGCGCCAGCGCTTCCTTCACCTTGGCTTCTTCTTCCTCGCGCAGGTTCAGGTTTTCGCGGGCCTCAGCGACCACCTCTTCGGGGGCGGAGGCCGCGAATTTGGGGTTGTTGAGGCGTCCGCGCAGGCCGCCCAGCTCCTTGGCCAACTTGCCCAGGGTCTTCTCCAGACGCGCCTTTTCGGCGTCCACGTCGATGACATCCGCCAGCGGCAGGCCGAAGGAGGCACCGGGGGCGGCGACGCTGGCGCAGCCCTTGGGGAAGGTGTCGACCTGCTCCAGCGTGGTGATGCGGGCCAGTTTCTGGATCATCGCCTCGTTCTTCTCCCAGGCGCTGCGCGCCTGATCGGAGAATTCTGTCACCACCATCGGGATCTTGGCGCCCGCCGGGACGTGCATCTGCGCGCGGGTGGAGCGGATGTTCTCGATCGCGGTGATCACCCAGTTCATTTCGGCGTCCGCATCGGCGTTCACCAGCTCGGTGCCATAGGTCGGCCAGTCTTCATGCACCAGCATGTTTGACCGCTTGGCGGTATTGCCCCACAGCTCCTCGGTGATGAAGGGCATGATCGGATGCAGGAGGATCATGCACTGATCCAGCACCCAGCCGAGCGTCTGCCGGGTTTCGGCGATCACCGCCTCATCCTCGGAGCCGAACAGTGGTTTGCTGAGTTCGATGTACCAGTCGCAGACCTTGCCCCAGACAAAGGCGTAGAGGCCGAGGGCGGCGTCGTTGAAGCGGAAGGCCTCAAGGGCGGCATCCACCTCGACCCGGACCTTGGCGGTTTCGCCGATGATCCACTGGTTCACGGCAGCCTTGGCATCGGGGATGTCATAGGCGGGGGTGTCGGCGTCATAGACATTGTTGAAATGGGCGAAGTTCACCGCATTCCACAGTTTGGTGCCAAAGTTGCGGTAGCCCGCAATGCGCTGCATGTCGAGCTTCAGCACACCGCCGAGGCTGGCCATCGCCGCATTGGTAAAACGCAGCGCGTCGGCGCCGTATTCGTCGATGATCTCCAGCGGGTCGACCACGTTGCCGGTGGATTTCGACATCTTCTTGCCCTTGGCGTCGCGGACGAGGCCGTGGAGGTAGACGGTGTCAAACGGGATGCGCTGTTCGACCGGCAGATCCTGATCCAGAACCGCCAGCTGCATCATCATCATCCGCGCAACCCAGAAGAACAGGATGTCCTGACCGGTGACGAGGGTCGAGGTCGGGAAGTATTTCGAGGTTTCCTCAGTCCACTCGGGCCAGCCGAGTGTGCCGATCGGCCAGAGACCGGAGGAGAACCAGGTGTCCAGCACGTCGGGGTCGCGAAGCAGCAGTACAAAGTTTGCAGAACCGTCTTCTTTCCCGGCTTTGTTACCCGACTGCGAAATAAACGTGGCTGTTTCAACTTCGTCATCCCAGAGGAATTTTGCGTTTTCCTGTGGGCTGTTATAAGCGAACTCAACCTCGTAGAGTGCTTTGGCTTTTTCTTCAGCTTCACTCGCTGAGGATGCACAAATCATGACCTCCATGCGCGAATAGTCGAATTTGCCGGTAGCTTGGTCTTTGACTGGCCCATACCAAACCGGGATCTGATGGCCCCACCACAGCTGGCGCGAGATGCACCAGGGTTCGATGTTCTCCAGCCAGTGGTAATAGGTCTTTTCGCCGCTTTCCGGCAGGATCTTCACGGTGCCGTCTTTCACGGCGTCCAGCGCCGGGCCAACGATTTTGGCGGCGTCCACAAACCACTGGTCGGTCAGCATCGGTTCAATGACCACTTTGGAGCGGTCGCCAAAGGGCTGCATGATCGGCTTGTTCTCGACATAAGGCGTGGTCTCGGTCACCTCGGTCTCGTTGCCGTCCTCATCCTTCACCGTTCTGCTGGTGGTCTGCATCACGGCGAGACCTTCGGCGGTGATGTCGGCGACCACGCGTTTGCGTGCCTCGAAGCGGTCCAGGCCACGGTATTCTTCCGGCACCATGTTCATCGCGGCGATGCTGGTTTCGGTGAACTCTGCCTCGCCATTGGCGATGGCCTGTGCTTTGGCGGCTTCCTCGGCATAGGGCGCGCCGTCGCTGCGCATATTCGCCTTGGTATCCATCAGGTTATACATCGGAATGCCGCCGCGTTTGGCGACCTGATAGTCGTTGAAATCATGCGCGCCGGTGATCTTTACGGCACCAGAGCCGAAATCCTTGTCCGGGTATTCATCAGTGATGATCGGGATCAGGCGGCGGTGCTCCTTGGGGCCGACCGGGATTTCGCACAGCTTGCCCACAATAGGCGCGTAGCGTTCATCCGAAGGATGCACAGCCACCGCGCCGTCGCCCAGCATGGTTTCGGGACGGGTGGTGGCGATGGAGATATAGTCGCGCTCTTCCTCGAGGATGACATTGCCGTCCTCGTCCTTCTCCACATAGGTGTAGGTGGCCCCACCGGCGAGCGGGTATTTGAAGTGCCACATGTGGCCCGCAACCTCGATATTCTCCACCTCAAGGTCGGAGATCGCGGTCTCAAAATGCGGATCCCAGTTCACCAGCCGCTTGCCACGGTAGATCAGCCCCTTGTTGTACATCTCAACAAAGACCTTGATCACCGCATCGTGGAAATTGGGCGAATTCTCATGGCCCGTACGGGTGTCGCCCGCAGCGCCGGCCATGGTGAAGGCGGTGCGGTCATAGTCACAGGAAGCGCCAAGGCGCTTCAGCTGGTTGATGATGGTGCCGCCGGATTGTTCTTTCCATTCCCAGATCTTTTCCAGGAACTTCTCGCGGCCCAGTTCTCCGCGGGAGGGCTGCTGGGTCTGGGCCAACATGCGCTCCACCACCATCTGGGTGGCGATGCCCGCGTGGTCGGTGCCGGGCTGCCAGAGCGTGTCATACCCCTGCATCCGTTTCCAGCGGATCAGGATGTCCTGAAGCGTGTTGTTGAAGGCATGGCCCATGTGCAGGACGCCCGTGACATTCGGGGGCGGGATCATGACGCTGTAGGTTTCGCTGCGCTTGGCGTTTGCACCTGCGCGGAAACAGCCTGCCTTTTCCCAGGCCTCGGAAAGCCGGGTTTCGGCTTCGGCTGCGTTAAATGTCTTGTCCATCGCCATCGGAATGTCCTGCCTGCGTATCCATCTAATCGGCTCATCCCATAGCGAATGGCGGGGGAAAGGGAAAGGCTCGATAGGAGGCGGCGGTGCTGGCGGGGCGGTGTTGGCAGATGATTTTTGAAAAACCAAAATTAATTTGGAACGATCGCGGTGATAACGGCGTTTTAAGCTTAATCCGGCACGGTTGGTGGTGGGGATATCGGGATGCAGATGACAGTGAGTGATGTCGCGCCCGGGTCACCGAGGTGGAGTTCCAAGCCGCCTTTGTCCACAGGGATCTCCCTCGGATCCTGATTGCCGATGTCTATGGTTTCAAGCCGCCCGGGCGCCCTTGATGCGGATACCGCAGGGGCGGCCGGGCGCACGACTTTTCACGTTTTCCAGGGCTTGAATGTGGTGAGGCGCGTTGGCACGCGTTGCGGCGCGTGGGAACACTATTGGCCGGTGCGGTCCAGTTTGGTTGCGAGATGGATCAGGCTTTCGGAAGAGCGCACGCCGCGTGCCTCGCCGATGCGGTCAATGGTTTCGTCCAGCTCCGCCGTGGTCTGCGCCACCACCTGTGCCAGAAGGTCAAAGCGCCCCGAGGTGGTATGGACCACTTCGACGCCGGGTAAGCCGCGCAGCCGGGCCAGCACCTCGGGGCCGGAGCGGGGTTCAATCGAGATCAGCACCGTCGCCTGAAGCGGCGGACGCGCCTGCGACGAGGTGCGCAGCGTGTAGCCGCTGATCACGCCTGAGGTCTCCAGCCGCTCGATCCGTGCCTGCACCGTCGTGCGCGCCAGCCCCAGACGCCGGGCCAGATCCGCCACAGGGCGGCGGGCGTTCTCGCGCAGGAGCGTCAGCAGATGTTGGTCGGTTTCGTCGGTTTGCATGTTTGACCTGCGATATGACGGTGATTTTCGTCACTATAGTCAATGTGACGAGCGAAATCGACGGGGTTTCGGCGGAAACTGATAAAAACACCACCGAATATTCCAATTAGGGCCGTTCCTCATGCAGCAGATCCCACCCCTTTGGCTTTCCCCTGAAACCCATCTGGCGCGCAGCACCCCGGATCATCCGATCCTCTATTTCTCGCCGCGGGTGCTGCATGATGTGGCCAACCGCTTTCAAAAAGGCTTTCCGGGGCTGGTGACCTATGCGGTGAAGGCCAACCCGCATCCTGCTGTGCTGTCCAATCTGGTGGCGGCGGGGATCACCGGTTTTGATGTGGCGTCGCCTGCGGAAATGGATGCGGTGCGCGCGGCAAGCCCCGATGCGGTGATGCATTACAACAATCCGGTGCGGTCGGAGGTGGAGATCGCTGCAGGGATCGCCCATGGCGTTGCCAGCTGGTCTGTGGATGAGGCCAGCGAGCTGGACAAGCTGGCCGAGGTGCCCAAGACCTGCGAAATCGCCGTGCGCTTTGCGCTGCCGGTGGCCGGTGCCGCCTATGATTTCGGCAGCAAATTCGGGGCCGAACCCGAGCTGGCGATTGAGCTGCTGAAACGGGTGGCAGCTGAGGGCTGGACCCCGGCCTTGTGTTTTCACCCCGGTACCCAATGCGAGGATGAGAGCGCCTGGGTCGAATATGTTCATGCCGCCAAACGGATCGTGGATGCCGCCGGTGTCCGCATTGCCCGGCTCAATGTCGGCGGGGGGTTTGCTGCCAACCGTGACGGGGTGGCGCCGGACCTGGAAAAGGTTTTTGCGGCGATTTCAGCTGCCGCCGATGAGGCTTTTGGTGCGGAGAGGCCGCAGCTGATCTGCGAGCCGGGGCGCGCGATGGTCTCTGAAAGCTTTACCCTGGCGGCGCGCGTCAAGGGGATGCGCAAGCAGGGCGCGGTGGTGTTCCTGAACGACGGGATCTATGGCGGGCTGGTCGATATCCGCGACATGGGCCTGCCGGGCCGGGTCGAGGTGGTGGCCGCCGATGGCACCCGCCGGGTGGCGGACTGCCAGCCGCGGGTGGTCTTCGGGCCGACCTGTGACAGCCTGGACCGGCTGCCGGATGGGCTGCCGCTGCCAAGCGACACCCGGATCGGTGACTATGTGCTGTTTCCGGGGCTTGGTGCCTATTCCTCGGCCATGAGCACGCAGTTCAACGGTTATGGGCTGTCGGACGTGGCGACAGTGATCGAGCTGTCTGGACAAGCGCGCCCCTGAGGCTAGTCTCGCTTTTGACAGGATCAACACGGCGGCGCGGGGCGGACCCGGCGCCGCTGTGGACGTTTTGCAGCTGAAACGCGATCCGACACGCAAGGCAGGTCAGGGGCAGTGATGGATAAATTCGGCAAGAGCCAACCCGTGAGACGGGTCGAGGATGTGCGGTTTCTGACCGGGCAGGGGCGCTATCTGGAAGATATCGCGCCAGCCGGGGCGCTGCGGGCCTGGGTGCTGCGCAGCCCTGTCGCCCATGGCACCATCACCCATCTGGATCTCGACATGGCGCGCGAGGCCGACGGCGTCGCGGCGGTGCTGGCGTTGGCTGATCTTGAGGCAGCTGGACTGATCGTGGGCATGGACGGTGCCGTGGTGACCAACCGCGATGGCAGCAAGGCAGCTGCGCCCGAACGGCCAATGCTGGCGCGCGAGCGGGTTCGATTTGTCGGTGAGCCGATTGCGGTGGTGATTGCCGAGACGCTGGATCAGGCGCGCGACGCAGGTGAGATGATCGAGCTTGATATCGACGATCTGCCGGCGAAACTGGATCTGGTCGCAGGGGGCGAGCAGCTGCACCCGGAGGCGCCTGACAACCGGGCCTTTGACTGGGGCATGGGCGATGAGGCCGCGACGGACGCCGCATTCGCCGCTGCCGCCCACCGGGTGGCGCTACAGGTCGAAGACAACCGGATCATTGTCAACACGATGGAGCCGCGCGGCTGTTTTGCGCGCTGGGCCGATGGCCGGTTGCAGTTCACCTATGGCGGTCAGGGCGTCTGGGCGATGAAAAAGCAGCTCAGCGATAAGCTGGGACTGGCGCCCGAGGCGGTGCATGTCACCACACCGGATGTTGGTGGCGGCTTTGGCATGAAGGCGATGCCGTATCCTGAGTATTTCGCGGTTGCCCATGCCGCGCGGTTGCTGGGTCGGCCGGTTCTGTGGGTCTCGGACCGTACCGAGGCGATGCTGAGCGATAATGCCGGACGCGATCTGACCTCTCTGGCGGAGCTGGCCTTTGATGCGGATCTGCGCATTACCGGCTACCGGGTCCACAGTCACTGCAACCTTGGCGCCTATAATTCACATTTCGGCCAGCCGGTGCAGACGCAGCTGTTCAGCCGGGTGCTGGCCGGGGTCTATGACATCCGCGCCACCTGGCTGCGGGTTGAGGGGATCTATACCAATACCGCTCAGGTCGATGCCTATCGTGGGGCCGGTCGGCCGGAGGCGATCTATGTGCTGGAGCGGGTGATGGATCACGCCGCTCACGCGCTGGGCGTCGACCCATGGGAGCTGCGGCGACGCAATTTCATCTGCGCCGACCAGTTTCCCTACCAGACCGCAACGGATGAGACCTATGACGTTGGCGATTTCCACCAGCTGCTGGCGCGCACCGAAGAGGCGGCAGATCTGGCGGGATTCGCTGGGCGCAAGGCCGCTGATGCGGAACGCGGAAATTTACGGGGCGTTGGGCTGTGTTACTATATCGAAAGTATTTTGGGCGATCCTTCTGAAAGCGCGGAGGTCGCCTTTGAAGCGGAGGGTCGGGTGAGCATCTATGTCGGAACGCAGAGCAACGGGCAGGGCCATGAAACGGTCTATGCGCAGTTTCTTGCGGATCAGACCGGAATCCCTGCCGCTGATATCACCGTGGTGCAGGGTGACAGCGACAGGATTGCCCAGGGCGGCGGCACCGGCGGATCACGTTCGGTGACCACCCAGGCCAATGCCACGCTTGCAGCCGTCGATGTGATGATCGCCGCCTTTACCCCCTTCCTCGAGGAGGAGCTGGGCGTCGCCCATGGCTCCGTCACCTTTGACGGGGAACGGTTCACTGCCCCGGGCAGCAACCAGCGGCCAAGCCTGGTGGAGGCCGCAGAGATGGCCCGTACGCAAGGCCGCCACGAGTTGCTGCGTCACGCGGCACGGGCCAAACTGCCGGGGCGTTCGTTTCCAAACGGAGCCCATGTTGCCGAGATCGTGATCGACCCGGAAACCGGGCTGAGCCATGTCGATCGCTACACGGTGGTCGATGACTTTGGCAATCTCATCAACCCGTTGCTGGCTGAAGGTCAGGTTCATGGCGGGGTGGTGCAGGGGCTGGGGCAGGCGATTCTGGAGCGTGTCGTCTACGATGCCGACGGGCAGCTGCTCACAGCATCGTTTATGGACTATGCCTTGCCGCGTGCCGCCGATGTGCCGATGATTGAGGTGGGCTTTGCGCCAGTGCCATCGACCCAGAACCCGATGGGTATGAAAGGTTGCGGCGAGGCCGGAACCGTGGGGGCGCTGGCGGCGGTTGCCAATGCGGTGCAGGACGCGGTCCGGGAGCGCGGCGTTCAGCAGATAGAGATGCCGTTTACACCACTTAGACTATGGGAAGCATTGAGGAATGTCGCTGACGCAGCTGAGTAAGAGGATCCTGGGATGGCTTGGGCGGCCTTTGCGCTCCGAGCATTCCGCCGAGACCAAGCTGCGTGGGCCGCAGGCGCATGTGATCATCCTGGATGGCACCATGTCGACGCTGGAACCCGGACATGAGACCCATGCGGGCATGGTCTACCGGCTGTGCCGCGAGGTCGGCCCGCAGGTTTCGGTGTTCTATGAGGCCGGTGTGCAATGGCAGAGCTGGCGCAAGACGACGGATGTGATGATCGGGCGCGGCATCAACCGTCAGATCCGCCGAGCCTATGGCTATCTTGCCTCGCGCTATCGTCCCGGCGACCGGATCTACCTGATGGGCTATTCGCGGGGGGCCTATGCGGTGCGCTCCCTTGCGGGGGTCATCGACGAGGTGGGGCTGCTGAAGGCCGAACATGCCACGGTGCGCAATATCCGCACCGCCTACCGGCACTATCAATGCGGCGGGGCCTCGGCCAGCGGGATGCGTGATCATACCGCCACCAGCCTGCCGCCCGTGGCCGAGATGGGCGCAGAGACGGCCCCTGAACCCGATGCGGCCGGTCATGGGCAAGCGATGGCGCAGACCGGAGCCTGTGTCGCCTCCACCTTCAGCGAGCGGTATTGCCACCGAAATGTGGAGATCGAAATGGTGGGGGTCTGGGATACGGTGAAGGCGCTGGGTCTGCGCCTGCCGCTGCTATGGCGCTGGGCGGAGCGGCGACACGGATTTCACAACCATCAGCTGGGCCGACATGTGAAGAACGGCTTTCACGCGCTTGCGCTGGACGAAACCCGCCGGGTGTTTGAGCCGGTTCTCTGGGAATGCCCGGATGGTCACGACGGCAAGGTTGAGCAGGTCTGGTTTCGCGGCAGCCATGGCGATGTCGGCGGGCAGCTGGGCGGGTTCGAAGCGGCGCGGCCGCTGTCAAATGTCTCGCTGGTGTGGATGCTGGAACGGGCAGAAAACTGTGGCCTACCGTTGCCGCGCGACTGGCGGATGCGGTTTCCGGTTGATCCGACGGCGCCCTCCGTCGGGACCTGGCGCGGCTGGGGCAAGATTTTCCTGCTGCGCGGCAAGCGGCGGGTCGGGCTGGACAGCAGCGAGAGGCTGCACAGCAGCGTTGGCGCCAATGCCACCGACAAACGTCTGGCGCATTGGCAATCAGAGATGTCGAAGGCAGCCCGCTAGGCGCGCAGTAGGGCGCCATTGTCTGTGAGCGGCTGTCTGGGCGGGGATGGTGGATGCGCTGATGACGAGCACACAGCTGCGGGCAAAACCTGGCGGCTGCGGGAAGAACACTCATAGTCGTTGGTCCGAAAGGGGGCAGGCCTGAGGGCAGGTTGCGGCTGAAGTTATTCGCCGCGCTGGAGGAGCTGTGAGGGCAGGGAGATGTATGTTCCTGGTTCATCATATCCTGCGGCAATTTTCTGTGACATATGGCGCGGCCGCGAAAGTCATAGAGATACCGACAGTTACGCCTCTTTGACCAGATGCGGTGCGTTCTCCGCGTCCTCAAGAAAAGCGCGCCAGGCTCGACCGCCCAAACAGCCAGGATTTCGGACCCAGTCCAGCCCTTCACCACGAGCGTGCAACGGTCCGGAGCGCGGGACGGGGACGAAGCCGCGACGGCGGCAGGGGCGCTCGGTGATACCGTTGCGGGATGATCTGACGACTGAGATTTTGGGAATGGGCGTGTCTGTCTGACGATTGGGGTCTCTCAATCAACAGACAGGAGTTTCCCATGGCGGACATGAAGTTGACACCGCTTCGAGAGCGGATGATCGAAGATATGCGGATCAAAGGGCGAGGGGAGAGTTCGCAGAAGGCGCACATCCGGGCCGTTCGATTTTCTTGGCCGATCGCCGGATACTGCAACGCCCGAAGACCTGCGCGCTTACCAGCTGCATATGGTGAACACGAATGTCACCCCGTCGACCAACAATGCGGGGCTTGTGGGTTTGCGGTTCTTTTTCGAGACGACGTGTAAACAGCCCGCGATGAAGGATTGCCTGCACTTTCGCACGGAACCGCGCAAGCTTCCGGTGGTGTTCAGCGCCGAAGAGGTGTTCGAGATCCTCAGGGTCGCGCCCGGCCCTCGGCTTAAGTATCGAGCGGCGCTCAGTATTTCCTACGGTACAGGGGTGCGCGCGTCGGAAGTTTGCAATCTCAAGGTCACGGATATCGACAGCGATCGGATGTTGGTCCACGTCGAGAAGGGCAAAGGCGGCAAGGATCGCAAGGTAATGCTGTCGCCCGGATTGCTGGAGCTTCTGCGTGACTCCTGGCGTGAGGCTCCACCGGATGGCTGGCTCTTTCCCGGAAAGCCCCGGATCAACCCGCTCTCACGGCGGCAATTGCATCGCGCCTTCAGCGCAGCCAACTGCGCCCCACGTCGGCCATCGAGATCCGTCGCACGGAAGCGCTCGGCGCCCGTGTCGGCTTGACCAGCGTGCTGCACACCTGGGAATCAGCGTCGTGCTGAAAGCACGCCTCCGGCGTGGCCCCATCATCCCTACATCCACATGATCGTCCCGGGTGGCGGCCTGCCGCCGGACGGCACCCGGTGGGTTGCCTGCAAACCTGGGTTTGTTCTGCATGTGCGCATGCTGTCGCGGCTGTCCCGGCGGGTGTTTATCGAAGGCCTGATGGCCCTGCACCGCGCAGGACAACTGAGGTTCTCTGGTGATCTCACCGTACTGGCATACCTGTCCCGCTACACCCACCGCATCGCCACCTCCAACCACCGCCTGGTCAGCGCTGATGCAAACACCGTGGCCTTCAAATGGAAAGACTACCGGATCAATAGTGGGGCTCGCATGAAGACAATGCGGCTCAATACGTATGAGTTCATCCGCCGCTTCCTGATGCACGTCCTGCCAAACCGGTTCCATCGCATGCGCCATTACGGCTTCCTGGCAGGTGCCGGTCGCAAAGAGGCTTTGCCCCAATCCAATCCATGCGTCGCAACGGGGGCCAAACCGACGCAGTAAGGCCGATAAACGAGACCAACCCCATGCCAAAGGCACCTGCGCGGAGCCTACAAACTCAGAAAAACCGCGAAACTCTAACCGATATTATGGACCGATGTCTGCGCTTTCCCCATAGCACGGCGCTTCCATCCCGTGGCTTCCACCTTGTCAGATTGGTTAACGCGGTCCACACGCATGACACGAGCCTAACCAACTGATCTAAATGGAAAAATATTAGATAGAACGGGCTTCCGCTGCGGCTGCGCCAAGATCATTTTTGATGATTTAGCGGCGTCAAAACCGGTCCTTTCCGCCGGTGTTAGAAACTGTTGAGTCTTGGCAAAGAGTGCTGCCTTCGGCGCTGTTAACTGGAAGCCGCACTCTTTTTTATTGGTGGATCGAGCGAGAGCCTCTCTTAGAGCTCAAGACCAAACGTAATTGCGTCAATCAGCTGCAAGTGCGCAGTGGTGCGATCCGCGCCTTTCGGGTCCGTGCAGATCGGGTCGTCCTGCTCCTCTTCAAGCAACGCGGCGGCACCAGATTTGCAGGTGCCGAGGAACGTGAAGTGGTTTGCCGCTGCAATCTCAACGTATGTTGCATCGGGCAACCTGTTCGCGAGGTCATTTCCATCCGGTCCCACGTCAACAGCTCCGAGTCTGTCTGCATCACCCAGGTTGATGAGAGTAATCCCCGCCAAAGCGCCCTGGAGCGTCCCTGGATCAGCGGCACCGCCAAAGCCGGGGTCGACAATCACGGCCCGTGAGATGCGCGGGTCGCGTGCATCCGCTTCGAAACCGGGGTAGTCGGCAAACCGTACTCCGCCACGGCGGAAGAAAACGCAATCAGCAGCATCGGAACCAGTGCTGCAATTCGTGTCTTGCGCAGCACCATCGAAGCGGACGCCGGCCATTCCGAGAGCGGTGGTCCCGCCCAAGGAGAATCCGACGACGCCAATCCGATCTGGATCGATGAATGGCGCAAAAGCAGGGTCAGCGAGGATCATGTCGAGCGCGGCCGTCAGGTCATTTGCGCGCGCGCCCAGATCAACCGATCGGCGAGGGGAACTATCGCCGCTTGTGGATCCCGGATGGTTCACCGCCAAAACAATCGCCCCGTTCGCGACAAGGCCGCTTGTCAGCCATCCCAGGCTATCGGAATTACCGCCTGATCCATGGGACAAAAGTACAAGCGGATGCTCTCCCTGTGCAATGGCGGGGCCAATGAACGCGAAGGTCGGGTCGAAGATCGGACCATCGCCGACAGGCGCGCGATATGTGGGGTTCGCTGCCGGATACCAAATCGAGGCGGCGATGGGGCTGGCGCGGTGGTCGGCCGTCAGATCGAACCGGTCATAACCGGGCAGCATATCCGCCGCAACCGGAGCCGCGATTGGCAATCCAAGCATGGTGAGAAGGGCAAGGCGTTTCATGGGAACCTCCGTTTTTGAACGCATGCCAATTGATGTGCGGATAAAGGCAGTTTATCGCGTCCTATTTTCGGGATTCAGGTCGTCACAATCCGGATTTTGGACAATAGTCGTGGCATGCCCATGCTCCCGATCCCTGCTTTTGCAGCCATTGTCCTCGCGTATCTTGCCGCTCGCACCTTTATGTCAGAGGGCAGGCCGCTGCTTGTCGCCTTCCTTACCGCCTGCGCGGTTCAATCTCTTCTGGTCGCTCTGGTTCTGGGCTACGATATTGCGTGGCTCAGACCCATTTTGCCAGTCAGTGCCACGGTCATCCCGCCGCTCGCCTGGATCACATTGCAGGATGCCCTGATCAGCCGGATATCGCTGCGTCAAACCGTGCTGCACGGCGCGGCCCCGTCATTTACACTGTTCTGTCGTGTCTTCGCGCCCGAGACGACGGATATCGTCGTGCCGCTAGTCTTTACTGGCTATGGCTGCGCGATCCTATATCTGTTGCACAGCGCCACAGACATGCCCCTTGCCCGGCTGGACGCCGGGCGAGTCCCTAAGGTTCTTTGGCAGGTCCTGGGCTGGGCGTTGATTGCTTCCGCCCTCAGCGACGTTCTCATCGCGGTCGCCTTCATGACGGGCAACGAAAAATGGGCTGGATGGCTGATCACCTTCTCTTCGTCTCTGGTGCTTGTGCTTTTGGGGTTGCTCAGTGGCAGCCCCTCTGCAGCGGGTGTGGTTGGCGAAGACCCAGATGAGCCAGCTCCACGCCCCAGAGAGACGAGTAAAGAGGACATCGAAATCCTGGAAGTGCTTGAGACGTTTTTGAGGCGCGAGCCCATGCATCTTGATCCCAACCTGAGCTTGTCGCGGCTTTCGCGCCGCTTGCATCTGCCGGAGAAGCGCCTTTCGATGGCCGTCAACCGCGCGACCGGTGCCAATGTCTCTCGCTACATCAATAGCTGGCGCATTCGTCATGCCTGCAAGCTTATCGAGGATGGTGCAACCGTCACCGATGCGATGCTGGACAGCGGTTTCAACACCAAATCGAACTTCAATCGGGAATTTGTACGAGAGACCGGCGTTCCGCCGAGCCAATGGAAACGCGGAGTGCAACCATCTGCAAATGTGGCGCGGATTTTCGACGCGGGCAAAGGTGTTTGAACCGGTAAGCGTTTGAACATTATCCCCCTGCAAGCCGCCAGGCGCAAGAAACGGCCCTTTTGCCACGCACAGCCTGAAGCCCGAAGTCTCCAGAAAATCTCGCGCCACAACCCTGTGGCAAAACCTCGTTTGGTTTTAGCATGTTTTGGGCTGCCGACGGCCGACCTGTCATTCGTCGCCCCGCAGCATTCCTACACGTTGGGCTCAAACTGTTCGTCTGGAGCACCTTCCGCGGACGGCTGGTTTTGCGTTCCGCTGCCTCCGGTGCAACCCGCAGCATCCCATGAAGCAACTTGGCCCTGGCGAGCGTCCGCTTCCGGGGAAATGACCACGGAGTTTCGCACCAGCAGCATCTTTGGCGCGGCACCACTTATCTACGACAGCTTTGGGCTGCGTCCTTCCCTTAGCTGAGTATCCATCGGGGTACTGGATTGTGACTTTATCGACTAATTCAGGGACCGAATCATCACCGTGAACTGCAGCGCCCTTCCTGCGCTGGAAGGTTTGTGGCTTTTTCCGAAGCTTGGGGATCCATCCCCTGGATTGACGGAAAAGACCTCTTAAAAGCGCTGATTTGTGCTCTCGACGCATGATTGCCGCCTTGACGCGGTCGGGTCCTTTCGGAAGAAATAACCGCATGGCGTTTATGGCACATATTCTTCGGCTGATCAGGGTGACTGCTACATGTGCAGTGATCATTGTGCTGGGTTTTTCGCTGCCATCCGCCGCGCATACTGTCGCGGGGCACCACGGCAATACGCTGACTGCGCAAAGTGCTAGCAACCACGGCGACGTTGCCGTGATCGCCGCGGCGCAAGACGTTTCCACGGCCGGGGCGCATGATCCCCAGGAGGCGTCGCAAAATGCTGCCGACACTGGAAACTGTTGCCTAGGCGCCTGTATGGCGGTTGGAGTGATCTCCCTGGAGTCGGCGGAAATCGCCCTCAAGCGCCCAGTGCGCTGGCGGCAAGCAGCTTCGCAGCTGCCGTCCCAGCAACTGAACTCCCTGCTGCGTCCTCCGAAAGCCTGAAACATCTGAACCGTTATTAACGGCCGCTAATCACTCCTGCACATCCATGCAGGAGCCGCGCAGATATTTCTCAGGAAGAACACATGAAATCTCTCTTACTGGCCGGGGCGGGCGCCCTGCTGCTGGGGGCGTGCGCCAAGTCACCGGCGGCGCTGCCCGATACCGCAGACTTGCAACGTGCCGCCGCGCCCTCAGGCCCCTACCGGTCCCTGAATTACCAGTCCCCTTTCAGGGGATTTGAAAACCACACGCCCCGCGGCCCTGCGTCCTGGCGCGGTGTCAACGGGCAGCAGCAGGAGAACCACTGATGACAGCGAAAACTTGGCGCGTTCTTTTGGCGTCGCCCCTGGTGCTGGCCGCCTGTTCGGCGGCGGTGCCGGAAAAATATACCAGCCCGCAGGCCGGGTTTCAGGAGGTCGCCAGCCAAACCGCGGCCGCAATCGGCAAGCGTACCGCCTTTGCCCAGACACAGGCCCAGAACGAGGCGCTGGCGAAAGAAGTCCGGCAGTTGGTGCAGGGCAAGACAATCTCTGCTGATACCGCAGTGCAGGCGGCTCTTCTGAACAATAAAGGCCTGCAGGCGTCTTATGCCGCTGTCGGGCTGTCGGCAGCGGATGCCTGGCAGCAGATGACGCCGGAGAACCCGGTGGTCTCGATCGGCCTGATGGGGATCGGCGCGCCGGAGCTGGGCCTGTACCGCGCCCTGGAATCCACCATCGCCATGAACCTGCTGGACGTGAAGACCCGCAAGCAGCGCATCGCCGTGGCTGAGACGCAGTTCCAGCAGGCGCAGCTGAACGCGGTGAACGACACGCTGGCGCTGGCCGGGCAAACTCGGCAGGCGTGGATCAACGCCGTGGCGGCCTTTGAGCGGCTGAGCTATCTGCGCCAGGCTGGCGAGACAGCAGCGGCGGGGGCAGAGCTGGCCAGCCAGCTGGGTAGGACCGGCGCGCTGAACAAGGCGAGCCAAGCGCGGGAGTTTGCCTTCAATGCAGAGCTCGCGGGGCAAGTGGCCCGCGCCCGGCTGGAGGCAAAGCTTGCCAAAGAGGAGCTGACCCGGCTGATGGGGTTGTGGGGCAGCGATGCCAATTACTATGTGCCCGATGCGCTGCCGCCGCTGCCCAAGTCGCTGAGCAAAGTGTCGGCAATCGAAAAGGCAGCGCTGCAGAACCGGGTAGACCTGCAGGTGGCCAAGCTGGGGCTGGAAGCGCAGGCCCGTGCCTTTGGCCTCACAGACCGGACCCGGCTGGTCACAGACCTGGAACTGATTGCCGGGGTGGAGGCCGAGCGCGAGCGGGAGGACGGGGAGACGGAAACCGAAACCCTGCCGCAGCTGGAGCTGGAGTTCGCCATCCCGGTGTTCGACACCGGCAAGGCACGGATGCGCAAGGCGGAGCTGTCCTACATGCAGGCGGCCAATGCGCTGGCGGAACGGGCGGTCAATGTCCGCTCAGAGGCCCGCAGCGCAGAGCTGGCCTATTACGCCTCCTACGAGATCGCCCGACATTACCGCGACGTGCTGGTGCCGCTGCGCCGGACCATCGAGGAGGAAGGGCTGCTCAGCTACAACGGCATGATCACCAGCACCTTCGAACTGCTGACCGACGTGCGCGAAAAGCTGGCGGGCTCGCTGGAAGCGGCCAATGCCAAGCGCGATTTCTGGCTGGCTCAGGCAAATGTCAGCGCCGCGATCTATGGCGGCGGTGCGGAATCAGCTCCGCAGGGCGGCAGCGCCGAGATCGCTGCCGGCGGCGGCGCAGGCCATTGAAAGGATCAAATGACATGATGAACAGACGTCAAATGCTTGGAGCCGGCGCGGCGGGGGCTGCGCTGGTGTCCAGCCAGGCTTGGGGCAAGACCGCGAACATGGGCCTGCCCGAGGCCGCCAGCATGAACAGCGCGGCAACCCAGCCGCCGCTGGCCCCAACCACCGGGCCGGACTACAACCCGGTGGTCACGCTGAACGGCTGGACGCTGCCGTTCCGGATGAACAACGGGGTGAAGGAGTTCCACCTGGTCGCCGAGCCGGTCGAGCGCGAGCTGGCAGACGGCATGACCGCCCATCTGTGGGGTTACAACGGCCAGTCCACCGGTCCCACCATCGAGGCGGTGGAGGGCGACCGGGTGCGGATCTTCGTCACCAACAAGCTGCCGGAGCATACCACGGTACATTGGCACGGACTGATCCTGCCTTCCGGTATGGACGGGGTTGCCGGCCTCAGCCATCCCGGCATCCCGCCCGGCAAGACCTTTGTCTATGAGTTCGACCTGATCAAATCCGGCACCTTCATGTACCACCCGCATGGCGATGAGATGGTGCAGATGGCGATGGGCATGATGGGGATGTTCATCGTGCATCCCAAGGACCCCTCCTTCATGCCCGTCGACCGGGATTTCCTGATCATGCTGAACGCCTTCGACATCGACCCTGGCGCCTATGTGCCGCGGGTGATGGAGATGACGGATTTCAACCTGTGGTGCTGGAACAGCCGGATCTTCCCGGACATCGACCCGCTGGTGGTCAATCAGGGCGACCGGGTGCGGGTCAGGACCGGCAACCTGACCATGACCAACCATCCGATTCACATGCACGGCTACGACTTTGAGGTCACTTGTACCGACGGCGGCTGGGTTCCGGAAAGCGCCCGCTGGCCGGAGGTGTCGATCGACATTCCCGTCGGCGCCATGCGTGCCTATGAGTTCGACGCGGTGCATCCGGGCGACTGGGCGATCCACTGCCACAAGTCCCACCACACGATGAACGCCATGGGCCACGACATTCCGACCTTCATCGGGGCCGACAAGCGCAAGCTGACCGGTCAGATCCGCAAGCTGCAGCCAGAATACATGCCGATGGGCACCTCAGGCATGGCGGATATGGGTGAGATGTCGATGCCGCTGCCCGACAACACCGTTCCGATGATGGCCGGTTGGGGGCCTTACGGGCCGCTGGAAATGGGCGGCATGTTCTCGGTCGTGAAGGTGCGCGAGGGCATCGGCGCAGACGACTACAGCGATCCCGGCTGGTACGAGAACCCGCCCGGCACCCAGGCCTATGAGTGGACCGGACAGCTCCCGGAGACTGCCCGCGTCGAAGACGCGCAGACGCGCATTACCCCCAAACCACCCGTTAAGGGCTGACCAGCCCTTGACCTCAACCAAACCTAATAAGGAAACAAACATGAACAAAGCTCTTTACACCGCCCTTCTTTGCCTACTTCCCGCAGCCCCGGTCTTTGCCGATGGAACACACGGCGGCGGCCATGATGGCGGTATGGAAGTTGGCAAGCCCGGCGACCTGTCCCGCACGGACCGCGAGGTCGCCGTCACCATGATGGAAACCGATGACGGGGAGATGCTGTTTGAGCCTTCCAGCTTTTCTTTTGTTAAGAATGAGACGGTGAAATTTGTGATTACCAACGCCGGTGAGCTGGAGCATGAGTTTGTGCTGGATACGGCAGAGCGTAATGTTCGGCACAAGGCGATGATGGCCGAAATGGAGATGGAACATGATGATCCGAACTCGGTGCGCCTAGATCCGGGTGCAAGCGGAGAGGTCATCTGGACCTTCTCCAATGCAGGCACATTCGAGTTCGCATGCCTGATCCCTGGTCATTATGAATCGGGCATGCACGGGCCGGTTGCCGTGCTGGCTGATAGCGCAGGTAGCTTCACCAAGGGCACGGTAAAAAAGCTCGATACCAAATCTGGCAAGGTTACCATCATCCATGAGGAACTGGTGAACCTGGAGATGCCCGCGATGACCATGGTGTTTCGGGTAGCGGATCAGGCGATGCTGGACCAGCTCGAGGTTGGCGATGCCATCGAGTTCGTTGCCGAGCGGATCCAGGGCAAGCTTACCGTGACGGCCCTGAACTAAGTTAGGCGGGAGGCGGGCCATCCCGCTTCCCGTGTTTTCCAGCAGAGAATTCGATGCCCAAATTTCACAGTCTAGCGCATGATGCAGCGGCGGCACTTGGCTTCAGCTATGACAGCAGCGCGCCGGCCTGGCTGCATCCGGTGATGCATCTGGTGCTGGTTCTCGCCCCGGCACTGCTGGCAGCAACCTTGGCGGTTCAGGCGGCCTTGCTGCTGCGCAGGCATCTTCGGACCGTCGTGTCACCTGATGAAGCGATACCGGGGCAGGCAGCCGGAATTCGGGCCAGTCTTCCGCGCCATATCCTGACCGCCACCGGACGGCAGCAGGCAGTCCTGGTTGTGCTGAGCCTGACCGCCATGCCCACCCTCTACCTGACACTTGAACTGCCCAAGCAGATCGTGAACCGTGTTTTTGAGAGCCAAGACGGGACGGTTGCGGTCCTGGGATATGACCTCCCGCAAATCTCGCTGCTGTTTGTGCTCTGCGGCGCCTATCTGGCGGTTATATCGCTCAACGGCCTCAATAAATACTGGCTGAACATCTGCAAGGGTCGGGTCGCCGAGAGCTTCGTGCGCCGGCTCCGCCTTGCAGTCTACCGCCAGTGGCGACGAAAGCACCCCGCGCAGCGCCAGGCTGCCATCATGCCAGTACTTGGTCCCGAGGTTGAGCCTGTCGGCGGCTTTGCCTCCGAACTGCTGGCAGTCCCGCTCCTTCAAGGCGGAACCCTCGCGACAATCCTTCTGTTCATGTTCGTGCAGGATCCGATCCTCGCGGCTGCTGCGCTCACAGTGCTCCCTTTGCAACTGATCATCGTGCCGCGACTGCAGCGGCGGGTAAATGCGGTATCCCGCAAACGTATCCGCGAGATGCGCCTGCTTGGTGGCCATCTGGACTTGCAACTGCGGGAGTTGGGCTCCGGCGTTCTGCCGGTTGCGCAGAGCTTCCGCCAACTGCAGGATCTGCGACTGCAGATCCACCGGCTGAAATTCCTTGCCAAGGCCATCAACAACTTCCTGACAGCCTTGACCCCGTTCCTGTTCTATTCCCTGGGCGGCTATTTTGTTTTGCAGGAGCGCGTCTCGCTGGGTGCGCTTGTGGCGATGCTATCGGCACACAAGGAGTTTTCCTCACCGCTGAAGGATCTGTTCCGTTTCTACCAGCAAAGCGAGGATGTGCGGATCCGCTACCAGGAAATTCGCGCCTTCGCGGCGCTTTCCGGCGGGATACTGAGACCAGCGCCTGACTTCCAAAGATGAAAGAACTTCTCATGAACAAAATCACCACGATCATTGTTGCTGCGACCTGTGCAGCGGGAGCGACCTATTTCGTACTTCGCAGCGCTGGCGGAAACGATGCGGCCCTGCAGGGTTCCGTTTTGGAATACGGTGCCCCCCTTACGGAGGTTCAGCTGCCGCATGACTTGAGCCAGACTGCAGCAATCGGCAAACGCGCCTTTGATGCGGTCTGCGCCGAGTGCCATGGTACGAATGCCGCCGGACGAAACGGGATTGGGCCGCCGCTGGTTCATAACATCTATGAACCATCTCACCATGGTGACGCTGCCTTCCTGCTCGCCGTCCGCAACGGAGTGCGGGCACACCACTGGGATTTTGGCAGCATGCCGCCGCAGCAGGGGCTTACCGATGGCGACGTCAGTGGCGTCATCCGCTATGTGCGGGAACTGCAGGAAGCAAATGGTATCCGCTAACTAGGGTCAGGCCCCATTGATTTCCGCTTGGCTGGATGGTTCACGGTTCGAAAACGAGCGGTGAACATGTCTGATCTTTTCTGGCTGAGGGACGCGCAGGTGGCGCGCCGTGAGCCTTATTCTCCGAAGTCCCACGGCGAACCACGCGTTGATGACGGGCCGGTGCTGAGTGGGATTATCTTCATTAATCGCAGTGGCTTACGATGGCGCGATGCGCCTACAGCATATGGCCCGCAGAACACCCTCTACAACCGTTGGAAGCGGTGGAGCGACAAGGGCATTTTCGCTCGGATGATGGTCGGCCTGGCCGCCGAGGATGGCGAACAGAAGACCGTGATGATCCCCTCTCATTGATTGCTGCGTAATCAACTGCCGGGCAGTGGACGCGACGTATCTGAAGGCCCACCGGACAGCGACCAGCATGGGCGTCAAAAAGGGGGGCGTCGACGTCTGATTGGCCGGACCACGGGTGGCATGAACACCAAGCTGCATGCCATCCGCGATAGCCAGGGCCGACCGCTCAACCTGTTCGTCACGGCCGGTCAGGTCAGCGACTACATTGGCGCACGGGCATCGCTGAGCAGCCTGCCTGATGCCGACCGGCTGCTTGGGGACCGCGGATATGACGCTGATTGATTCAGAGATGTGTTGAAAGACAAAGGGATACGCGCATGTAAAAGGATGCTGCGCGCAGGGCGAAAGCCTGCTATGTGACTTGTTATTAGGGGGAAAATTGTGACTACATGACTGAGCTGAACACAATAGAAGAACATGACGCATTTCTTGTTCGGAAATTGCCTCTTTGGGTGAAGTTACGTTTTGTGCGCCACGAGGCTTGGGTGCTCAAGGTCGCAAGGAGAGTGCCTCTCCTGGCTATATTCGCCTTCGGAACGCTGTGGATTTGGTTCTTTTTACCCATGATCCCTGTTGGCATTCTGTCCGTCCTCCTGCTTGAGAAAACGGGTATTTTCGGAGCAATCGTCAACATGGTTCTGGGCATCGGAGTGTTGGTGCTCTTCGCCCCATGGTTCTTTCGTTGGTATTTTATCTGTGCAGGCTTGATGTGGGGGCGCACCAGGATGGCGCAATCTAAAGAGGATGAGGTTTCAGATCGCATTATGCGGCTCACAAGATCGAAAGCCGCACGAGAAACCTGATGATTGCTTTTCAGCCAAATGGTCGATGCAACTAAGGTTGCAAAGTTGTGGCAATCAATCAGGACTGCAAGCGCTCTTAACCTCCAAAACTATCGAACTGAAAAATAAATGATTCTTGCGGCACAAAACATCTTCGCGGCGGCAAAGATCAAACGCCCAACACGCTTTACAGACATTGCTTGATTTTTTATGCGTTGGCCAAAAGAGCCGGGCGCGCTCCCTCTGGGAGCGATCTTTGGGGGAGTTTCCGAACTCCAAGCAGCGCCTGCACCGGAGGGGAAGCGCTTCGGCGCTTAGCCGACGGTGATCTGCATCACGATGCAGGTGGTGGAGCCGGTGGCATAGAGGCGGCCATCCGCAAGCCCGCGCAGCTCACCATGGGCGACACCGGTCGAGCGCCCGACATGGTCGGTCATCCCGATACATTCGATTTCAGTGCCGAGTGGGATGGAACGCAGGATATTTACCTTGAATTCCAGCGTGGTATAGGCTGCTCCCTTCGGCACGCGGGTCATCACTGCGCAGGCCATGGCGCTGTCCAGCAGGGTGCCGTACCAGCCGCCGTGGACCGTGCCCATTGGATTGGTCACAGCAAATTCCGGGGTGCCGCGAAACACCACTTTGCCTGCCTCGACGCTGTGCAGGTGGTAGCCGAGTGTCTCGCCAATGGGCGGGCCGGGCAGGCGACCTGCGAGAATGCCCTGCATGAAGTCCAGCCCGGACATGCCGGTGATGTCCTCGGGGCGCAGCAGGTCGTCCGGGCCGGTCGCGCGGCGCAGAGGGGAAGCGGCTGCGGCGGTGGTGGAGGACGTCTTGGCCGACGTTTCGGGCGAACTTATGGGTGAGGTCATGCAGAAATCCTGATCCGGTCGGCAAAGACGATGCCCCCGCCGACAGCGGCAGGGGCGACCTGATCAAAGGCTAGGAGGACAGCGGTGGCAGGACAAGCGCTACGCCACGTTCTCCAGCGAGACCGTTGGTGTGATGCCGAGCGCAAAGCAGACATCGCGGGTCAGCTCGGGCCGGTTCAGCGTGTAGAAATGCAGCTTGTCAACGCCGTTGTCCATCAGATCGGAGCAGAGCTCGGTGCACAGCGCCGTGGCAAGCAGGTCCTCGCGCCCATCGCGGATCGCCTTGTCAAAGGCATCGTCGATCCAGGCCGGAATATTGGTGCCACAGCGTTTGGCAAAATTGCGCGCGCCCTTCCAGTTTTCGATGGGCAGGATACCGGGCGTGATGCGGCTGGTGTCGATCCCGGCCTTGGCGCAGTCATCGCGAAAGCGCAGGAATGTATCGGCTTCAAAAAAGAATTGGGTCAGCGCCTCATCGGCGCCAGCGTCCAGTTTGCGCTTCAGCCAGTCGACATCCGCACGCGCGCTAGTGGCCTCCGGGTGGCGGTCGGGATAGGCGCCGACGCGGATCGAGAACTGATCACGCTCTGCCAGCGCCGAGATCAGCTCGACCGAATTGGCAAAACCCTCGGGGTGGGGTTCAAACCCGGCGGAGCCTTTTGGCGGATCGCCACGCAGGGCAACGATTTCGCGCACGCCGGCCTCGGCAAACTGGTCGGCAATCTCCATGGTCTCGGATTTGCTGGCGTTCACGCAGGTCAGATGCGCCGCCACATTGAGACCGGAGGATTTATGCAGCGTTGCCACCGCATCGCGGGTCAGGTCGCGGGTGGTGCCGCCGGCCCCATAGGTGACGGAGACAAAGCGGGGCGCCAGCGGCGCCAGTGTCTGAACCGTATCCCAGAGCCGGAAAGAGGCCTCCAGCGACTGCGGCGGGAAGAATTCAAAAGAGATGTCAGGGGTCGTCATTTTCAAAAGCGCTCCGCATGATTTCATCTCTTGTTGCATAGCGTCTATTGTGAAACAATTTCATAATACTCAAGAACAACATGAGCGACACGATAGATGCACATCGAATTTCGTCACCTGCGCACCATCAAGGCCATACATCAGGAAGGCGGGTTGGCGCGGGCGGCCGATCAGCTGAATATCACTCAGAGCGCGCTGAGCCATCAGATCAAGGGGCTGGAGGATCAGGCGGGGGTCGAATTGTTCCTGCGCCGCTCCAAGCCGATGAAACTGTCGGCAGCGGGGCTGCGGCTGCTGCGGCTGGCGGATCAGGTGCTGCCACAGGTGGAGGCGATGCAGGCGGAATTCTCGGCCCTGCGTGACGGAAACACCGGGCGGATGTATATCGCCATCGAATGCCACGCCTGTTTTGAATGGCTGTTCCCCGTGCTGGAGGGGCTGCGCAAGAACTGGGCCGATGTCGATGTCGATATTCGCCCCGGCCTTGCCTTTGACGCGCTGCCTGCATTGCAAAAGGAGGAGGTCGATCTGGTGGTGTCCTCGGATCCAGAGGTGCTGCCGGGAATCGAATTTATCGAGTTGTTTGACTATAAACCGGTTTTTGTTGCCTCGGCGCTGCATCCGCTGGCTGAGAAACCCTATGTCGAGGCCGAGGATTTTCGCGGCGAGACCCTGATCACCTATCCGGTGGACAAGGCACGGCTGGATATCTTCAGCCAGCTGCTGACGCCTGCGGGCGTGGAACCTGCCGGCATCCGGCAGGTGGAGCTGACGGCGGTGATCCTGCTCTTGGTGGCGTCGAACCGGGGTGTTTCGGTGCTGCCGGACTGGGTGGTGCGGGAGGTCAAATATTCCTCCGACTATGTGACCCGGCCGCTGACTTCCAAAGGGATCACCCGCAGGCTTTATGCGGCGATCCGCAGTGAAGATCGTGAAAAACCCTATATGCAGGAGCTGATCCGACTGGCCAAGGTGGAGGCGCGCAGGCTGCAACAGCAGTAGTGCGCGAACACTGGCGGTGGCGCAGGGGGCAGAGCAGGGCATACCCATGCGCCAGAGGCATAGCTCTCATGTGTCGTACTGGTGCGTTCAGGCTCCTATTGGGCCTTGGCAAGCGGCAATCAGGCGCGTATAGGCACGGTTTGACCGACATCTCCCCCTTTTCGCTCAGGAGTCTTTCGCATGATTGGCAGCGCAAACCTCAACATCATGATCAAAGCTGCCCGCAAGGCGGGGCGGTCGCTGGTCAAGGATTTTCGCGAAGTTGAAAACCTTCAGGTGTCGAGAAAGGGGGCAGGCGATTTTGTCTCCAAGGCCGATATCGCTGCCGAGAAGATCCTGAAAGAAGAGCTGATGGGCGCCCGCCCCACTTACGGCTGGCTGGCCGAAGAGGGTGGCGAAGAAGAAGGCGCAGATCCGACCCGCCGCTGGATCGTCGACCCGCTGGATGGCACCACCAACTTCCTGCACGGTCTGCCGCATTGGGCGATTTCCATCGCGCTGGAGCATAAGGGCAAGGTTGTCGCCGGTGTTGTGTATGATGCCGCCAAGGACGAGATGTTCTTTGCCGAAAAAGGTGCTGGCGCCTGGATGAATGACACCCGGATCCGGGTCTCGGGCCGTCATCGCATGATCGAGTCGATCTTTGCGACGGGGCTGCCGTTTGCCGGTCGTTCCGACCTGCCTGCGACCCTGCAGGATCTGGCGCGTCTGATGCCTGCCTGCGCCGGTGTGCGTCGCTGGGGCGCGGCTGCGCTGGATCTGGCCTATGTGGCGGCGGGCCGCTACGAGGGCTACTGGGAGCGCCGCCTGAATGCCTGGGATCTGGCTGCGGGTGTGATCATCGTGCAGGAGGCAGGCGGCCTTATCGAAGCGGTGAACCCCGAGGATGATATCCTTACCTCCGGGGATGTGCTCTGCGCCAATGAGTCGATTTACGACAGCTTTGCCAAGGTGATCCGGGGCTGATGCCGCCCCGGTTTTTTCGCTGGATTTGACGTATTTAAACGCGGCCCCTCGGGTCGCGTTTTTGTTTTGCGGCTGATTTGCGGCGTCTGCCTAGCCGTCAGAGGGGTGATTCACCCCGTCGTGCCAGGGAATGTCACCATAGGTTTCGGCGTGGGTGCGCGGGTTGCCACCGTCGATGCAGCCCAGATTGATCCCGCATTCTGCCGGATCGGAACGGCGCTGGTGATAGACGTAGATGCCGCATGTCTTGCAGAAATAGTGTTTCGCCGTATGGCTGCCCCAGGTGTAGAGGCTGAGATTTTCGGCGCCTTTGAGAATGGTCAGGCTGGCGGTGCGCGCGGTCACTGCCGCGGCCCCGCGACGGATGCAGAAGGAGCAATTGCAACGGCTGGCTGAGGCGAGCCCGTCAGGCAGCTCGGCTCTGATTACAACGGCGCCGCAATGACAGCTTGCCTGCCAGGGCTGGGCGCCGTTCTGCGGCGTGGCGGAGGTGGATGCGGACATCTGCTGCGGCCCTTTGTTTGAGATTGCGATATCTGGACGGCTACTTGCCCCAGGGGGTGTTGCGCCGGTTGGGGGCGGATGGCCTGCGCTGCACGCGTGGGATGCGGCTGTCGGTATAGCTGACCTCGGGATGAGGCGGATGGCCGTGGGTCTTGCCCCAGTACACCGGCCCGCCGCGCCTGAGCCAGAGCGGTAGTGTCAATACCAGCCCGACGCCGAAACCGCCGGCATGCGCCCAATAGGCGACGCCGCCTGCCTGAGGGTCAGAGCCGATCCCGCCGAGGAACTGCATGCCAAGCCAGACGCCCAGCATGACGAAGGCAGGGATCGAGAAGACGCGGAAATAGATGATCAGGATCAACAGGATATCGACGCGCGCCCGTGGGAACAGCAGTAGGTAGCCGCCCATGACACCGGCAATGGCGCCGGAGGCCCCGACCAGCGGCACCAGCGAGTCCGGGGCACTTGCGACATGGACCAGCCCGGCGCCGATACCGGAAACAAGGTAGAAGGCGAGAAAGGTGAAATGCCCCATCTCGTCCTCCATATTGTCGCCAAAGATCCATAAAAACAGCATGTTGCCGCCCAGGTGCATCCAGCTGCCATGCAGAAAGGTCGAGGTGACCAGGGTTTTCCAGTCATAGCCTGCCATGATCTCCGCCGGCAGCAACGCATAGGCGTTGTAGAGCGCGGTCAGGCGGCGCGGGCTGTCATAGCCAAAGTAGGTCAGCGCAAAGATCGCGATATTCGCAACCATGAGCGCATAGGTCACATAGGGCGTGCGCCCGGAGGGGTTGTGGTCACGGATTGGAAACATGGGGGAACGCTGGGTCGGATATGGCCCAGCGTCAAGAGTTTAGCCGGATATTGTGCGCATTGGCCTGACGCTCGCGGTCAGGACATCCCGCCAAGCAGGGCTGCGTTGCCGCCTGCGGCGGTGGTGTCGACGCAGACATGCCGTTCGGCCTGTACCCGTGCCACATCCGGCAGGCCGGGGATCAGCGGCAGGATTGGCCCGTTGCGTCGCGCCAGCCCAGTCTCAATCTCGCGCGCGGTTGCCTCATCACCCCACCAGATCACCCCGGAGATTCCCTCTGCGGTCAGAAGCAGGGGCATATCGCAGGGGCCGGTCGCTTCGATCGCGGTGCCGCCGAGCGCGTGAACGGCGCGGGCCTGGGCCGCCACGGCCTGTGGTCCCGGTCCCAGGCAGAGCAGCGGTGGGCGGGCCTGCTGCGACAGGCGGTTCGATTCGCCGGTCGGGCCGGGCAGGCTGGTGGTGGTCTGTTGCATTGGCTGACCTGTTGGCGCGGGCAGAGACACCATCGCTGCGGTATCGGCGGGCCAGCTGTCGGTGCTCTGCTGACGGTCAGGCGCACAGAAACGCGTCATGTAGAAGGGGCCGCCGGCCTTGGGACCGGTGCCGGACAGGCCTTCGCCTCCAAAGGGCTGGCTGCCGACGATGGCACCGATCTGGTTGCGGTTCACATAGAGGTTGCCTGCGTGAATACGGTCGCAGACATATTGCACCCGGTCGTCGATCCGCGTGTGCAGGCCAAAGGTCAGCCCATAGCCGGTGGCATTTATATCGTTGATGATCCGGTCGAGATCCTGCGATCTGAAGCGGGCGACATGCAGGACCGGGCCAAAGATCTCCTGTTCCAGCGCGCTGATGCCGGAGACTTCGATCAGGGTTGGCGCCACGAAGGTGCCGCCCTGCGGTGCGGTCAGTTCCTTCAGCACCCGGCCCTCGGCGCGGGCGGTGTCGATATGGGCGAGAATACCGGCGCGGGCGGCCTCGTCGATCACCGGTCCGCTGTCGGTTGCCAGGTGCCAGGGATCGCCAAGCCGCACGGCATCCATCGCGCCTTTGAGCATTTTCAACACGTTATCGGCGATATCTTCCTGGAGGTAGAGGCAACGCAGGGCCGAGCAGCGCTGACCTGCCGACTGAAAGGCGCTTTCGATGACGGCCTGAACGGCCTGTTCCGGCAGCGCGGTGCTGTCCACGATCATCGCGTTGAGACCACCGGTCTCGGCAATCAGCGGCGCGCCGGGACGCAGGTGCTCGGCCATGGCAGCGCGGATTTTCAGTGCGGTTGCAGTGGAGCCGGTGAAAGCGACGCCGCCGACGCGCGGATCTGAGGTCAGCGCGCCGCCAACAGCGCCGCCGCCGGGCAGCAGCTGCAACGCCTCTTTCGGGACGCCTGCCTCATGCAGCAGCGCGATGGCGCGATGGGCGATCAGCGGGGTCTGCTCGGCCGGTTTCGCGAGCACTGCATTGCCGGTTGCCAGGGCGGCTGCAATCTGGCCGGAGAAAATCGCCAGCGGGAAGTTCCAGGGCGAGATGCAGGTGAACACGCCGACCGGCGGCTCTGCTGGAATGCGGGCGGCGTAGTAGCGCAGGAAATCCACCGCTTCGCGCAGCTCGGCCACACAGTCGGGCAGCGTCTTGCCCGCTTCGCGCGTCAGCAGCGCAAACAGTTCGCCATAATTTGCCTCGTAGAGGTCGGCGGCCCGGTTCAGCACTTCGGCTCGGATGTCGGCGCTGGCCTGCCATGGGGCTGCGGCGCCGAGGGCCGCCTCGATTTCGGCCTGACCGGCGCTGTGCACCTGGCCTACCGTGGTGAGATCAGCCGGGTTGCGTACTGCGTCTTCGGTGGTGCTGGGGCTCGCGGGCGCCTTGGCCAGCAGGGGCGCTGCGGTCCAGCTGTGGCTCTTCCAAGGCGCGCGGGCGGCGTCGATCGCCGCAAGGGTGGGGGCGTGGCCCAGATCGAACCCGGTGGAGTTCGGCCGCTCCGGCTGGAACAGCTCCGGTCCGCTGCGCAGGTTCGCAGTCAGATCCTCGACCTGATCGAAGGGATCGGCGGCGACCACTTCGGGAGGCACATTTTCATCAACGATCTGGTTCACAAAGGAGCTGTTGGCGCCATTTTCCAGCAGACGGCGGACCAGATAGGCCAGCAGGTCGCGATGGGCGCCTACCGGCGCATAGATCCGGCAGTGGGTGCGGTTCTGTTCCAGCACCATCTGATGCAGGGTCTCGCCCATACCATGCAGGCGCTGAAACTCATAGGCGCCTTTGTCGGTGTCCTTGGCCATATGCAGAATGGCTGCGACGGTATGGGCGTTATGGGTGGCAAACTGCGGGTAGATCCGGTCAGTCATCGACAACAGTTTGCGGGCGTTGGCGATGTAGGACACATCGGTCAGCGATTTATGGGTGTAGACGGGGAACCCATCGACGCCCTCGACCTGGGCGCGCTTTACCTCGGTGTCCCAATAGGCGCCTTTGACAAGGCGGACCATCAGGCGGCGGTCATAGCGGTTGGCCATATCATAGAGGGCATCCAGCGCCACTCCGGTGCGCGGTCCATAGGCCTGCACCACCACACCAAACCCATCCCAGCCAGCAAGCGCGGGATCGGAGATCACCTCTTCGATCACCTCAAGCGACAGGGACAGGCGGTCGGCCTCTTCGGCGTCGACGTTCAGCCCCATGCCGGCGGCCTTGGCCAGCAGCGCCAGCGCCTGCAGGCGCGGCACCAGTTCCTCCATGACGCGGGTTTCCTGCGCCAGTTCGTAGCGCGGATGCAGCGCCGAGAGTTTGACCGAGATACCGGGATTCTGGCGGATATCCTCGCTGTCGCAGGCGGCCGCGATGGCCGAAATCGCGCGGGAATAGGCCAGGTGATAGCGGGCGGCATCCGCTTCGGTGCGGGCGGCCTCTCCCAGCATGTCGTAGGAATAGGTGTAGCCTTTGGCTTCCATCCCGGCGGCGCGTTTCATGGCCCCTTCAATGGTCTCGCCCAGCACGAACTGGCGGCCCATTTCCTTCATCGCGCGGCTGACGGCGGTGCGGATCACCGGTTCGCCCAGACGTTTGATGGCGCCGCGCAGCGCCGAGACCGGGCTGCGTTTTTCGTCAAGCACCTTGCCGGTCAGCATGAGGGCCCAGGTGGACGCATTGACCAGAGAGGAGGTGGATTTGCCCAGATGCTTGCCCCATTCCGACGGCGCGATCTTATCCTCGATCAGCGCGTCGATGGTGTCGGCGTCCGGCACCCGCAAGAGCGCCTCGGCCAGGCACATCAGGGCAACGCCCTCGTCGGTGGAAAGACCGTATTCGGCGAGAAATACTTCCATCAGGCCGGGCGAGGAATGGCCCCGGATGTCGCGCACCAGGGCGGCGGCATTGGCGCAGATGGTGCGACGGTCCGCAGCGCTAAGATCGGCCAGCGCAAACAGCCGGTCGCGCATCTGAGCCTGATCAACATAGGTGCCCGCGTCGATGCGGTAGCGTAGCGCCTCCGCGTGGTCCGCAGTCTGTGCGGAGGACAGGGGGGGCGTGGGCCGGGATTGGGTCGCTGTCATTTTAGGGAACTCTCCGAAGGAACCACAGGTCGTGCCGTGGTTGGTCTATCCGCATATGATATCGCGAAATTCCCGGGACAATCGCCCTATGTTGTGCAATCAATAGGCATAACGCCCAAAAAAGGACCTCAGGACAATGCAAATAGACTTTCCGGGCATGGATCGGTTCGATCAGGCGATTCTGGAGGCGCTTGGAGAGGATGGCCGCATGTCCATCGCGGATCTGGCGCGGCGGATCGGCCTGTCCAAAACGCCGACACAGGCGCGGCTGCGGCGGTTGGAGACCGAGGGCTTCATTACAGGCTATCGGGCGCTGATCGATCCGATCCGGCTGGGCCTGGATCACGTCGCCTTTGTCGAGGTGAAGCTGACCGATACCCGAGAGGAGGCGCTGGCGAAATTCAATGCGGCGCTGGCGCGGGTGCCCGAGATCGAACAGGCCCATCTGATGGCCTCGCATTTCGACTATCTGCTAAAGGTGCGGACGCGGTCGATGTCGGCTTATCGTGCGGTGCTGGGCGAGAAGATTTCGGCGCTGCCACATGTCGCGTCGACCTCCACCTATGTCGCCATGCAGGCAGTAATCGAGGATAGCGCGCTGCTGCCGTGACCCCCCAAGTCGTGACATCCACGCGAAATCGTGACTTGTCCGGCGATCGCTTTGCGGCAGAATAGGGGGATGCGACAGTCTTGGATTGCCCCGTTTCTAGCTCTTGGCCTCGCGGCCGCTGCACCCTTTGCTCTGGCCGAGGGGGCGGGCCAGGCGAGAGAATCCGAGGCGGCCGGGGCCTGTCCTGCCGCACCGGATCATGGTAATGCGGTCGAAGGGCTGATCCGCCGCGTGCAGGCGGCAAGCGATGAGATGACGGCGCAGGCCATTTCCAACCAGTTCTGGCAATATTGGGCAGATGCACCCAATGCGCAGGCGCAGGCGCTGTTGGATCGGGGGATGACCCGGCGCTCGGCCTTTGACTTTCTCGGTGCACTGGAGGCATTTGACAGGTTGGTCGCCTACTGCCCGGATTACGCCGAGGGCTACAATCAGCGCGCTTTTGTCCATTATCTGCGGCGGGATTTTGGCGCGGCGCTAACGGATCTGGATCGCGCAATCGCCCTGTCGCCGCGTCATGTTGCGGCGCTGAGTGGTCGGGCGCTGTCGCTTTACGGGTTGTCGCGCCTGACGGAGGCGCGCCAGGCGCTGGAGCAGGCGCTGGCGCTCAATCCTTGGCTGCCTGAGCGGCATCTGGTGGCGCCGGGTGGTCCATTGGCACCGGAAGGGGCAGGCCCGACGGCGCCTGAAGTGGACCTGTGATCTGTGGGCATTGAAACCCCTGTTTCGCATGACGCGGCGTCCGAAACACCGATGCGGGAAAAATTCCATGATCCGTGAGATATCCCATTGTGCCGCTGCGGCGTCCTCGCTAGGTCTGTGATTGCAACGGGCCAAGCCCGCTGTGCGGACGTGGTGGAATGGTAGACACCGGAGACTTAAAATCTCCTGGCCGTATGGCCGTGCGGGTTCGAGTCCCGCCGTCCGCACCAGTTTCCTCAGTTTGAGATCAGGAGCCTCCGTTGTCTTTTACGCTGGTTGCGACTGCCAAGAATGAGGGGCCCTCGATCCTGGAATGGGTCGCCTACCACAAGATGATCGGGTTTCAGAACATCATCATCTACCAGAACGACTCTGACGATTTTACAGATGAAATTCTGAAAACTCTGCGTGATCTCGGTGAAATTTCCTATTTCTACAATCGGGCTGAACGCGGGCGACATCAGGTCAAAGCCTACAAACGTGCCGCGCGCCAGCCGGAGTTCCGGGATGCGCGATGGGTCCTTGCGCTTGATCTTGACGAGTTTCTCGTCGTTCACACCGGCGCGGGAACCGTCGGCGATCTCATTGATGCCGTGCCGGACTGCGACCAGATCATGGTGAACTGGAAGAAGTTTGGCAGCGCAGGCAGTGCAACCCTGTCGGAGCAGCTGGTGGTGGAGACCTTTTTGCTGGCCGAGGATGACGAACGGGTTGCTACGCATCTGACACC
Organism: Phaeobacter sp. JH204B; assembly: GCF_048055755.1. Lineage (NCBI taxonomy): Bacteria > Pseudomonadati > Pseudomonadota > Alphaproteobacteria > Rhodobacterales > Roseobacteraceae > Phaeobacter > Phaeobacter sp. JH204B. Next base: position 59,231 of record NZ_JAYMXF010000011.1, read on the forward strand.
GTTCAAGACGATGTTTGATCCTGCTGCTCATGAGCGGTGCGGCATCCACAGGCCAAATGGCGCGAAGCTTCCCGATGATCAGATCAGAATTTGCAATGGATCCGGCCTGCCGAGCAGCGCCTACGAACATCGCAATTTCAGGGCCAAGGACCCCAGCCTGCGCGCGCTGGCCCAGATCAACCACTACATCACCAAGGATGCGGCGAGTTTTGTTCTGAAGTCGCACCGTGGCAGTGCCCATCAGGCGAACCGGCTGATTGATCGCAAATACTGGCTGCGCCGCAATCACAATGTTCAGGCCGACACACGGCTTGCGGCCAAGGCTGATAGAATCAGGGCGGGTATGGCCGCATTGGATGTGGCGTCGGGCGGGCGGTTGTTTGACCTGCGCAGCAAGGCCATCGCGCTGCATCGCGCCCGGTTTGAGGCGTTGATGAAAGAGGCCGCCTATCGCGAACTCTATGAGTTCTGTCTGGAAAATCAGATGCTGCCAACAGGCGGCTGACCGTTGAGGTCTCCCCTAGATCTGATCGTTTTGCGGCCCATTCGTCGGACGGATTATCAACCCCAAGGCCGCAGGAGGGCGTCGGCCGTGGGGTTGCGGAGTGGTTGGATGAGGGCGCAAGCCGAGGCTGGCGTCAGGAGTTGGTGCCGTCCTTGGTCTGATCCTGCGGTGCCGCGCGTTCGGCTTGCACGGCGGCGATGGTTTCCAGCAGCAGCGGCTTGCGGATCGGTTTTTGCAGAAAACGGTCCATCCCGGCATCCAGGCAGGCGCGGCGATCGCTGTCAAACGCATTGGCCGTCAATGCGATGATCGCGGGCTGGGCCATGTCGCTGGCGCGGATCTGGCGGGTTGCAGTCAGGCCATCGACCTCGGGCATCGACATATCCATCAGGATGATGGCGGGTTGATGGTCGCGGCACATATCTACCGCTTCGCGTCCATTTTCGGCTTCGATCACCTTCAGCGGCGTGTCGGCCAGGAATTTCAGGATCAGCAGGCGGTTGGTGCGGTTGTCATCAGCCAGCAGCAATACCCCCGGACCAAGCTGCGGCTGGGAGGTTTCCCGGCTGATCTGGGTCGGGGCGATGGGGGCCGTGCGGGCAGCTGAAAGGCGGATTTCCAAGCGGAAGCAGGCGCCGTTGCCGGCGCTGGATTGCAGGCTGATACCGCCGCCCATGCGCTGTGCGAGAATATTGGAGATGGTCAGCCCCAGACCGGTTCCGCCATAGTGGCGTGTGGTGGCGGCATCGGCCTGCGAAAACCGCTCAAATACGTGTTTGGCCTGATCTTCTGAGATGCCAATGCCGGTGTCCACCACGTCGATAAAAAGATGATAGGGATCCTTTGCTCCGCGACTGACGTGCAGGGCGACACTGCCATCGTGGGTGAATTTCACCGCATTGCTCAGCAGGTTGACCAGGATCTGGCGCAGCCGACCGTCATCGCCATGGACCTGTTCGGGCAGGTCATGGGCAAAGCTCTGGGTAAAGGATAGCCCCTTTTCGCGCAGCTTCGGCCTGAGCACATCGACGGCGCCGTCGACGCATTTGCGCAGGTTGAAATCGACCGTGCTGATTTCCATCTTTCCGGCCTCGAGCCGGGACAGATCCAGGATGTCGTTGATGATTTTCAACAGCGCGACTGAGGAATCCCGAATGGTTTCGACACATTGCTCCTGTTCCTCCGACAGCGGGCTCTCAGCGAGGATGTCGGACATGCCGATGATCCCATTCATCGGCGTGCGGATCTCGTGGCTCATATTGGCGAGGAATTCGGTTTTTGCCTGATCGGCCTTTTCGGCGGATTGTTTGGCCTGGGTGAGCTGGGCGTTGCGATGGGTCAGCTGCTGGTTCGCGCGCTTCAACTCGTTGTTCAACTCAACATCGCGGGTGACATCCCATTCGACACCGATCATCCGGTTGCGCCCCCGTCGATCACGGAACGAACAGCCCATGGCCCGGATATTCTTATGAGTGCCATCTTTCAGCTCGATGCAGAAATCGACCGAGTGGTTGTTGCCATTGCGTAGCGCCTCCTGGAAGCCGCTAATAACGCGATCGCGATCCTTGGCGTGCAGAAATGATCGCCAGAGCGACAAAGGCACTTCACCGGATTCGGCAGGGTCGCCGTAGAGTTCACGCATCCGGCGGTCCCAGAGGGCGTTGTCAGAAGTCTCGTCTATTTCCCAGATGCCGATTTTTGAGGTTTCAACAGCCATTTCGAGACGGCGCGAGAGCGCCTCCAGATCACGTTCGCGCCGTTTGAGCGTCTGGATAACCGAACGCCGCGCTGCGGACAGGCGACCGGCGAGCGCGGTTGGAAACAGAATGAAGGCGCCAGCCAGCAGAACGGTGAACCGCAGTTGCCACTGGTTGTCTGCATGGGGGGGCCAGCCACCTTTGGGTCGGGCGGCCAACTGCCAGGTGCCTACGGGCAGAACAATATCCATCAGGACAGGATTGTCCCTCAATATGCTCGCGTCACCGTAGAACTGCTCGCCTTCGGCGCCCCTGCCGTCTTTGCCGACCAGCGCCACCTCGATCATCAGATCCGGGTCGTTGAGCCCCCCTTGGGTATAGATTGCATCGACATCAATCACCGCCGAGAGAATGCCCCAGAATGATCTGGTTGCTTGCGGACCCGCGAAGATCGGAAAGCGGGCGATCATACCGCGACCGCCCTGCATCAGGTTGACCGGTCCGGCAAGGACAAGGTCGCCGCTGTCGCGTGCGCGGAGCGCCGCAGCACGCTGTGCTTCATTCTTGCGGTAGTCCAGGCCGATTGCAGCCTCGTTGCCCGCAATCGGATACATCAGACGGATCACCAGATCCGGCGCCGCGGCGATGTTGCGCAAACTGGCTTGATCAGCAATCAGTTGTGACGCCAGCTCGGCAAATCGTCGCTGGGTCATTTTGGGTTCGGTCGAGAGGACCGCCTGCAGCCCGCGAACCAGCTGGATATCGGCTGACAGGTTACCCTCGATCCGGGCGCGGATCAGCCCCGCCTCGTATTGAACATCCGCACGCAGCTTTTGTTCATAGATGGTGTCATTCTGGGACTCGGCAGACAGCCCGGCCGCCACGATCACCACAAAGGCGACCAGGGTCGGAAGATAGGTCCGATTGTTCAGTGCCTGGATCCATGCTTTGGGCCGAAAACTCATGAAGGCTACACCAGTAGTTATCGTTTACTGCAATCTAGGGTCATTTCTGTCGCAAAACTGTTCAACCAGTATTAACAATGCCCAGTCTTTTCCGCTTTAGGCGATTTTTGTGAATTCAGGTCGCGCGAAAGGTGCTCTGCATAGGGTCGTTCTGCGAGGTTATCCTTGATTAATATCAAATGGCGTTGATTTCCGACTGGCCGTTCGTCAGAAATCCAACCACCTTGAGTTGAAGGCTCAGAAAATCAGTTTCTCATAGCGTTCAAATCGGCCGTATTCTTCAATTGCAGGCGTATTTTAAGTGTCTGGGATTATTGCGCAAAATCATGCCTCGGGTTCTCTGGCCATCGGCTTTCGATCGTGCTGGTGTCGCCCTCCCGGGTTAATGTTTGAGCAATGTCTCTTGGGTATTGAATTTATAGTGAACTTTCAATGTTTGGCCGAGGGTAACGATGTTTTTCAAGAGAGACACAAAGAAAAAGTCGGCAGAGTCGACGATGCAGCAGTCGGTCATGGAGATGATCGACAGGACACAGGCGGTGATCCACTTTGAACCTGATGGGACTATCATCGAAGCCAATGCCAACTTCCTTGGCGCGATCGGCTATCCTATTGAGGAAATCCAAGGCAAGCATCATTCGATGTTCGTGGACGCAGACTATGCCCGCAGCGAGGCCTATGCGGAGTTCTGGCGGGATCTTGCGGCTGGCAAGGCGTTTACGGATCAGTTTCCGCGTGTTGCCAAATCGGGCAAGACGATCTGGATCCAGGCCACCTACGCGCCGGTTCTGGACAGTGACGGCAAGACGATCCGCGTGATCAAGCTGGCCTCCGATATCACCGCGCGGCAGAACTGTATTGAGGATATCTCCAAAGCGCTAGAAGCGCTGAGCGAAGGCGACCTCAGCTACCGTGTACCAGCAAGTGATCTACCGGATATGCGGGTGCTTTGTGATGCATTCAACAAGGCGCAGGACACCTTGATGGGTGCGGTCGAAACGGTGAAAGCCGTGGCCGAGGCCGTTGGTAGCACCGCCTCTGAAATCAGCCAGTCCTCCAGCGAATTGTCGCATCGCACCGAAACCCAGGCGGCAACCCTGGAAGAAACGGCAGCGGCGATTGAAGAGCTGACCTCGACCGTCCGCTCGGCCGCTGATGGCGCCCGCGAGGTCGAGGAAATTGTCAGCAACGCCCGCGTCACCGCAGAAGAAAGCGGTGAGGTTGTGAATAGTGCGGTCACTGCCATGTCGCAGATCGAGGAATCGTCCGGCAAGATCTCCCAGATCATCTCGGTCATTGACGACATTGCGTTTCAGACCAACCTGCTTGCACTGAACGCAGGCGTTGAAGCTGCGCGAGCTGGCGAGGCAGGGCGCGGGTTTGCCGTTGTGGCCTCCGAAGTGCGGGCGCTGGCGCAGCGGTCCTCTGATGCGGCGGGCGAGATCAAGCAATTGATCACCGAAAGCTCGCAATATGTTGGCAATGGCGTGAAGCTGGTGAGCCGGGCCGGGGAAGAGTTGCAAAAGATCATCGGCAGCGTCAGCACGATTTCGGGCCATGTCAGCCAGATCGCAACTGGCGCCGCTGAGCAATCTGTCACGCTGGTGGAAATCAACACGGGCGTCAGCCAGCTGGATCAGGTGACCCAGCACAATGCGGCGATGGTTGAGGAGGCAACGGCTGCCAGCCAGACCCTGTCCAATGACGCCAATGAGCTGACCCGCCAGATCTCCATCTTCAAGACCGGTTCGGGCGGGCAAAACATCGTTTCCTTCGCAAATGGTGGCGCTGGCGGCTATGGTGCACGGGCTACCGGCTAGAGCTGACATAGATGCGGCAGACCCGGGCTTGAGCCGGTCCGACCAGCTGCTGCGTCACAAGCCATAATATCTGGGGGCACGTCTGTACCAATTGCCCCCGGCAGGCCACCGTCGTACCGCGAGAGCAGGTGCGGCGGTTGTCCGTTTCGGATACGCGCTAGATCCTGATCAGGCGCGCCCGGTCTGATGATCGCTTCGGGCGGCATCGAAACAGATGACTCCCTATCGGCAAAACCGTCATGAAGAACCTGATCAGGATCAAAGACCATGGAGCGGTCGCGATGGTCTAAGGGGGCAGTACTAAATGACATCTGCAAACCATGACCGGAGTGATCGACATGATCCGCCTAGCGTCCATTCTCTATTCCCTGATCGGCAGCAGCCTTGCCGGAGCTGCGGTGATCGCGGTGCTGGTCGCCGGTCACGTATCGGTGGCTGCAATCCTTATGGCGGCAGCCATCGGCGCTGTTGCTGGCCTGCCGGTGTCCTTTCTCGTGGCGCGTCGCCTGTATCAGGGATGACTCCTGGTGGGTCTGGCGAGTTATCCTAGCTCAGGCGTCAAAGAATCCGCGGGCTGTGGCAACAAATGCGCGCGGGTTTTCTGCATGAAGCCAATGGCCGCAGTCCGGCAGCTTGGCGAAATGCGACTGGCTGAAACGGGCTTTGATCAGAGGGCGGTGCTCGGCGAGGACATAGTCGGATGCAGCGCCGGAAAGAAACAGCGTGGTGCCGTCCCATTGCGCCTCGGTTTCGGGAAAATCCATGATCTTGGGCATATCACGCTCCAGCGTGTCCAGGTTCAGCCGCCAGCGTTTGTTGGGCAGGTCAAGCGACTGAGTGAAGAAGCTCTGCAATGCTTTTTCAACCCCCAGTTCTGCCAGCTGGGCCTCCGCATCGGAGCGCCGCTCAACCCGTGACAGATCGACCTGACGCATGGCGTGGATGAACTGGATTTGGCTATGGCCATAGGCGACCGGAGCGATGTCGGCGACTAACAGTCGGCGCAACGCGCCAGGATGATTGAGCGCGAGTGTCATCGCCGCCTTGCCGCCCATGGAGTGGCCGATCATATCGACCGGACCGCCGTGCTGCTCGATGACCTTGGCAAGGTCGTCGGCCAGATCGAGATAGCTGTGGCTCTCCGTCCAAGGGCTGTTGCCGTGGTTGCGCATATCGACGGCGATGACCTCGCGATCATCGCAGAGCCGCTTGGCAATCGCGCCCCAGTTGCGGGCGGATCCATAGAGCCCATGCACGATCATCAAGGTGGGTTTATCAGTCGGGGCGCCATGGCGGATGGTGTTCAGCATGTCCCCGTGATAGCGCCCGATCACGGCGGTCGCCAGTCCCTTTGCGCGGGGGATTGCCCCAATCCTGACCAGAGCCGCCCAGCCATTGAGCGTCGGACCCGGCCCGGCTAAGGTGCGCGAAACTCCTCATACTTCGGGCAGCCCATGGCAGAGACACTTCTGAAAGAGATCGAACAGGTTCAGGATCTGCTGAAGGACCGTGAACAGGCGGGCGGGGATCTCTCTGCGGCGTTGAACCGGGCGCGGCGACGGCTGCCCCGACGGATTTACCAGCAGGGGCTGCGACTGGCAGAGGCACAGCATCTTCTGGCGCATCCGAAACTGGCGCTGACGGTGGATCACGAACCGCTGCAACGCGCGGCGCGCGAGGTGAGCAAACATCTGAAATCCATTGATCTGGCCGATCGGCGACGGGGGCGGATACTGGACATCGTTGCGACGATGGCATTTTCACTGATCGTTGTTGCGGTGCTGCTGGTGGTGGTGCTGCGCTGGCGGGGTTTTGTCTGATTGCTCTTTTGTTTGCCTGTCTGAGGCGATAACTTGAACGTGGTTCAAGATTGAGGGGCAGAGCAGATGGCGAGCAAGGCCGAAATCCGCAAGCAAGAGTTGCGCGAAAAGCTGGTGGCGGCGGCAGAGATCCGCATTCGCCGCGACGGGGCAGGGGCGCTGCGGGCACGTGATCTGGCGACCGATGCAGGCTGTGCAGTTGGGGCCATCTACAACGCTTTCGACGACATGAATGCCATCGTGATGGCTGTAAACGGGCGGACTTTTCAGGCGCTGGGGCAGGCGGTGCAGCGATCGCTGGTTGGCGCGCAGACGCAGGCGCCAACGGACCGGCTGATCCTGATGAGCCACGCCTATCTGGGGTTTGCGGCTGAAAACACGCGGCTCTGGCGGGCCTTGTTCGATGTTCGGGCGGAGGAGGCCGAGGTGCCCGACTGGTACAGGGCGGCGCTGGAGAAACTATTTGCCAATATTGCCGCGCCTGTTGCCGAGATTTTTCCTGATAAGGCGCCTGAGGATCTGGCGCTCATGGTGCGGGCGCTGTTCTCGGCGGTGCATGGAATCGTGCTTCTGGGGCTGGAGAACCGGATCTCCGGGGTTCCGATCGCCAAGATCGAGCGGATGATTTCCGAGGTATTATCGCGACTTGCATGATTTCCTGAACGTTGTTCAAAATAATCCTTGAACAACGTTCAGGATTTTTCTATACCAGATTTATGAACGATGTTCAGATTTGGAGGATGTGATGTTTGCAACGATTAAGACCCTGATCCGAGGCATTGATGCCCGTGCCGAGGAACGGTTGAGCGACACCTATGCGATTGACCTGATCGACCAGAAGATCCGCACCAGCGAAGCAGATCTGACCCGTGCGAAGCAGGTTCTGGCCGGGTTGATCCAGAAGTCCCGTATGGAAACCCGGCAGCTGGATACGGTGACGCTGCGGATTGCGGATCTGTTGGAGCGGGCGCAGGCAGCGCTGACAGAGGGGCGGGAGGATCTGGCCCAGACAGCTGCCGCCGCGATTGCCGAACTGGAGAATGAGCAGGCCATGCGCCGCCGTACCGTCGATATGCTGGAGCAGCGCAGCCTGCAATTGCGCCAGTCGGTCGAGGCCAGCCATCGTCGCCTCATGGATCTGAAACAGGGCGCCATCGCGGCCCGCGCCACCCGCAAGGCGCAACATGCGCATGGCGGCATGGCCCGCAGCGCCGGTTCCGGTGACACGCTGGGAGAGGCCGAAGCCCTGATCAATCGGGTGATGTCTGCCGAAGACCCCTTTGAACAGAGTGCGATCCTCAAAGACATCGAAACCGGGCTGAGCCATGGCTCGGTGGCCGACGATCTGGCTGATGCAGGGTTTGGGAAGCCGACCCGCAGTACTGCTGCCGATGTGCTGGCACGGCTGCACGCAAAAGCCTGACACAAAACGTATAGGGCCGATGCGCCCGATATCTGAATGACCTCAACACCACCTATGACCAACCGGGAGAAACCCAATGACAAACGCACGCAATGACAACAACCTGATCATCACTCTCAACGTGGCCGGTGTGGCCGTGGCTTACGGAATGCTGGGCATTTCGCTCTGGCTGTCGACCGATGTGCCGCTTGCGACCAAAGGGTTCTGGGGCATGGGGATCATGCTTCTGACGCTGAGCCTGATCAATGTTGTGAAATACCGTTTTGATATCCGGTCCAGCGAGGATCGCATCCGCCGTATCGAAGAGGCGCGTAATGAGAAGATGCTGGAGGAGGCTCTGGCAGAGACCAAATCGCTCTGATCCCAGTGGGCAGAGATCATGAATAGAAAACCGCCGCGCGCCATGGGCTCGCGGCGGTTGTTGTTTGTTTCCGCGAACGGATCAGTGGTTCGGGTAGAGCGGGAAGCGGGCGCAGAGGGCGGCCACTTTCTCGCGTACCGATGCCTCAACAGCGGCGTTGCCATCTTCACCATTGGCTGCCAGGCCGTCGACCACCTCGATGATAAGATCGGCAATCTCGCGGAACTCGGCTTCACCAAAACCACGGGTGGTGCCTGCCGGGGTACCGAGACGGATACCGGAGGTCACGGTCGGCTTCTCCGGGTCAAACGGAATGCCGTTCTTGTTGGTGGTGATATGGGCGCGGCCCAGAGCCTTGTCCACGATATTGCCGGTCACGCCTTTCGGGCGCAGGTCGACCAGCATCACATGGGTGTCGGTGCCGCCAGTGACGATGTCCAGACCGCCCTTGATCAGCTGATCGGCCAGCGCGACGGCATTGGCCCGCACCTGCTTCTGGTAGTCTTTGAACTCGGGGCGCAGTGCTTCACCGAATGCGACGGCCTTGGCGGCGATCACATGCATCAGCGGGCCACCCTGGATGCCGGGGAAGATCGCGGAGTTCACTTTCTTGGCGATATCGGCGTCATTGGTCAGGATCATGCCACCGCGCGGACCGCGCAGGGTCTTATGCGTGGTGGTGGTCGCAACATGGGCATGGGGGAAGGGCGAGGGGTGTTCACCCGCCGCAACCAGACCGGCGAAATGCGCCATGTCGACGTGCAGATAGGCGCCAACCTTGTCCGCGATCTCGCGGAAGCGGGCAAAGTCGATGACCCGCGGAATGGCGGAACCACCTGCGATGATCAGCTTGGGCTGATGCTCCAGCGCCAGCGCTTCGACCTGATCATAGTCGATCAGGTTGTTGTCTTCACGCACACCGTAGTGGATGGCGTTGAACCATTTGCCGGACTGGTTGGGACGCGCACCGTGAGTGAGGTGGCCACCAGAGGCGAGGTCCATCCCCAGGATGGTGTCGCCGGGCTGGATCAACGCCTGGAACACACCCTGGTTGGCCTGCGAACCGGAGTTGGGCTGAACGTTTGCAAATTCGCAGTTGAACAGCTGTTTTGCGCGGTCGATGGCAAGATTTTCTGCAACATCAACATATTGGCAGCCACCATAGTAGCGACGCCCCGGGTAGCCTTCGGCGTATTTGTTGGTCAGAACGGAGCCCTGAGCCTCCATCACGGCGGCGGAAACGATGTTCTCCGATGCAATCAACTCAATCTCGTCGCGCTGACGGCCGAGCTCATCCGTGATCGAGCCGAACAGCTCCGGGTCGCGCTCTGCGAGGGATTGGGTAAAAAAACCGGGGTCGCGGGAGGTGGTCTCGGTCATGATGACACTCCATCAGTTGGCGTAGTATTCGAGAGATTTCCTATCGGAAACACCTAGGCCCCGAAAGCCCGGAATGCGACGAAATCCCCGCTGAGAGCGGCAAGACTGGCAATCTTGGGAAAGCTGTGATTGTTTCGGAACGAATTGCGTAACACCGGAAACAGATTTGATGACAATGAGAATCGCCTTTCTGGCCAGCCGGGCTCCGGTGGCGCAGTCAGCTCAAGCCGAGATGGTCGCACGCTACGGAAACGTGCCCAAGGAAGAGGCGGATGTGATCGTTGCGCTTGGCGGCGATGGCTTCATGCTCGACACGCTGCACGACACGATTGATCTGTCGGCGCCGGTCTATGGCATGAACCGAGGTACTATCGGCTTTTTGATGAATGAATATGGCGTCGTTGACCTGATCGCGCGGCTGATGGCAGCCGAGGAAGAGATTATTAACCCGCTGTCCATGGTCGCACTGGATGCAGAAGGGCAGACGCATCGGGCTCTGGCTATCAATGAGGTTTCATTGCTGCGGGCCGGTCCGCAGGCAGCCAAGCTGAAGATCTCTGTTGATGATCGTCAGCGTATGGCGGAACTGGTCTGTGACGGGGCGCTTGTATCAACGCCAGCGGGGTCGACGGCCTATAATTATTCGGCGCATGGTCCCATTTTGCCCATCGGTTCGGATGTGCTGGCATTGACCGCAATCGCCGCCTTTCGTCCGCGCCGCTGGCGCGGTGCCTTGCTGCCCAGCAATGCAACAGTGCGGTTTGATGTGCTGGAACCTGAGAAACGGCCCGTGATTGCGGCCGCGGATTCCGTTTCTTTTGCCAATGTTGTTCAGGTTGAGATCGCAACCCAGACCAGGATCCGCCACAAGATCCTGTTCGACCCCGGCCATGGGCTGGAGGAACGGTTGATTTCGGAGCAATTCACCTAAGGTAGATGGCCATTGCCCGGGGTGGATCACGTGTTTGTGATCGCAAGGATCGCGTTTTTGTGCGATAGTCGAACTCTAGACAAGGCCGATGCCAGCGGTGACAGCCAAAGGGCATAGCGCTCTCAAGAAGAGAGGCGCAGGATCTACCGGGATGGCCATCGGCCCCTATATTTTAAGCAGCTAAGATTTTGCTTCAGCCGGACTGTGCGGGTATTGATCCGTACGCGTTTGGATCCGCGAAGGCGGGAAACGCCGGGGCGATGGTCCCGCAACCTTCGTGTGATGTTTGTGAACGAGTATCCGGTGGTATCGGAAAATCCGGGGGTCGGTGTGAGCCGAGTCCCGGGTTTCCTTATCCGCGAGCGTGTTGGTTTCCCGCGGTTCTTTTCGCGCACCCATAGTATGTATCCGACCATCTGCCAGCCGGGTTAGAGCTGCTCCCACAGTCTGTCACACATGCGCCCGATCCGATCCTCAATGGCGATACAGGCGTCCACTGCCATGTCCTCGCGCCAGCGCGATGCTGCGATCTGCACATTGATCGGCTGCGATCCTGAGGGCAATTTGGCAAGGCGGCTGGGAACCGAGGCCGCAGGCAGGCCGAGGAAGTTCATCGCATAGGAATAGACAGCACAGCCCAGCACCTCATGCACGCCTGCCGCCCCTTCGGTGTCGCGGTCGGGTTTGAAAAATGGCTGCGGCAGGAACGGGGTCAATACCAATGGGTAGCGCTGCATGAAGAGCGACCAGTCACGCGCGTATTGCGTGCGTTTGGCCATCATCTGCAACAGCTCGACGCCGGCAAAGGGCGGGAATTCCTCAAAATAGACTGCAAAGATATCCCGCACCGTTTGCGACCCGGCTGCGTCAACATCGTCTTTCATCAGGGCATAGACCTCGCCCATCAACGCGCGGTACCCTGTGCGCCCGGCATCGAAGACATCGGGGAGCAGGGTTTCCTCGACGATATAGCCTGCATCCAGCAGGGCTGCGCGCGCGTCATCCAAGGCGGCCTCCACCTGCGGGTGGAGTTCGTAGCCGTAGGTCTCCTTGGAAAAGGCGACGCGGATTGGGCCTTCGGTGGCCTGACCGTGCCAGGGCATCGGCACGTGGAAGGGATCGCGAGGATCGGGCGCAATAAGGCTGGGCATCGACAGATGCAGATCCCGTGCCGTGCGGGTGATCAGCCCCTGTACGGACATATTCTGCGCCAGTATTCCACGCTCTGCGCTTTGGCTGGGGTTCCAGGCAGGCACGCGGCCAAGGCCGGGTTTGACGGTTACCGCGCCATTGGCAGCGGCGGGAAAACGTAAGGAGCCGCCGATGTCATTGCCATGGGCCAGCGCGCCGATCCCGGCCATCACCGCCGAACCGGCCCCGCCGGAGGAGCCGCCAGGCGAGATATGGCGCCCCCAGGGATTATGCGTGCGCCCAAAGAGCGGGTTGTCAGTGTCGGCGCGAAAGGAGAACTCAGGCGTGTTGGTGCGGCCAATCACGACGGCCCCTGCATCCTGGAGGTTCTTCACCACCGGCGCATCATCCGGCGCGATCAGGTCCTTCAGCGCGGTCACACCGTTGGAGGTGGCGTGGCCCTTCTGATCGACGTTGATCTTGATGGTGACCGGCACACCGTGCAGTGGACCGGGCGTGGCACCCGCATTGCGCGCCTTGTCCAGCGCTCTGGCCCGCTCCAAGGCGTCACTGCTCAGATCCTCGACAACGGCATTCAGATCGGGATTGACCGCTGCCATGCGGTTGATGGAGGCGTCAACGGCGGCTTCGGCGGTCAGATCTCCCGCTTGGGTGTGCTGTGCCAGTTCCGTTGCGCTCAGGCGCCAGATGTCGATGTGTGTCATATACATGCCTCCTTCCCGGCAGGGTAGGCGGGCACGACCGAGTTGCAAGGAAAACCGCGCGGCACATCATACAAAGACAGGCTCCGCCGGGTGGCGAAGCCTGCGTTTGTCAGAAGCCTGCGCGCGTCTTACTTCGCGTATCCGAGAGTTTGCAGCGCTGTGGTGATCTCGTCCAGAATGGCCGGGTCATCGATGGTCGCGGGCATCTTCCACGGCGTGCCGTCGGCGATGTTCACCATCGTGCCGCGCAGGATCTTGCCGGAGCGGGTCTTGGGCAGGCGGTCCACGACGCAGGCCAGTTTGAACGCCGCCACCGGGCCGATCTTCTCGCGCACCAGTTTCACCACCTGCGCGACTACCTCCTCATGGGGCGTGTTGCAGCCAGCATTGAGGCAGAGGAAACCCAATGGCATCTGCCCCTTGAGGCTGTCGGCGACGCCAATTACCGCGCATTCAGCGACATCCGGGTGGCCTGCCAGCACTTCCTCCATGCCGCCGGTGGACAGGCGGTGGCCCGCCACGTTGATCACGTCATCCGTGCGCGCCATGATGTAGAGATAGCCGTCCTCGTCCTTCATCCCGGCATCGCCGGTCTCATAGTAGCCGGGGAAGGTGGTGAGGTAGCTTTTCTTGAAGCGGTCCTCAGCATTCCAGAGCGTCGGCAGCGTGCCCGGCGGCAGCGGCAGTTTCACCGCAATTGCGCCCAGCTCGCCCGGCGCCACCGGGTTGCCGCCTTCGTCCAGAATATCGACTTCATAGCCCGGCATCGGCACGGCAGGGGAGCCGAGCTTGACCGGCAGCTCCTCGATCCCCAGCGGGTTCGCGGCAATCGACCAGCCGGTCTCTGTCTGCCACCAGTGGTCGATCACCGGCACCTTCAGCTGCTCCTGCGCCCAGGTGATGGTGTCGGGGTCCGCACGCTCGCCGGCCAGATAGACCTGTTTGAGGCAGCTGAGGTCGTATTTCTTGACGAACTCGCCCTTCGGGTCCTCGCGTTTGACTGCCCTGAAAGCAGTCGGCGCGGTGAAGAAGCTCTTGACCTTATGCTCGGAAATCACCCGCCAGAAGGTGCCCGCATCGGGCGTGCCGACGGGCTTGCCCTCGAACACGATTGTGGTGTTGCCGTGAATAAGCGGCCCGTAGCAGATATAGCTGTGGCCCACGACCCAGCCCACATCCGAGGCGGCCCAGAACACGTCGCCGGGATCGACGTTATAGATGTTCTTCATGGTCCAATTGAGTGCCACCAGCTGGCCTGCGGTGTGGCGGATCACCCCCTTGGGCTGGCCAGTGGTGCCGGAAGTATAGAGAATATAGGAAGGGTGGTTGCCCTCAACCGGCACACATTCGGCAGGTTCCACACCGTATTGGAAACCGTGCCAGTTCACGTCGCGGCCTTCGATCAGCTCGGCCACTTCCTGCTCGCGCTGGAAAATAACGCAGAAGTCGGGTTTGTGGGTGGCCAGGTCGATGGCGCCGTCCAGAAGTGGTTTGTAATGGACCGTCCGCCCCGGCTCCAACCCGCAGGAGGCGGCGATGATCGCCTTGGGCTTGGCATCGTCGATCCGTACCGCCAGCTCGTTGGCGGCAAAGCCGCCGAACACCACTGAATGCACCGCGCCAATGCGGGCGCAGGCCAGCATCGCCTCCAGCGCCTCGGGGATCATCGGCATGTAGATGATGACGCGGTCGCCTTTTTCCACGCCCTTGGCCCGCAGCGCCCCGGCCAGGGTGGCGACACGGTTGCGCAGCTCAACATAGGAGATTTCGCGCTTCGTCTGGGTGATGGGGCTGTCGTAGATGATCGCCGTCTGCTCTCCCCGGCCTGCTTCGACATGACGGTCGACAGCGTTGTAGCAGGTGTTCACCTTGGCATCGGCAAACCATTCGTAGAGCCCATCGCCCTTGTCGGTCAGGGCCTTGCTCGGCGCGCGATCCCAGCTGATCGACGCTGCGGCTTCCATCCAGAATTGTTCCGGATTGGACCTCCAGCCCTCATAGACCTCTGAATACGACATGCGGTTCCTCCTCACTCATCCTTGGAGGTGAGTTAGGCGCATGGATCGCCACCGGGCAAGCGTGCTGGGCGACGTCGCGTCAGATTGGCGCAAGAAATTTGCATTTTTTGCCGGTGTGGCGTTGCAAAGTTTTGCAAACAGGGTGCGTTCGCGGAATTTACAGCAAGATGAAGCGCAGTTTGCAAAGTCTCTGCGCAAGCCTCAGAAGCCGGTCGTCTGAGGGAGGGTGGGGCAGGCACTCTGATTCGAGGCCACGTGCCTGCTCTGTTTGTGGCGCTGCGGGTTCCGCGCCCCGCAGCCAGCCGTCAGCTGTAGTGGGCGACGGGCGTTCCGGCGATTGCCGCCATGTTCAGCAGCCCGCGGGCGGTGATCGAGGGGGAGACGATATGCGCGCGATTGCCCATGCCCATCAGGATCGGCCCGACCTCCAGCCCGCCGGCCCGCATCTTGAGGATGTTGCGCACACCGCTGGCGGCATCGGCATGGGCAAAGATCAGCACATTGGCCTCGCCCTCCAGTCGCGAATTCGGGAAGATCCGGCTCCGCAGCTCAGGATCCAGCGCGGTATCGATATTCATCTCGCCTTCGTAGATGAAATCGCGGGGCGTCCGGTCGAGGATCTCGATGGCGGCGCGCAGCCGTGCGCCGGAATCGCAGCTGGTATTGCCAAACTGCGATTGCGAACACAGGGCGATCTTTGGCTCCAGGCCAAAGCGGCGTACGTGGCGCGCGGCGCCCAGAACCGTTTGCGCAATCTGTTCCGGGGTTGGTTCGATCCGCACATGGGTATCACCGATGAACAGCGGCCCGTCCTCAAGGATCATCAGTGACAGCGCCCCATGGGGCTCATAGCTGCCACCGCCAAGCACCTGGTTCACGTAGTTCATATGCCAGCGATATTCGCCAAAGGTGCCGCAGATCATGCTGTCGGCCTCGCCCCGGTGGACCATGATTGCGCCGATGGCCGTGGTGTTGGTGCGCATGATCGCCTTGGCCAGATCCGGGGTCACGCCTTCGCGCTGCATCACGCGGTGGTAGCTGGTCCAGTAGTCGTAGTAACGCGGATCGTTCTCCGGGTTCACGATCTGGACGTCGGTGCCGGGGCGGATGCGCAGGCCCAGCCGTTCACAGCGGGTTTCGATCACCTCGGGCCGACCGATCAGGATCGGCGTTTCGGTGGTCTCTTCAAGGATGCCCTGAGCCGTGCGCAACACCCGCTCATCTTCGCCCTCGGTGAAAACGATGCGGCGCGATGCAGCCTTTGCCGCCTCAAAGACGGGTTTCATCAGCAGGGCGGATTTGAATACGGTCTGGTTCAATTTCGCGCGGTAGGCGACAAGATCATCAATCGGACGCTGGGCGACACCGCTGTCCATGGCGGCCTTGGCCACGGCGGAGGACACCACACCGACCAGACGCGGGTCAAACGGCTTAGGGATGAGGTAGTCGGCGCCAAAGGTCAGCTGTTCGCCCTGATAGGCGGCTGCCGCCTCGGCCGAGGTGGTCATCCGGGCCATTTCGGCGATACCCTCGACACAGGCGATCTGCATGGCGTCGTTGATCTCTGTCGCGCCCACATCCAGCGCCCCACGGAAGATGAAGGGGAAGCAGAGGACGTTATTGACCTGATTGGGAAAGTCGCTGCGGCCGGTGGCGATGATGGCGTTGGGGGAGACGCTGCGCGCCACATCCGGCAGGATCTCGGGGTTGGGGTTGGCCAGGGCAAAAATGATCGGACGATCCGTCATCTTTGCCACCATCTCCGGTTTCAGGACATTCGGGCCGGACAGGCCGAGGAAGAGGTCCGCGCCCTCGATCACCTGATCCAGCGTGCGCAGGTCGGTTTTCTGTGCAAAGGCGGACTTATGCGGGTTCATATCCTCGGTGCGGCCTTCATAGACCAGCCCGTGCAGGTCGCAGAGCCAGATATTCTCACGCTTCACGCCCAGTTTCACCAGCATATTGAGGCAGGCAATCCCCGCCGCGCCACCACCGGTGGAGACAATCTTGATGTCTTCGAATGTCTTACCCGCGACGTGCAGTGCGTTTTTGGCGGCTGCGCCCACGACGATTGCGGTGCCGTGCTGGTCATCGTGGAAGACCGGGATATTCATCCGCTCGCGGCAAATCTTTTCCACGATAAAGCAGTCGGGGGCCTTGATATCCTCAAGATTGATCGCCCCAAAGGTCGGCTCCAGCGCGCAGACGATCTCGGCCAGCTTCTCCGGATCGCTTTCGTTTACTTCGATATCGAAACAGTCGATGCTGGCGAATTTCTTGAACAGGACGGCCTTGCCTTCCATCACCGGTTTTGACGCCAGCGCGCCGATGTTTCCAAGGCCAAGGACCGCTGTCCCATTGGTCACAACCGCGACCAGATTGCCGCGCGACGTGTATTTCGCCGCGTCCGCAGGATCGGATTTGATTTCGATGCAGGCCTCTGCCACGCCCGGCGAATAAGCCCGCGCCAGATCGCGGCCATTGGCCATCGGCTTGGTTGCGCGGATCTCCAGCTTACCGGGGTTGGGATAGGCGTGATAGTGCAGCGCGGCATCGCGCAGGGTTTGGGTGTCGGACTTTGGATTTTTGGTCATCAGGCGCTCCAGAGACTATAGTTTAGCATTAAATGACTTTTGACGTCAGGGAAACAGACTATTCTCGTTGGGTGTTTGGGGGCTTTCGCAAGAGCTTGCGCCCGAGCGCGCTTGGTCTCACTGTGTGGCAAAAGACCAAAAGGGAGCGAAGAATGGCGGATACGATTGCGGAGCTGCGGCTGCCGACGCAGGAGCTTCGGGACGACATCCCGTTTTACACCAAAACCCTCGGGATGAAGCTGGACTCGATCTATCCGGCAGATGATCCGGCTATCGGGGTGTTTTCGGGCCATGGACTGCGGCTGCGGATCGAGCGCGGCGCCGCTGAATCACCCGGCACCATTCGCATCCTGACTGATGATCCCGATGGGTTTGCCGGTGGTGCCCGCAGGCTGACCGCTCCCAATGGCACCCAGATTGAGATTGAAGAGCGCAACCCACCACTGGTGATGCCCGAAACAGTGCATAGTTTTGTGGTGCGGCGGCTGAAGGATCAGGCGCCATGGATCATTGGGCGCGCGGGTATGCACTACCGCGACCTGGTGCCGGACCGGCTGGGCGGCTCGATCATCGCCAGCCACATCCGCATTCCCGACGGCGGCCCGGTGCCGGATATGGTGCATTTCCACAAGGTGGGCTTTCAGCTGATCTTCTGTATCCACGGCTGGGTTGATGTCGTCTATGAGGATCAGGGAGACAAGATGCGGCTGACCGCCGGTGATTGCTTCATCCAGCCGCCGGAGATCCGCCACCGGGTGCTGGAGGCCAGCGACAATGTGCAGGTGATCGAGATCGGCGTCCCGGCCGAGCATGTGACCGAGATCGACCACGAGATGACCCTGCCGACGCCGCACTACCGCCCCGAACGGGAATGGCAGGGTCAGCGGTTTGTTTACAACAAGGCAGAAGGCGCCGAATGGATGCCGTTCCGCCTGCCGGGCTACATCTGCCGCGACACGACGATTGCCGAGAATACCAAGGGCGTCGCAGGCGTACAGGTGGTGCGCCGCGGAGAAGGCGCGCCGCAGTGGGCCGCGCATGACACCGATATCCATTTCACATTTGTCATGAACGGCACAGTCACGCTGGAGGGCGAGGGCCGCGAGCCTTATCAATTGGAACAGGGCGATGCCTTCGTCATTCCGCCGGGGATGAAAACCCGCCTCAGCGCGCCGTCGGATGATGTGGAACTGCTGGAGGTGACGCTTCCGGGTGTGTTCAACACCAGCTTGGCAGAGCCAACGGTCTGACCGCAGATCCTGGGTGGATCATCAGGCAATAGCGGTATTGGCCGGAGGATGTGATATTGTGGTTCAGCTTGGTCGAGGGGGCTTTCGCTCCTTCGGCAAATTCAGCTATCGTCTCAAATTCTGACCAGTTGATCAAAAAAATCAGGGAATCGCCATGAGCCTCAAAGATGCTGCCACCGCCGTTCGTGAAAACGCACACGCGCCTTATTCCAACTTCAAGGTCGGTGCGGCGATCCGGGCAGCATCCGGGACGGTCTATGTTGGCTGCAATGTGGAAAACGTCGCCTACCCAGAAGGCACCTGCGCAGAAGCCGGTGCCATCGCCGCAATGGTTGCCGCAGGCGAGACAAAGCTTGAGGCGGCATATGTGATTGCCGATTGCCCGGCGCCAATCCCGCCCTGCGGCGGCTGCCGTCAGAAGCTGGCGGAGTTTGGCGCGCCCGAGGTGAAGGTGACGCTTGCCACCACAGATGGGCTGGAGCGCGAAACCACGATTGGCGATCTGCTGCCCGGTGCCTTTGGCGCGGACCATATGGAACGGAGCTGAGCCATGGACGCACGCGCGATCATCGCCAGCCTGCGCCGGGGAGAGACACCCGGCGATGAAGACCTGCGCTGGTTTGCCGAAGGATTGGCCAATGGGGCTGTCTCGGATGCGCAGGCGGGTGCGTTTGCCATGGCGGTTTGTCTGCAGGGGCTTGGCGTCGATGCGCGGCGGGCCTTGACGCTGGCAATGCGTGATAGCGGTGACGTGCTGCGCTGGGATCTGGATGGGCCGGTGCTGGACAAACACTCTACCGGTGGGGTCGGCGATTGCGTGTCGCTGCTGCTGGCACCCGCGCTGGCGGAATGCGGTGCCTATGTGCCGATGATCTCCGGTCGGGGTCTGGGCCATACCGGCGGGACGCTCGACAAGATGGAAGCCATTCAGGGCGTCAGCACCCAAGTGTCCGAACAGGGGCTGCGCAGCATGATGCAAAGCGTAGGCTGCGCCATCGTCGGGGCGACCGCAGAGATCGCCCCGGCAGACAAGCGGCTATATGCGATCCGTGATGTCACCGCCACGGTGGATAGTCTGGACCTGATCACCGCCTCGATCCTGTCAAAGAAACTGGCGGCCAGCACCGATGCGCTGGTTCTGGATGTGAAAATCGGCTCCGGTGCCTTTATGAAAACGCTGGAGGAGGCCGAGGCGCTGGCCCGCAGTCTCACTGAGACGGCGAATGCGGCCGGTTGCAGGACGTCGGCGCTGATCACTGATATGAACCAGCCTTTGGCGCCCGCGCTGGGCAACGCGTTGGAGGTGGCGGAGGTCATGCGGGTGCTGACCGGTATCTGCGGTCAGGCGGGCGCCTTGGCGGAGCTGACAGCGGAGCTGGGAGGTGTCTTGTTGGCACATGGCGGATTGGCGGCGCAGAGCGATGCCGGGGCGGATATGATCCGCAAGGCCATTGCCAGCGGGGCGGTTGCCGAACGTTTTGCCCGAATGGTCGCCGCGATGGGCGGCCCGACCGATTTCGCAGACCACTGGCAGACAATTCTGCCGACGGCTCCGGTGGTACGCCCCATCACCGCAGATCGGGCGGGCCATGTTCACGCCATCAATGGCGAGGCGCTCGGCCTTGCGGTCGTGCGGCTGGGCGGCGGGCGGATGATCGAAAGCGACGTGGTCGACCCCTCCGTCGGACTGGCGGAGCTGGCGCCGCTTGGATGCACGCTTTCAGTCGGCGATCTGATTGGTGTGATCCATGCCGCTGATGAAGACGCCGCTGATGCAGCCGAGGCCAGTCTGCGCGCAGCCTATCAGCTGTCTGACAGCGCGCCGGAGCCGCTGCCGCTGATCTACACGAGGGTTTCGTAATGGCGCGTGCGTTTCTGGTGGTGATGGATTCCGTCGGTATCGGTGGTGCGCCAGATGCTGGTCAGTATTTCAATGGTGATCTGCCGGACATTGGCGCAAATACGCTGGCCCATATCGCCCAGGCCTGCGCTGCGGGCCGCGCAGAGGAGGGGCGCAGCGGTCCGCTGCAGGTGCCAAATCTGGACCGCCTCGGATTGGGGGCTGCCGTGGCGCAGGCCTCGGCGGTGCCTTGCCCTGATCTGGGTGGGGCGGAGATTATCGGGCGCTGGGGTGTCGCCCGCGAGATCAGCCGGGGCAAGGATACCCCCTCTGGTCATTGGGAACTGGCGGGCCTGCCGGTGCCTTGGGATTGGTGCTATTTCCCGGATCAGACACCCGCGTTCCCGGATGATCTGGTGGCCCATGTCTGCGCGGCGGCCGGAACCAAGGCTCTACTTGGCAATTGCCATGCCTCGGGTACTGCGATCATTGCCGAACATGGCGCCGCGCATATGCAGTCGGGGCAGCCAATCTGTTATACCTCTGCCGATAGTGTCTTCCAGATTGCCGCCCATGAGGAGAGCTTTGGTCTTGGCCGGTTGTTGGCGCTCTGCGAGGCGGTGGCCCCCTATCTGCACGCGATGAAGGTGGGGCGGGTGATTGCGCGACCCTTTGTCGGCACGCCCGAGACCGGATTTCAGCGCACCACAAACCGGCGTGACTACGCCATCATGCCGCCTGAACCGATCCTGACCAATTGGGTGCAGGATGCCGGTCGACCAGTGCACGCCATCGGCAAAATTGGTGATATTTTCTCGATGCAGGGGATTGATACGCTGAAGAAAGGCGATGACGCGAGGCTGATGCGGCATTTGCAGGCGGCTGTGGCTGAGGCCGAGGACGGCAGCCTGACCTTTGCCAATTTTGTCGAGTTTGACAGCCTCTACGGGCATCGTCGCGATATCTCGGGCTATGCGCGGGCGCTGGAATGGTTTGACCAAGAGATCGGCAAGCTGCTGCCGCATCTGCGGGATGGCGACCTGCTGATCCTGACGGCCGATCATGGCAACGATCCGAGCTGGCCCGGCACCGATCACACCCGTGAACAGGTGCCGGTGCTGATGGCCGGCGCGGGGGCCGGACCGCTGGGCAATCTGGCATTCGCGGACGTGGCAGCGACCGTGGCGGACCATCTGAAAATCCCTGCTCAGGGGCCGGGCCGGTCGGTGCTGACCTGATTGAAGCGGGCGGATGAGATGGCGTCCTCGGCAGCGTCTGCGCGCTGAACGGCGCCCGAATTTGCAGCGGTTGGAGACAATAGCCGACAAATCCGCCTTGCCTGTCCCACAGTGCAGGCACTAAGAGAGATTGAATTTTCCTGAAAGGAGCGCCCAATGTCCGATCATCTGACCGTTGTCGACCACCCGCTGGTGCAGCACAAGCTCACCCTGATGCGCGACAAGGGCACCTCTACCGCCGGTTTCCGCCGCCTGCTGCGCGAGATTACCCAGCTGTTGGCCTATGAGATCACCCGCGAGATGCCGCTGACCACCACCACCATCGACACTCCGATGGAGGAAATGGAGGCACCCATCCTTGCGGGTAAGAAACTGGCGCTGGTTTCGATCCTGCGGGCGGGCAACGGGATGCTGGACGGCGTGCTGGAACTGATCCCCTCGGCACGGGTAGGCTTTGTCGGTCTCTACCGGGATGAGGAAACCCTGCAGCCAGTGCAATATTACTTCAAGGCACCCGAGGGGCTGAAGGATCGGTTGGTCATTGCGGTAGATCCGATGCTGGCAACCGGCAACAGTTCGGCCGCGGCCATCGACCTGCTGAAAGAGGCCGGAGCAAATGACATCCGTTTCCTCTGCCTGCTGGCCTCGCCCGAGGGGGTGGAGCTGATGAAGGAGAAGCATCCGGATGTGCCGATCGTGACGGCCTCGTTGGACCGGCAGCTGAACGAGAAGGGGTATATCCTGCCCGGGCTCGGCGATGCGGGTGATCGGATGTTCGGCACCAAATAAGCCTGCGGTCCGCGTGCAGTTCTTGGGGCGGCATGGACACAAGGCACGGCCATCAAGGCAAGGGCGTCTGGCAACAGGCGCCTTTTCCATGTCCGTCGGGTGACACACCCGGGTGCGGGGAGGGTAAGGGTCGCGATGTCTCTGGGATCTTTCGTTAAATCGGGGAAACCCTGCTTTACTCAGATTCGCTTTTCGGGCATCCTGCGGCCATATGTTGTGGGGCTCTCGGATGACGCTTACTAGAATTATTGCAAGTGCTTTGATCGCGGCGGCCTGCTTCGGCACAGCAGAGGCGCAGTCGATCCGCCCCACCGAACCGCCGGCAGAATTTCCGCCCGCCTCCTTTGCAGGCAAGCAATATATCGACAGTCGCGGCTGTGTTTTCATTCGGGCGGGGATCGACGGCAATGTCACCTGGGTGCCGAGGGTAACCCGCAGCCGCAAACAGCTTTGCGGCTTCCAGCCCACTGAGCTTGCTGCGGCCCCCAGTTCGCCGAGAGCCACTTCGGCTCCGGTGCCGGAGCTGATCACCCTGCCGGAGGGGCAGCGAGCGAATAATCTGGAAGGCGCCGTAACTGCAACTACAGAGCCGGTTGCAGCAGCGCGCGCGCCGCAGACCGTCACCACCACCAAGCCGCAGCGCAGTGCCGTGCGACAGGCAAAACCGCTTCGGGTTGGCACATCAACGGCGAAGCTGCCGCGCCGACAGCCACTGGATGATGCCTATCGTCCGCCCGTCAGCACCGTAACCACGGCCAGTTCGGCGCCGGGCTTTGGCCGCTGTCCCGGCGCGTCTGCCCTGAGCCAGCAATATATCAACCAGACGGGCAACGTGCGATGCGGGCCGCAGGGGGGCAGCAGCCGCCTGTCCTCGGTTCTGGATCCCAACACCCGCGTTGTTCCCAAGCATGTCTATCAGGAGCGCAGCCTGAGCCGAGGGCTGGTAGTGCCGCAGGGGTATCGCCGCGCATGGGAGGATGACCGTCTTAATCCGCGCCGGGCGGAGATGTCGCTGGGCGGCGTACTCGCGGCGGCCAACGATGGCGTGCCTGCGGGATATGTGCGGGTGATCCATCAGGATCGCTACAATCCGAACCGCGGACCGCAAACCGGCGCGATCTGGACGCGCACCGTCCCCCGCGAAGGCATTCGCCGTCCGGTCGATCGACCGGTTGTGAAGCTTTCGCAGAGACAGCTTGCAGGAGATGCGAGCACGTCCGTGGGCACCGATGAGGAGACCCTGGTCACCCGTCTGTCGACCCGGTCGGCGCCTTCCGGCGATGCGACATCAGCGCGCGCGGCCTCGGCTTCGATGGCCAAACCTCAGTCATCTCCGGCTACGCGGTATGTGCGCGCGGCGACCCTCGCCGATGTAAGTCAGGCCGACGCCGTGGCTCAACGGTTGCGCCAAAAGGGGTTGCCGGTGCGTCTGGGTCGGGTCAACCGCAATGGTCAGAGTCTGCAGGTCGTTCTGGCAGGGCCTTTTGTCGGGGAGGCGGCGCAAGCGGCCCTGTCGACAGTGCGCGCGGCCGGGTTCTCTGGCGCGCGGCTGAGCAAGTAATCACGACGGTGGGTCCGGTCAGCCACGTTGTTTGGCCAATCTGCGTTCACGCAACGGAGCGGGGGCGGCTTGGCGCGGCGCTATGATTGCGCCAACCGCTTTTAGAACGTCAGAGATATTTGACTTTTTCGTCTCATCATTAACCCAACACGGCCCCGGCCGAACTCCTCCTTCACAACATTGTCGCAATATCGGCAAATGGCTCGCGGACGTTCTGTATTGTCCTAACAATTGCGCCGCGCCATTGTGCCAATATGCGTCAGCCCACAAAGCAGCATTTAGATAGACGTGACCGCCGCAACGCCGATCTTCGAGTTCGGGGAAGCTCCCTTGCAAGGATTGCCTGCGAATTGGGAGTGACGGACTCTGCGGTACTTTGGTAGGCAAAAGAATGAGTAGATCGCAAAGATTGAGCAGGCGTTGGCCGACGCTTCGCAAACTACGCCAGAGCAGCTTTCCCCTGATCTTTGCGAAGAGAACTAGAGCGGCCATCCATGGGCGACGCAGCGAAAGCGGGCAGTGAGCCCTGAGTTACGGATACTGCAGAGCGTACAAATGTCCGATCTGCAGTTCCTGTGAAGAATTGGCGAACTGCTAGAAAGTGGTCGTCTATTCGATGCCAAGAGCAAATGGCGCGCCGTCTGGATCACACAGGATGGGGTTACGGGCTTGAAAAGTTCCCTTCACATCCACAGGAGCCGGACGCGCCCCTTCGGCTTCAGCAGCACGGCAGGCATCGGCGACTGAAGCAACCTTGATGCACGGGACCCAAGCTGCATTTGAACCGATTGGCCAGGTCGCGGCATGTTGGAGTGCAACAAGATCGCCCTCAGGCCCGAGGAGTGCAAGACAATCCGTGTCCTGCTCGGGAGAGACCTTCCATCCAAAAAGCTCTGCATAGAACGCCAGCGGGAAGTCAGTCCCGTTGCCGACGTACACGTCAGGGCCGAACTGCCGGTGCGGAACAGGGAAGCTGTGCCGGGACAGCGAAATCCCGACCAGAGCACCGAGCGGATCGCGGACGAGTGCGTTGCGACCGACACCCGGCACCTCGAATGGCTCCCGAACGATCTTGCCTCCGAGCGTGGCGACGCGTCTGACCGCCGCGTCCACGTCGGGAACCTCGATGTAGGCGATCCAGCCATTTTCCTGCTCGGCAGGCGTCTCGGCCAACCCCGCACCCGCTTCGTCCCCGGAGAGGGCGAGGATGAAATCCTTCTCGCCGCCTCCCCAGGCAAAATCCGTCGCCCGCTCGACTTCATACGTCCATTTGGCCACGTGCTGGTAAAATGCCATCGAACACGCCCTGTCCGATGTGAAAAGATCGTGCCATACGATTTGACCTGCTTTCGACTGCGTCATCGTCTTACCTCCTGACATCTTTGATTTTCTTGACGCCGCGCACCATTTTTCCGAACGCCCTGTCGCGCGACCTGCGTTCCACAAGGCTCGCGGAGTTGAACGCGTCCTCCGCTATCAGCTTACGCCATCTGCCAAGCCGACGGGCATCGAGAACGCCATCATCAACAGCCGTCAGAATCGCGCATCCCGGCTCGGTCTCGTGCTGACAGTCGTTGAATCGACACCGCGCGGCCAACTCCTGAATATCGGCAAAGAGATCATTGATTCCGTCCGCCGCATCGGTGAGCTGCAATTCCCGCATGCCCGGCGTGTCCAGGATCAGACAGCCATTGCGCATAGCATGAAGCTCACGCCGCGTCGTCGTATGCCGCCCCTTCGCGTCGTCCTCGCGAATGGTCTGGGTCTCGATGGATTGGCTGTCGAGCAACGCATTGGCCAGCGTCGATTTCCCAACACCGGATGAGCCAAGGAACGCTACCGTCTTGCCGGGCTTGCACCAGGTCGCAAGGTCTGTCTTCGGGGCAGAACCGCGCGCGTCAAGTGCGACGACGTCGATTATGTCCGACACCGCGTGGGCCGCGTCAATGTAGTCTTGAGGATCCGCCAAGAGGTTGGTTTTCGTGAGGACGATGACGGGCGTGATCCGCGCCTCGAACGCCAAGGAGGCATAGCGTTCAAGCCGGGCCAATTTGAAGTCCTGATTGCAGGACGTGACGATAAAGGCCGTATCAATGTTCGCCGCGATTAGTTGTTCCTGCCGGTCGGTGCCGGGCGCGCGCCGCTTGATAAGGCTGGCACGCTCAAGAGCCCGACTGGACCGCGGGTGCGACTGGTCCAGCAACAGCCAGTCCCCGACAGTCACATCGGCTCTGGGCGGAAGGATGGTATCGATGCCGTCACCAAGGGCGTGCAGCCCGCTGCGATGCACTTCGACAACGCGAACAGGAGGTATCGCGGCCATGTCTTCCACGCTAACTTGCTGGGTGAAAAACGGTTGCCATCCCAGCGCATGAAGGGGGCTGAGTTTGGCCTGTGATCCGGTGTCGCGCGCGCGACGCGGAAGGAAGTCTGAGTAATCCCTCGTCATAGGGTGTTCACTTTCATGTCTCTGGCCCAAGTCAATTTTGGGCGCCGATGGTAGGAAACGAGTGAGCACATCAAACCGACCCGTCAGCTACAAAGTGACGGCGATGTTTGCGATCTTGTATGTGCTCCGGGAGGCGCGCTGCCTCCCTTCCTTACCAGGACATGAAATCTCCATTACAGATGACGTGCAGATAGTGGGGAAACATGCACAACACAACCGTTGATGGCTGATTTGGAACTCGTATTCAGGTATCTGTAGCAGCCATTCAGCAGGAAAAAGGGTATGTCAGCTCCGTCGCATTCTGCCGACCCTGGAAACGTTCGCAGTGAAGTTCCGATCGGGATTCCGAATGCTCGACGTTTGCGTCAGTATTGCGTGCAGCGGCCCGGTGACAGGATGCAGAAATCTCAACGCATCGTGTCAGAGATGCGATGTGTTCCACACCGGAGTTGGTGGATCAGCCGCAGATGCTTTGTAGCTGCACCCAGTCGCGGTCATTCAGTACCGGCTGCAAGTCACGGCCCGCCATCGGATCGGCCTCGATCAGGCCGAGCACTGTTTCACCGGTAATGTCCTGAGCGTAGGCATAGGGGCTGGAGGGAACGGCAGCACGGGCAAATTCAGCGAGTGTCGTGGCCTCGTCCGGCGTGGGGCGCGGCGCGCTGATGACGGTTTCCGCATAACGGTCGAGGGTTGCACGGGTCAGTTCACCGGTTGTGAGCATCCTGAAGGTGGCGCGAATGCCGCCCGCGGCCAGAAGCTCGGCCAGGGGGTCTTTTTCCACCGCACGGGCGCGCTCCACCAGTACCGCGCCAGCTGCTACCGCCGGATCTTCGTGATCCTCCACCAGCTCGCGGTTCAGAAGCACGATGCCACCTGGTAGATAAAGGCTGCTGGCCACGCCGCTGCGCAGGATCACCAACTGACGCACATCCAGCCGCTCTGCGAGACGTTCCAGAATGGGCGCGGTCTCCAATGTGCTGCAGGCCTGACCTGACACCCGTTCGATCCGGCCAAGCAGCGCCTGTCCTAGCGCCTTGCGTTTGATGTCCGGCACCACATTCACTGTATGCGAGAGCAGCGCATCGGGCAGCCAGAACACCGCCAGACCGGTCACGACAGCCAGCGCCGACAGCAGCGTCACCGAGCGAAGGCGACCGGGGCGGGCACGAGCGCGGGTGAGGGCGGATTGCAAACGGTCGATTGCGTCCAGCATCGCGGTTTCATCTTCGGCGATCTCCAGCGTTTCGCCCTGATCTCCGTAAGGGTGGAACAACGCGGGGAAACTGCCGGGGTTCTGTCGCTCTAGTGCTGCCAGTGACCAATGGGCCAGTGGCCGGTCATTCATATCCGCAATGGTCAGGGTCGCGTCGCCAACCGAGACGATCACATCGCGCCGCTGCGCGTCAGGGGCAGCCCGCCACAGCGCAGCAGCTTCCAGCCGTTGATATTCCCGCAATGCCGTCATGAATGGGGCGCGTCCTCACCGTCGATTGTTCACAGATCAAATAGCACGCAGCCCCCAGCGTCAGCAATTGACTTTGCGGCAGTTCGCGCCTGCTTTGGTCAGGAAACCGGGTCAGAGAGCCTTGGCCTGCTGGCGCAGTTCGAATTTCTGGATCTTTCCGGTCGATGTCTTGGGAAGTTCTTGGAAAATCACCTGTTTTGGCGCTTTGAAACCGGCCAGCGTTTCGCGCGCAAAGCGGATCAGTTCGGCAGGATCAACCTCCGCGCCGGGCTTCAACTCGACAAAAGCACAAGGCACTTCGCCCCATTTTTCGTCAGGTTTGGCAACCACCGCGGCTAGGTTCACATCGGGGTGCCCCATCAGCACGCCCTCAACCTCCACCGAGGAGATATTCTCGCCGCCGGAGATGATGATATCCTTGGCGCGGTCGGCGATCTGGATATAGCCATCGGGATGCTGCACGGCGATATCGCCGGAATGGAAATACCCCCCCTGAAAGGCCTCGGCGGTGGCTTCGGGGTTCTTCAGATATCCCTTCATGACCGAATTGCCGCGCATCACGATCTCACCCTGATCCTGACCGTTCATCGGAATCTGCTGCATATCGTCGGACATGACCGTAATGTGATCCATCATCGGGAAGGCCACGCCCTGACGCGCCTTGATCGCGGCCCGGCCCTGCTGGTCCAGTGTGTCCCAGCTGCCGCCTTTCCACAGGCATTCGGTGACGTGGCCATATGTTTCCGTCAGCCCGTAGACCTGCGTGACATGAAAGCCGATAGCCTCGATCTTTTGCAGGGTGGCCGGGGCGGGCGGGGCGCCGGCGGTGAAGACCTCGACCGTGTGATCAAAGCTGCGCCGGTCCTCTTCGGGTGCGTTCACCAGCATATTGAGCACAATTGGCGCACCGCCGAAATGGGTCACCCCTTCGTCGGCAATCGCATCGTAGATCGCGGGCGCGGTGATATCGCGACAGCACACCAGGGTGCCACCCAGAACCGGCATCATCCAGGTGTGGTTCCAGCCGTTGCAGTGAAACAGTGGTACAATGGCAAGGTATTTCGGCTGCATCACCATGCGCCAGGAAATCACCGTGCCCATGGTCATCAGATAGGCGCCACGGTGATGGTAGACCACGCCTTTCGGGCGGCCCGTGGTGCCGGAGGTGTAGTTGAGCGCAAGGCTTTCCCATTCGTCCTGCGGCATGATCCAGTCGAAATCATGGGAGGCAGCGGCCAGAACATGCTCGTAGACCGGGTGCCGACCGGACGCCGGATAGGCTGCCTGATCATCCGGGACCTCAATGATCAGCGGTCCCGGGCCGTCGCAGGCTGCTTTGGCCTCTTCGGCGAGTGGCAGGAACTGGCTGTCGACCAGCACGACCTTGGCCTCTCCGTGGTCGAAAATATAGGCGACCGTGCTGACGTCGAGACGTGTGTTGATCGTGTTGAGAACGGCACCGCAGGCAGGCACGCCAAAATGCGCTTCGGCCTGGGCCGGCAGGTTGGGGATCAAGGTCGCCACCACGTCGCCGGGGCGGACGCCCATCCCCGCAAGCGCCGAAGCCAGCCGCGTGCAGCGATCATAATAGGCCGCATAGGTCTTGCGATGGCTGCCGTAGATGACGGCAGGGACATCGGCAAACACATGCGCGGCCCGGCGCAGATGTGACAGCGGCGTCAGCGGCACATAGTTGGCGGCGGTTTTCTCCAGTCCCGACTCGTCCGACATCCAACCCATTTCGACCCCTCCAAGATGATTCATGCGACGTGGTTGCAAGATATTGCGCAAAGTTGCCCCCAATGAAAGGCGTAAGACATTTTTGTCTGACAGGGCCGAGGTTTCCATTGGTCTTCAAACCGCTTAGCCTGCCTGTCATGATCCTGTCGCCTGGCCGTTCCTATATCTTCGTGCATATCCCCAAGACCGGGGGCACCGCGCTGTCCCTCGCGCTGGAGGCGCGGGCCATGGCAGATGATCTCATGCTCGGCGACACGCCCAAGGCCAGCAAGCGGCGGCGACGCCTCAGAGACGCTAAAACCCGGGGCCGATTGTGGAAACACTCAACTCTTGCCGATATCGACGGTCTGGTGCCCGAGGCGCAGCTGCGCGGTCTCTTTGCCTTTACGCTGGTACGGAACCCGTTTGATCGGGTGCTGAGCCTCTATCACTGGCTGCGCGAGCAGAGCTTTGATCACCCTTCGGTCGCCCTGGCCAAAGCGTTGGCATTTCCCGATTTTGCCAGCGATCCCCGGATGCTTGCAGCGTTTCGTGCCCATCCGGCGCGGTCATATATGCGGCGCGCGGATGGGGGCGAACAATGCGACTGCTATATCCGCCTGGAACATTTCGCATGCGATGCGGCCCCGCTCTTTGATCACCTGGGTTTTGAGCTGCAGCTGCCACGGGCCAATGTCTCAGAGCGTCCCAGAGGCTGGCAGGACGCCTATACCGACGCGGCCCGCGCGGCGGTGGCTCAGGCTTGCGAGGCGGATCTTGCCCAGTTTGAATACTCTTTTAACGATTCACCGATAGACCAGTAGTCGAGAGATGGAATCACATGGGACGGCGCAGGGTCCGAAGTCTTCGCCAAAATGGCGCATCTTCGATCCGCGACCATGATCATCTCTCCCGTAGGCGCGCCAGTGGCCGCCTATCGGACGGGTAACGTGACGGGTCATGCAGAACGTATGGCTGCCTTGGTGAAAGGGAAAACCGATGCTGGATTGGCTGCTGAAACGCAAGCTCTCTCCGATGGCCGAGGCTCTGGCAACAGAGTACCCGTTGGTCGCAGCCGGACAGGGCGGGATCCTGTCGGGCACCCATGTGGCCTCACATCTTGGCTGGCGCCCGATTGAGGCTTTGGCCGTGGGCGATATGGTCCTGACCTTCGACCATGGGATGCAGCCCATTGTCGATATCCACCGCGAAACTATCCTGCTTTCCAGCGGTGGACCCAATCCGCTGACATGCCCGGTTCATATTCCGCAGGATGCGCTGAACAATCGCGCGCCGCTCTGGGTGATGCCGAACCAGGGGATCCTGATCGAGAGCGATCTTGCCTGTGATGGGCAGGGCGATCCGTTTGTTGTCGTACCCGCCTGCGCGCTGGAAGGGTACCGCGGCATTGGCCGGGTCGAGCCTGACACACGGGTCGAGATCGTGGTGCCACGGTTTGCACAGGATGAGGTCATCTATCTGGAGGCGGGTCTGCTGAGCTTTAGCGTGTCACCGCGTGACATTCTGTCGTTCGACACCAGCGCCTATGCCGAGCTTTATCGGGTTCTGGAGCCCGACGCTGCCCGCGAACTGGTGATCGACATGATCACCGAGGAAAGCGTCTGGGCCAATACATTGCCGATGGGTCCTGGTGGGCATGGTGCTGCGGAATACGCAGCGATGGTCTAGACCGCGCTGCAATCCAACAAGTGAAAACAGAGACAGGACCGTCACCATATCGGAGGCGGTTTTTATTTTTCATAACCACTTAGGCGGCTTTCCTGATGTGAAAAAAGCGGCACCCGGAGGCGCCGCTTTCAGAGCTTTCAGACGTCATCTGACCTCAATCAGGCGGCCTTTTCGGCCTCCGGGCTGAACCGGCCATAGAAAGTCTGGCCTTTCTCAGCCATCTCGCGCAGCAGCGGCGGACAGGTGAAACGTTCGCCATATTTCGCGGTCAGCTGGTCGCAGCGCTCGGCAGCATATGGCGTGCCGATGATGTCCAGCCAGCTCAGCGGGCCACCGGACCAGGGCGCAAAGCCCCAGGCCAGGATCGCGCCAACATCCCCTTCGCGAATGTCCATCAGAACACCTTCTTCCAGCGCGCGCACGGCTTCCAGGACCTGTGCAAACATCAGGCGTTCCTGGACCTCGATCAGGTCCGGCTGTTCCTCGGCCAGCGGGTATTTCTCCTGCATGCCCTTCCAGTAACCCTGCCGCTTGCCCTTGTCGTCATAGTCGAAGAAACCAGCGTTGGACTTGCGCCCCAGACGGCCCTGTTCTTCCATCCAGAAGATCAGATCATCCGCAGCACTTTCGGGATAAGCATCGCCCATTGCCGCCTTGGTGGCGCGAGCGATCTTGGCACCGAGGTCAATCGAGGTCTCATCGGTCAGTTGGATCGGACCGACCGGGAAGCCCAACTGGCGTGCGGCATTGTCGATCAACGCAGGGGCAACGCCCTCGGTGATCATCCGTGCGCCTTCGTTCACGTAGGGGATGATGCAACGGTTGCAGTAGAAGAACCGGGCATCATTGACCACGATCGGAGTCTTGCGGATCTGGCGCACGTAGTCCAGCGCCTTGGCCACTGCGCGGTCGCCGGTTTTCTCACCCTTGATGATCTCCACCAGGAACATTTTTTCCACCGGTGAGAAGAAGTGAATGCCGATGAACTGCTCCGGGCGCACCGAGGCCTCGGCCAGACCGGTGATCGGCAGCGTCGAGGTGTTGGAGGCAAAGATGCAATCGTCGGGGATGATCGCCTCGACCTTCTTGGTCATCTCCGCCTTCACGCCGGGATCCTCAAAGACCGCTTCGATGATCAGATCGCAGCCCTTGAGATGGTCCAGATCAGGGGTTGCGGTGATGCGTGACAGCATCGCCTCTTTCTTGTCGGCCGTGACTTTGCCGCGCTTGATGCCCTTGTCGAGATAGCTTTCGGTATAGGCCTTGCCCTTGTCGGCGGCGGCCTGATCACGGTCGATCAGAACAACCTCCATCCCGGCCTGAGCGGAGACCAGCGCGATACCGGCCCCCATCATGCCAGCGCCCAGAACGCCGATTTTCTTGACCGACTGATCCTCGATGCCCGCCGGGCGCACAGCGCCTTTTTCCAGCGCTTCCTTGTTGAGGAAGAGCGAGCGGATCATCGCCTCGGACGAAGGGTTCATCAGCACATGGGTGAACCAGCGCGCCTCAATCTTCAGCGCGGTATCAAAGGGCACCAACGCGCCTTCATAGACCGCACTCAGCAGCGCTTTGGCTGCCGGGAAGGCGCCAAATGTTTTGCCATGCACCATGGCTGCTGCACCAAGGAAGGTCATGAAGCCCGCAGGATGATAGGGCGCGCCACCGGGCATCTTGTAACCCTTGGCATCCCAGGGTTTGACGATATCGGCGTCTTTTGCCTCCAGAACCCAGGCGCGTGCGGCGGCCAGCGGATCCTCGACCACTTCGTCGATGATGCCTGCGGCCTTGGCTTTTTTGGGATCGACCAGCTTGCCTTCCAGCAGGAAGGGCGCAGCGTTCATGGCACCCATCTTGCGTACCAGACGGGTGGTGCCGCCTGCACCGGGGAAGATGCCGACCATGATCTCCGGCAGGCCGATTTTGGCCTTGGGGTTGTCAGCGGCAAAGATGCGATGCGTCGACAGCGGCAGTTCCAGACCAATGCCAACAGCTGTGCCGGGCAGGGCTGCTGCCACGGGTTTGCCACCCTTGTTGGTTTTCGGATCCATGCCGGCCCGTTCGATCTTGCGCAGACCGTGGTGCATTTTCATGATGCCTTCGAACAGACCACGGGCGGGTTCGTCACCGGCATCCTCTTTCATCTTGGCCAGCACATTGAGATCCATGCCGCCGGCAAAGTCTTTCTTGCCCGAGGTGATGACGATGCCCTTGACGGCATCATCTGCCAGCGCGTCGTCAACCAGCCCGTCGAGGTCTAGCATCGCCTGACCGTTCAGAACGTTCATGCTTTTGCCGGGGCAGTCCCAGGTGATGATGGCGACGCCGTCGGCGTCTTTTTTCATTGTGAAATCAGACATATCTTAGTCTCCTGTCGCCTGGGTTACACGCGTTCGATGATGGTGGCCGCGCCCATGCCGGACCCGATGCAGAGTGTCGCAAGACCGGTTTCGCGGTCGCTGCGCTCCAGCTCATCCAGCAGTGCGCCGAGGATCATGGCGCCGGTCGCACCAAGTGGGTGGCCCATGGCAATCGAGCCGCCATTGACGTTCACCTTGCCATGGTCGACGCCAAAGGCCTGCTCGAACCGCATGACGACGCTGGCAAAGGCCTCGTTGACCTCAAAGAGGTCGATGTCACCAATCTCCATGCCATTGTCGCGCAGGATCTTCTCGGTGACGGGCACGGGGCCGGTCAGCATGATGGTGGGGTCGGTGCCGATCTTGGCTGTGGCCTTGATACGGGCGCGCGGTTTCAGGCCCATCGCCTCGCCGAACTCCTTGTCGCCAATCAGTACGGCAGCGGCGCCGTCGACGATGCCGGAGGAATTGCCCGCGTGGTGGATGTGATTGATCCGCTCCAGATGCGGGTATTTCAGCATCGCGATCTTGTCGAAGCCGGGCATTTGCTCACCCATCATCTGGAACGAGGGGTTCAGACCGCCGAGCGACTGCATGTCGGTGCCGGGGCGCATGTATTCATCGTGATCGAGAATGGTCAGCCCGTTGATATCGCGCACCGGGACAACGCTGCGCGCAAAACGCTTGTCGTCCCAGGCCGCCTTCGCCCGGCGCTGGGATTCCACCGCCATGGCATCGGCATCATCACGCGAGAAACCATATTCGGTGGCGATGATATCTGCCGAGATCCCCTGGGGCACAAAGTAGTTCTCGATGGCAATCGCCGGATCAACAGCAATGGCACCGCCGTCCATGCCCATGGGGACACGGCTCATGGATTCCACACCGCCGGCGATGTAGGCATGACCAGCACGTCCCCGCACCTGGTTGGCGGCCATGTTGACGGCTTCCAGACCCGAGGCGCAGAAGCGGTTGATCGACACGCCGGGGATCGATTCATCCAGATCAGAGGCCAGAACAGCGGTCCGCGCCAAGCAGGCGCCCTGTTCGCCAACCTGGGTCACATTGCCCCAGATCACGTCCTCGACTGCGTGGCCTTCCAGATTGTTGCGCTCCTTCAGAGCGTTGAGCGCCACCGCAGAGAGACGCGCGGCCGTTACTTCATGCAAGGATCCATCCTTGCGGCCTTTGCCACGCGGGGTGCGCACGGCGTCGTAAATATAGGCTTCGGTCATATCAGTCTCCTCAGGCTCGGTCCGACGGGTTGCCGGGCATTAGGTCGTAGGGGGCTTTCCAGCCCGGTTGTGCGCTCAGCCGCGAGAGCCAAGCGTCAATATGGGGCCATTCGGCTCGATTAAAGCCGAAGGGTTCGGGGTAATAGAGATAGGAGCAGCAGGTCAGATCGGCATTGGTCAGCCCATCGCCGACAATCCAGCTTCGCCCCTCAAGATGTTTGTCCAGGATCGCGTAGGCGCCTTGCAGACGGCCCTGAAGGAAGGCGATGACCTCCTGCGGGCGTTTGTCTTCCGGCAGGAAATTCATCAGGAACCGGCACAAGCCTGCGTTTGAGGACAATTTGTGATTGTCCCATAGCTGCCAGCGCAGGATCTCGCGCTTTTCCTCGGAAGTGGCGCCGCCGAACCGGCCATAAGTGTCCGACAGATACTGCTGGATCACCCCGGATTGGCTGAGTGTCAGATCGCCATCCACCAGCACCGGGCATTCTCCCATGTCGTTGATATCTCGACGGAAGGCATCACCCCGGGTGGTGCCGCTGAAAAAATCCACAAACACCGGCTCCCAGTCGATCCCGGCCAGTTCAAGAGCCAGGGCGGCCTTATAGGAATGGCCGCTTTCACCGAAACAATGCAGTTTGAGTGTCATATGTTGCTCCCTGTGTCTGCTGGCGGAGCGGGGGTTTCACACCCCCGCACCCCCGTGGAGTATTTCTGGAAAGATGACGGAACCTTCACTCCGTATTAAGGTAGATGGCGTCAGCATGGTCCTGCGGAACAGGCTGGAGAGCCGATGACCGTGAAAGGTGACGGCGCGCCGACCCATTAGGCGGAGAGCTCGGGGGGAGGCGCGTCTCATCCTGTCATCTTTCCCCAAATACTCCCGCCGGAGGCTTCCGGCATCCGCGTCTATATGTGCAGCCCGAAGCCTCACAGGGACCTCGCGATCAATTCCTTCATGATCTCATTGGTGCCGCCATAGATGCGCTGAACGCGGGCATCTGCCCACATCTCGGCCACGGCATATTCCTGCATGAACCCGTAGCCGCCATGCAGCTGGACACATTCGTCGAGCACCTCACCCTGGGTATCGGTGATCCAGTATTTGGCCATCGCCGCCTTTTCCACGGTCAGCTTGCCCTGCAGATGTTCGACCATACATTCATCAAGGAAAGCACGGGCAACCTTTGTTTTTGTCTGGCATTCGACCAGTTTGAACCGGGTGTTCTGAAACTGCGTCAGCGGCCCGCCAAAGGCCTCGCGCTCCTTGCAATAGGCGATCGTGCGTTCAACCGCCCCTTCCATGGCACCGACGGCGCCACAGGCGATGATCAGCCGTTCCTGCGGCAGCTGCTGCATCATCTGGTAGAAGCCCTGACCCTCGGCGCCGCCGAGGATGTTTTCCGGCGCAATCTCGACATTGTCGAAGAAGAGTTCCGAGGTATCTGCGGCATGGCAGCCGATCTTGTCGAGGTTGCGGCCGCGGCTGAAACCCTCTGCGCCATCGGTCTCAACCGCCACCAGCGAGATGCCCTTGGATCCTTCGGTGGGGTCGGTCTTGGCCGCCACCAGGATCAGATTGGCGTGCTGGCCATTGGTGATGAAGGTTTTCTGACCGCTCAGCCGGTAGGCGTTGCCATCTTTGACCGCTTTTGTCTTGATCCGCTGCACGTCGGAGCCGGTGGAGGGTTCGGTCATCGCCAGAGCGCCGACCAGCTCGCCGGTGATCATCCTGGGCAGCCAGCGCTGTTTCTGCTCTTCGGTCCCATAGGCCAGCACGTAATGGGCGACGATGCCGGAATGGATCCCGTGGCCCCAGCTGGCGAGATTGGCGCGGCTGCCTTCGATCAGGATTGCGGCTTCATGGCCAAAATCACCACCGACGCCGCCGTATTCTTCCGGTACGGAGGGGCAGAGCAGGCCAAGGGCGCCAGCTTCATTCCAGGTGGAGCGATCCATCATGCCTTGCTTGCGCCAGGTCTCGAATTTCGGCGCCCATTCGCGGGTGATGAACTGGGCGGTCATATCCGCCAGCATCTGATGCTCTTCGGTCATCCAGCTGGATTTTTGCTCTGCGCTCATGGGGCTCCCCTTTGGTGGCTGTCTCGTGCCTTGTGGCATCTGTTTTCTTTGGACGGTGTGGGCCGGCCTATTTTTTGCGGTCCTCAAGCTCGGCATTGAAGAGCCGCAGCCGGTGGGTGAGGTTGTCGCGATCTGTGACGCTGTCGAAATTCTCAAACAGGAAGGAGAGGGCTTCGCCTTCGTCGAGGCCGGCCTCCTGCGAAAATCGGCGCAAGCGGCGATAGCCGTCTTCGGTCATGGCAACCGGCAGGCGGCGCGTGAGGCGAAAGCGTTTGGGCATTGTCTCTCCTCCGATTGCGACGCCCTGGTTCTGGCGCCCCGGATGGCCCGGATCGCCTGTTATCCTGCCGCCCCGATGATCAGACGGGGGCGGTGTCGGAGACCCTCACGAAAAGGGGCCCCGAGGTGATCAAACTGCGCTTCAGAACTGGTCTGCCGCCAGTGCCATCACCGTGTCGCCGCCGGTCTGGATACGGCTGAGGTGCAGCGCCGTCGCAGGCAGCCTGCGTGCCATGTAATACCGCCCGGTCGCGATTTTTGTCTCGTAGAACGCGGCGTCAGAAGACCCGGCGTCAAGCTCTGCCTGTGCCGCCTTGGCCATCTCCGCCCACATCAGGCCGAGGCAGACGTGACCAAACATGTGCATGAAGTCATAAGACCCAGACAGCGCATTGTTCGGGTTGGTCATGCCGTTTTGCATGAAATACATGCCAGCGGCCTGAAGGTCCTTCGACGCGGCTTTCAGAGGGTCGATGAACTCCTTGCTGTAAGCGTCGGAGATGTCTCCGTTTTCTTTGCAGAAATTCTTCACCATCTCGAAGAAGGCCATGACATGTTTGCCGCCATCCTGCGCCAGCTTGCGGCCGACCAGATCCAGCGCCTGAACGCCATTGGCGCCTTCGTAGATCATCGCGATCCGGGCATCGCGGGTGTATTGCGACATGCCCCATTCTTCGATGTAGCCGTGACCGCCGTAGATCTGCTGCGCCTGAACGGTCATGTCATAACCCTGATCGGTCAGGAAGCCTTTGATGACCGGTGTCAGCAGCGAGATCAGCCCGTCGGCATTCTTATCCGCGGCGCGATGCGCCTGGTCGATCATCTTTGCGCCCCAGAGGATGAATGCGCGCGCGCCTTCGGCAAAGCTTTTCTGATCCATCAGGTTGCGGCGGATGTCCGGGTGGACGATCAGCGGGTCTGCCGGGCCTTCCGGGTTCTTGGCGCCGGTCACGTCGCGACCCTGAAGACGGTCCTTGGCATATTCCAAGGCGTTCTGATAGGCGGCGTCGGCCTGAGCCAGACCCTGCATGCCAACGCCGAGGCGGGCTTCGTTCATCATCGTGAACATGGCGCGCATGCCCTTGTGCTCGGTGCCGAGCAGGTAGCCGGTTGCGCTGTCGTAGTTCATCACACAGGTCGAGTTGCCGTGGATGCCCATCTTTTCTTCGATCTTGCCAACGGAGACACCATTGCGTTCGCCGAGCGAGCCGTCCTCGTTCACCATAAACTTCGGCACGATGAAGAGCGACACGCCTTTGATGCCCTCGGGGCCGCCGGGGATCTTGGCCAGCACCAGATGGATGATGTTGTCGGCCATGTCGTGATCACCGGAGGAGATGAAGATCTTCTGGCCGGTGATCTTGTAGCTGCCGTCATCCTGCGGTTCGGCCTTCGTGCGCATCAGACCCAGATCGGTGCCGCAGTGCGGTTCGGTCAGGTTCATCGTGCCGGTCCATTCGCAGGACACCATTTTCGGCAGATAGGTATCTTTCTGGGCGTCGCTACCATGGGCGAGGATCGCCGACGCGGCGCCATGGGTCAGGCCCTGATACATGGTGAAGGCCTGGTTCGCAGCGGAGAACATCTCGCCCACGGCTGTGCCCATGATATAGGGCATGTTCTGGCCACCGTATTCTTCCGGCATGTCGAGACCGGTCCAGCCGCCTTCCTTGACCTGCTCAAACGCAGCCTTGAACCCGGTCGGTGTGTAGACGACGCCATTTTCAAGGCGGCAGCCTTCGGTATCGCCGACGGTGTTCAGCGGGTGCAGGACTTCGCTGGAGATCTTGCCTGCTTCTTCCAGCACGGCATTGGTGAAATCGGCGTCCAGCTCGTCATAGCCGGGAATGGCGCTTTCTGAGATCTTCAGAACATTGTGAAGAATGAACTGAGTGTCTTTGATCGGGGCGGTGTAACTGGGCATCGCGGTCCTCGCTGTGGTTCTGCGGTGTCTGTCTGGTTGCCTCTCCCATCGTGGGACAGGCAGGCATGGGGGCCGGGATCTATTCCGCGGCTTCTTGTTTGGCGCTCATCGAGGCGATCACACGTTCGCCCCAACGCAGCTGCTCTTTCAGATCGTCAATGGCCTCGTTCAGCTCATCGCGCTGCCGCTCCATATCGGCGAGCCGGTCGCAGGCGATGTCATAGGTGCGGGTCAACTGCGTCAGCTGCTGGTCGCCCATATGATAGAGATTCAGAAGTTGCCGGATTTCCTCGAGGCTGAAGCCAAACCGCTTGCCGCGCAGGATCAGCTTGAGCCGGGCCTGGTCGCGTTTGGTAAAGAGGCGTTTCTGACCCTCGCGGATCGGGAACAGCAACTCCTTGGCTTCGTAAAACCGCAATGTACGCGGCGTAACGCCGAACTCATCGCACATCTGGCGGATGGTCTTGGTTTCATCGGTCATCGTCGTAACTCATAACTGCTGGGTTGTGAGACTAAGGTGAGCAGCTTGCCCGTCGTTTACAACAGCAACTTGACGTTGACGTAAGTTGAACGCTGCGTCACTTTCCGAGGTGACGTAGGATCCACCGAACTGACGCAACGTTACTTCGTTTCGGGTTTGGCTATCAGCCCTTAAAATAGGGCGATCGTGCAAATTACCGACAAAATTATCGGGCTTTTTCGCGTGGATTATGTTCGATTTTTTTGATTGGAACATCCGTCACATGGACGGCAGATCACGTGCTGACGAGCCCGCAGAACGGCAAACGCCCCACCAGTCGGCGGGGCGTTGAGTGTCAAAAGCGGATCCGACCTGACGCTTGGTCGGCGGGAATCAGGCGTCTTGTTTCAGCAGGTTGAGCGTGGTGGCTCGCAGGTCGTGGAGTTCCTGAAGCGCTTCGTCGAGCTGTTCGCGCTGCTTGCGCAGCTCTTCCATCTGGCGGTCGGCCATTTCGACAAAGGCGCGATTTTGAGCCTCATCGCCCTCGTTTTCATAGATCAGCAGCCACTGGCGGATCTCTTCGAGCTGGAAGCCGAACTTGCGTCCCCGCATAATCAGCTTCATCCGGGCCCGCTCGCGGGCACCGTAAAACCGCGACCGGCCTTCGCGATCGGGTTGCAACAATTCGATGTACTCATAGTAGCGAAGCGTGCGCGGGGTCACGTCGAATTCGCTGCACATCTCCTTGAATGACAATTTCTGTTCGGTCATTCCGTATCTCCCTTACCCGCAAACTAAGCACAACCGGCAAAGGGTTCAACCGCCGGGGTTGCTCTTCGGCCAAGGTCTGGCCGATAAAGAGGAAAACATAGGAACGGGGAAGCCCATGGTCGACAAGACGCAGCTCGCGCGACAGTTCATTGAAGCCATCCCGCATGCGCAGGAACTGGGGATGACCCTCACGGAACTGGGGGATGGCACGGCCGAGATCGTGATGCCCTATGATGAGAAACTGATCGGCGACCCGGAAACCGGGGTGATCCACGGTGGCGCGGTGTCGGCGCTGATGGATACCTGCTGCGGCGCGGCGGTGATGTGCCACCCGTCGGCGCCGGGCGGCACCGCCACGATCGACCTGCGTATCGACTACATGCGTGCGGCCACCCCCGGGCAGCGGATCGTGACCCGCGCGACCTGTCATCACATGACCCGCAACGTCGCCTTCGTCCGTGCGACGGCGATGGACGAGGATGAGGCACATCCCGTCGCCACGGCGGTTGGCGCCTTTACCGTGGAGGCAAAATTTTGAGCCGCCCCCGTCCCGAACCCGTTCAGGTGGTGAAGCAGCGGCGCGACGCTGCCCTCGCCGCGCTTGTGGAATCCGTGCCCTATGCGCGTTTTCTCAACATCACGTTTGATCGTCGCGGCGATGAGCTGACGGCGCAGCTAAATTTCGATCACAAGCTGATCGGTAACCCGTTTCTACCCGCCATCCACGGTGGTGTCACAGCGGCCTTTCTGGAGGTGACAGCCGTGATGACCCTGACCTGGGCCAACCTGTGGGAGCGCATCGAAAGCGGCACGCTCGATGTTGAGGAACTGGCCGCAGGTAAATTGCCACGCCAGCCGAAGACCATTGATTTCACGGTGGATTACCTGCGTTCCGGGCTGCCGAGAGACGCCTATGCACGCGCCACCGTGTCCCGGTCCGGTCGGCGCTATGCCTCGGTCCATGTGGCGGCCTGGCAGGATCACAAGGACAAATTGTTCGCCCAGGCCACGGGCCATTTCCTGATGCCGCAGGAGGCGGCAAAACAGGGGTCTGCCGCGCCGGATTTCGTGGCCGACGCCGCGCCTCGGGACAAGGGCTAGAACGCATGTCCACGGCCAGCGCCGAGGTGCCGGAACCGATCAGCCATGCGCGGGTGCTGAAGATTGCGCTGCCGATTGTACTCTCGAATGCGACGGTGCCTATTCTGGGGGCCGTGGATACTGGAGTTGTCGGCCAGATGGGGCAGGCGGCTCCTATTGGGGCGGTAGGCATCGGTGCGGTCATTCTGGCGACGATCTATTGGATCTTCGGTTTTCTGCGGATGGGCACCACGGGTCTCGCCGCGCAGGCCCGCGGGGCTGGAGACTGGGCAGAAACGGGCGCGCTGCTCACCCGGGGGATCCTGCTGGCCTTTGCTGCGGGCCTTGTGTTCATTGTTGGACAGGTCGCGGTGTTCTGGGGGGCCTTTGCGCTGGCCCCTGCCAGTGCCGAGGTCGAGTGGCTGGCGCGGGATTACCTTCAGATTCGCATCTGGGGTGCCCCTGCGACCATCGCGCTATATGCGGTCACAGGCTGGCTGATCGCGGTTGAACGCACACGCGGTGTTTTTGCCCTGCAAATCTGGATGAACGGTCTCAATATTCTGCTGGATCTCTGGTTCGTGCTGGGGCTGGGCTGGGGAGTCGAAGGGGTCGCGGTCGCAACCCTGATCGCGGAATGGAGCGGTCTTGCGCTGGGGCTGTGGCTGTGCCGCGATGCCTTTGCGGGCAGCCAGTGGCGCAACTGGGCCCGTGTGTTCGATCCTGTGCGGCTGAAACGCATGATGCAGGTCAATGGCGATATCATGATCCGCTCGGTGCTGCTGACCGGATCCTTCACGACCTTTCTATTCATCGGCGCCGATCTGGGCGATGTGACGCTCGCAGCCAATCAGGTGTTGCTGCAATTCGTTGAGATAACGGCCTTTGCGCTCGACGGTTTTGCCTTTTCTGCCGAGGCGTTGGTGGGCAGCGCGGTCGGTGCAAAGGCGCGGATGCAGCTGCGACGCGCAGCGGTGGTGACCAGCCAATGGGGCGTGGGCGGCGCAATCGCACTGGGGCTGCTGTTCTGGCTGGGCGGTGGTTGGCTCATCGATGTCATGTCCACTTCGCCTGAGGTGCGGGCAGAAGGGCGGGATTACCTGATCTGGGCTGCGATATTACCGCTGCTCAGTGTGGCCAGCTATATGTTCGACGGGATCTACATCGGGGCGACCTGGACGCGGGACATGCGGATCGCGATGCTGCAATCGGTGGCGATCTACGTTGTGGCCCTGTTGGTTCTGGTGCCGCTCCTCGGCAATCACGGGCTTTGGGCGGCATTGATGGTGTTGAATCTTGCGCGAGGTGCGACGCTTGGTCTGCGCTATCCACGGCTCGAAGCGCAGGTCGGCGCATAGGTCGGGGATGGGCTGAAAGAGAGCAGCTGTGTTTCAGGCGGCCACTGTTTCGGGCAGCTCCTGTCAGAGCAGTTTTTTCAGCGCTTCGGTAGGACGGCCTATGACGGCTGCTGTTTCCGAAATGGCGATGGGGCGCTCAATCAGGATCGGATGCGCGGCCATCGCCGCGATCAGCGTTGCGTCATCATCCGATGGGCTGAGGTTCTGCTCCCTGAAGGTGGCATCGCCGCTGCGCATCATCTCAATTGCAGTGACACCCAGTTTGGCCTGAACCTCCGCCAGCTCTGCCTCCGAGGGCGCATCTTTCAGATAAAGGCGCAGGGTGACCGCTGTTCCGGCCTCCTCAAGCAGGGCAAGGCCCGCACGGGATTTTGAGCAGCGCGGATTGTGCCAGTAGGTGATCATAGCCAGTCCCCGCGTTTGCTGCCGACGGCATCTGCGACAGTGTCAAAACCGTCGCGGGCCAGCAGCTGGTCCAGCCCGCGCGCGATCTCTCCGGCCAATGACAGCCCGGCATAGACCATGGCGGTATAAAACTGGACCGCCGATGCGCCGGCGCAGATCTTGGCATAGGCTTGTTCGGCTGTGGAGATGCCGCCCACCCCAATCAGAGGCACCCGACCGTCCAGAAGCTCGGAAAGCTGCGCCAGAACGCGGGTGGATTTCTCAAACAGCGGCGCGCCAGACAGGCCGCCCGTTTCGCCACGATGTGCACTGTTCAGCCCGTCGCGATCAAGCGTTGTATTGGTGGCAATCACCGCATCAATACCGGTTTCAAGCGCCACCTCGGCAATATCCTCGATCCCGGCGCGGTCAAGGTCGGGGGCGATTTTCAGGAACACCGGCACCCGCTGGTCCAGCCCGTCCCGCGTCTCAATCACGCCGCTGAGCAGCGCTGACAGGGCGGCCTTGCCTTGCAGATCGCGCAGTTTCTCGGTGTTGGGCGAGGAGACATTTACCGTCGCAAAATCCAGATGCGCCCCACAATGGGCTAGCACCTTGGCAAAATCGGCAGCGCGGTCGCTGCTGTCCTTGTTGGCCCCAAGGTTGAGGCCGATCACAGCATCGCGCGGGCGGGCCGCAAGACGCTGGCCGATCACGCTCATGCCGTCGTTGTTGAAGCCGAACCTGTTGATAGCCGCCTGATCTTCGGTCAGACGAAACAGGCGCGGCTTGGGGTTGCCGGGTTGCGGGCGCGGCGTCGCGGCCCCCACCTCGATAAAGCCGAACCCGGCCTGAGAGAGCGGGCGCAGTGCTTCGGCGTTCTTGTCAAATCCCGCCGCCAAGCCAACCGGATTTGGCAGGGACAGACCGGCGATCTCGGTCGCAAGACGCTGGGAGGTGACCGGGCCGGGGGCGGGCGCCAGCCCCAGTTTCAGCGCCTTGATCGACAGGCCATGGGCGGTCTCCGGGTCGCAGCGATGCAGCGCACCAAGGGCAAGACGTTCAACGAGGCTCACGCCATATCCTCCGGGAATTGATGGGTGCCGTCGACCAGCGGCAGCGGTCTCGCCCAGACCACATCAGTCATGGTCATCTTGCGGTAGAGATGGGGAAACTCGGCGCCGCCCCGCGACACTTCCCAGCGCAGGTCTAGCCCCAGCCGTTCGGCATCGACCGCAATCAGCCAAAGCCCGTCAACTCCGGCAAAATGCTTGGCTGCGGTCTCCTGGGACTGATCAGCGGTGGAGAAATGAATGTAACCATCGCTCAGATCGATGGGGGCGCCGAGGGTCTCAC
This sequence comes from Phaeobacter sp. JH204B, assembly GCF_048055755.1. Lineage (NCBI taxonomy): Bacteria > Pseudomonadati > Pseudomonadota > Alphaproteobacteria > Rhodobacterales > Roseobacteraceae > Phaeobacter > Phaeobacter sp. JH204B. The sequence continues at coordinate 103,893 of NZ_JAYMXF010000011.1, forward strand.
CCTCTGCCTTAAGGGTGGTCCATTCGTCGGTGCGGAAGATTTTATAGATGAGCATGGCGCGGTGATGCCCTGCGCGCAGAGGTGAATCAAGGCTGAATATGATCGGTCTTGACGCAAAGACAGCACGGTGATGAATTTTTCCCCTTTGACTGCGCCCGCATTTCCCCTCACCATCCGGCAATAGAAAAATAATAAGGGAGTATGTTTCCATGATGACGCGTTTTCTGACGTCTGTTGCCGCGCTTGGCCTGACGGCGGGCGTAGCCGCAGCCGACTACAAGCTGACCATCCTGCACACCAATGACTTTCATTCGCGGTTTGAGCCGATCAGCAAGTATGACAGCGGCTGCCGCGAAGGGGACAATGCCGAGGGCAAGTGCTTTGGCGGATCTGCACGTCTGGTAACTGCGCTGGCGGATGCGCGCGCGCGCAGCAACAACAGCATTCTTGTTGATGGTGGCGACCAGTTTCAGGGCTCGCTCTACTACACCTACTATAAGGGCAAAGTTGCCGCCGAGATGATGAATAAGCTTGGCTATGACGGCATGACTGTCGGCAACCACGAGTTCGATGATGGCCCCGAGGTCCTGCGCGGGTTCATGGATTCGGTTCAGTTTCCGGTTCTGATGTCCAATGCCGATGTCAGCGCTGAGCCTGCCTTGGCCGATGTGCTGAAGAAATCCACCGTGATCGAACGCGGCGGTGAAAAGATCGGCCTGATCGGCCTCACTCCCGAAGATACGCCCGATCTGGCCAGCCCGGGCAAAAACATCACCTTCACCAACCCGGTTGATGCCGTGCAGGGGGAGGTCGACCGGCTGACCGCCGAGGGCGTCAACAAGATCATCGTGCTGAGCCATTCGGGCTATGCCGTGGATCAGCGCGTTGCGGCGGGCACCACGGGTGTGGACGTCATCGTGGGTGGGCACAGCAACACCTATCTTTCCAACACTTCGGAAGATGCTTCAGGGCCATACCCGACCATGGTCAATGATGTGGCCATCGTGCAGGCCTATGCCTATGGCAAGTTCCTGGGTGAGCTGAACGTGACCTTCGATGATGCAGGCAATGTCGTCGAAGCGGTTGGCGAACCTCTGATTATGGATGGCACTGTCACCGAGGACGCGGATACCGTCGCACGCATCGCCGAGCTGGCCAAACCGCTGGACGAGATCCGCAACAAGGTTGTGGCCGAGAGCGCAGAAGCTGTTGATGGCGACCGCGACAATTGCCGTGTTCAGGAATGCCAGATGGGCAACCTGGTGGCCGATGCGATGCTGGACCGAGTGAAGGATCAGGGTGTCAGCATAGCGATTGCCAACTCGGGCGGTATCCGTGCGAGCCTGGAGCCGGGCGAGGTCACGATGGGAGAGGTCCTGACGGTCCTGCCGTTCCAGAACACGCTCTCGACCTTTGAAATCACTGGCGAGGACGTCATCGCGGCCCTGGAAAACGGGGTGAGCCAGGTTGAAGAGGTCAAGGGCCGCTTCCCGCAGGTCGCTGGTCTGAAATTCACCTGGGATCCGTCGGTTGCACCCAATGAGGGCCGCATTCAGGAGGTCATGGTGAGCGAAGGCGACAGCTTCGTGCCGATTGATCCGGCCAAGACCTATGTTGTCGTGACAAACAACTACGTCCGCAATGGCGGTGATGGCTACAAGGTCTTCGCAGGCGACGACAAGAACGCCTATGACTTTGGCCCGGATCTGGCGGATGTCATGGCAGAGTATCTGGTCGAGAACTCCCCCTATAAGCCCTACACCGACGGCCGCATCAGCCAGAAGTGACCGGGCGCAGCTATTGCGCTGCCTCAACAATCCAGACTGGACCGCGCCGTATCTTCGGCGCGGTCTTTGTTTTTCCTGTCAGCTGCGGCATAACACCGTTATGGATCACCCCCTGATTGACCTTATCAACGCGCGTATCCAGAAGGCGGAGGCCGATGGCGCTTTTGACAACCTGTCAGGAGCGGGCAAACCGTTGCCACCGGTTGACGACCCGGAGAATGCGCTGGTCAACCGATTGATCAAGGAGAGCGGCGGTGTGCCGGAGTTCGTCACGCTGTCGCGCACGCTTGCGGTTCTGCGCCAACAGCTTGCCGATACCGGCGACCGTTCAAAACGCCGTGATATCATGAAAGAAATGACAATTCTGGAAGCCCGCATCGACCTCGCGCGCAAGGCCTATGGTCGATAACCAGCGTTGCACGCGATCTGGCTAGGGCGTTGACGGTGCTGTTCGGGTCCTGCGTCGGCAGCTTGTTATCCGCTACTTACCATATGGCTGCCGGGCCGTCTCCGCGCGATAGCGGGGTCAGAATTCCTTCTGCGAGCCTGTTTGCGCGCGGTGCGGAGCGCGGCGCAGCCGGTCGCCGATCTGGGTCGCCTTGGTCAACAATGTGGTGATCTGAACCTGCTCCGCCGGGCTGAGGCCGGTCAGGATTTCGGACTGTAGCGCCTCGACAATCGGCATGGCTTTGTTCAGGAGCGACTGGCCAGCCTCCGTCAGGGTGACAACGCGCGCACGTCTATCAGCTGGAGAAATATCACGCCGGATCAGCCCCTTGGCCTCTAGCCGGTCGATCACTTTTCCAAGCGTTGCGCGGTCATAGGCAATGCGGGCCGCGATTGTTGCCTGATCAACACCGGGTTCGTGGGCCAGGGCGTCAATCGCGGCAAACTGTACCGGTGTCAGGTCGATGTCATTGCGCGCCATATGATCCGCAAACAGGGCAACAGAGATCTGGTGCAACCGCCGGATCAGATGACCGGGGAACTGCAAGGTATCTATCTGTGGCTCTGCCATGTCCTGCCTCCCGCTGGAAAAAGCATCCAGTTCACATCCGGGAACCGGCTGTGATCGGTTTATAGATAGAATTTCAGACGAATCTTTGATCCATAATAAAATGTTTAAGGTATAAAGGGAATGCGACTTTTCCTTGCGCGCGCGGCGCGGTAGATCATCAGACATGGCCCTTCGTTTTACATCGCTATCCGAAATTCTCGATCAAGACTACGATTGTGTCATCGACGTGCGGAGTCCCGCCGAATTTGCTGAGGATCACTGGCCCGGGGCCATAAACCTGCCGGTTCTGGATAATGAAGAGCGCGCCGAAGTCGGCACGATCTATGTCCAGCAAAGTCCGTTTCTGGCCCGCAAGGTCGGTGCGGCGAAGGTGTTTCGCAACGCTGCCGACCATATTGAGCAACGGCTGAGCCATCATCCGGGATCCTGGCGCCCGCTGGTCTACTGTTGGCGCGGCGGGCAACGGTCCGGCAGTTTTACCTGGCTGTTGCAGCAGATTGGATGGCGGGCGGATGTGGTCGAGGGCGGCTACCAAAGTTACCGCAGACTGGTCCATGACTATCTCTATAAAGCCGCGTTGCCGCATCGTTTCGTTGCGCTGGATGGCTACACGGGCACCGCAAAAACCGATATCCTCCAGCGTGTTGGACTGCTTGGCGCACAGGTGCTGGACCTCGAGGGGCTGGCACATCATCGCGGCTCGCTGCTGGGCGATCACCCGACCCCGCAGCCCAGCCAGAAGGCGTTTGAATCCGCATTGGCCGGTCAACTGGCACGGATGAACCCGAAACGCCCGGTGCTGGTGGAGGCGGAGTCGAGCAAGATCGGCGCACGGATCATCCCACCGCAGCTCTGGGCGGCCATGAAACAGGCTCCGCGGATCGAGATCCACGCACCTGTGGCGGCGCGTTGTCGATACTTGCTGGCGGGTTATGATGATATTCTGTCAAACACGGAGATGCTGCGCGTGCGTCTCGATGGGTTGCGGGCACATCGCTCCAATGCGGTGGTCGATGGCTGGTTGCAGAGGATTGCCGAAGGCGACAAACCGGCGCTGACGGAGGCGCTCATCACGCAGCATTACGACCCCGCCTATGAGACTGCGCGCCGGGCCATCGGTGCTGATGTGATAACCACGCTGGGGGCAACCGACCTGCGGGGGCCAGATCTGGACCGGCTGGCCGCGGATCTGCGTCTTGAGCTGGACCGGCTATAGCCGCGACTTCAGATCAGCGTGATCGCGCCCGCAGAGCCGGTGATATGGCCGATGATCGTGGCCTCAGCTGCGTATCTGCGGAGTACGGGTAAGAGCGCCTCGGCCTGATCGCGCGGCAGTGCGGCCAGCAGGCCACCGGCAGTCTGCGGATCGAACAGCAGATCCTGTGGCCCGCCGGTGGTTATCTGCGGCAAAAGCGCGGCATTTTCTTCAAAGAGCGAGGACCTGATCCCGCGTGCTGTCAGTGCGGCGGCACCGGGCAGCGCAGGAATTGCCTCGAGGTCCAGTTCAGCTCCAACCGCGGAGGCTTCGCAGATCCCCAGCAGATGGCCCAGCAGGCCAAATCCGGTCACATCGGTCATCGCATGTGCGGCGTGCAGCAGCTCGGCGGTCTTGTCCTGCGACTGGCTCATCGACGTTAATGCCGCGGCGACCCAGGCACCCTCGGCCTTTCCCACCATTTCCGCCGCCATGATCACCCCGGTGCCCAGCGGTTTTGTCAGGATCAGGGCGTCACCCGGCTGTGCCCCGGCCAGGGTGATGGGCGCCGCGTCGCATAGTCCGGTCACGGTAAACCCTATGGTCAGCTCGTCTCCCACGGAGGTGTGGCCACCAACGATCTCGGCGCCGGCTTTCCTCAGGATGTCACCGGCGGCAGACATGATTTCATCAAGGGTCCGGGCCTGAAGTTCCGCCGACAGTCGGGGCAGGATCAAGTTGGCGGTCGCGGCCTGCGGCTCGGCGCCCATCGCCCAGATATCGCCAAGCGCATGGACCGCCGCGATACGGGCCATCACCACCGGGTCGGCGGTAAAGGCCCGCAGGTGATCTGTGCTGATCACCTGCCTTTGCCCGCCCGTTATCAGCAGCGCGGCGTCATCACCGGGAAGCGGGGCGATGTCCGTGCGCTGAGTATTCGGCTGCGATCGGAGCGTCGCCTTGAGCGTGCGCGCGCCAACCTTGGCACCGCAACCTCCGCACATCGGTTTATGGCCAAGCGCCTCTGGCAGATCATGGGTGTGTTCGGGGGGCAGCGCCGGCTGATCCATCTGCGGCAGATCTCGGAACTGCGCCATGAAGCACTGATCGATGTGGTCTTTCCAGCGCCAGATCCAACCGCCCGAAAAGGTCTGTCCAAAGCGTTCTCCAACAGCGGTTTTGCCGCCCATCGAGATCAGTTTCAGATAGTCTTTCTGCGGGCGGTAGCGGCGCAGCGGATCCCGCGTCAGGCTGGCGCGCAGATTATGATAGAGGATCGGCGCCTGACGCACCGCATAGACCCCGGCCTTCGGACGCGGGTCGGGGCTGAAATGAGCACAGTCGCCGGTAGCAAAGACGCCTTTGCGACTGGTCTGCAAATAGGCATCAACCGAGAGAAACCCGTCGTGCAGGTCCAGCCCGGTTCCGTTGAGCCAGGGGTAGGGACGTGCCCCCGCAGCCCCGGTTGTGAAATCGGACCGGATTGCGCGGTCGTCCGCCAGCAACACATGAGTGGCCTCGATCTGGGCAATCTTCGCGTGTTCTATCACGGTGACGTCAAGACCGCGCAGCGCAGCGCGCAGTCGGGCGCTGGACTTGGTGCCGGTGTCAGTCAGGATTTCGCTGCGATCAATCAACGTGGCTTGCACCGTCCGGCCCCGGGCCCGCAGCGCATGGGCCATGGCGAGGATCAGCTCCACTCCGGCCACACCGCCACCGATCACCGCAACATGGGCGGCGCTGTCGCCGTGCAGATACGCGGCCCAGCTCTCCGCAAAACGGCCGAGTGGTTTTGCCGGGATCGCATGGTCATCAAATCCCGGCATATCGGGCATGGCAGAGGTGATGCCCAGGTTGATTGCGGCAATGTCATAGGCAATTGGGGGGCGGCCCGAGACATGGACCTCGCGTCTATCGGTGTCGATGTGATCAGCCGCCCCGAGCACCAATCGCGCCCCGGCAAAGCGTGCCAGCTTCACCAGATCAATATCCAACGCCTCGCGCGCGTAATGCCCGGCGACAAAGCCCGGCAACATGCCGGAGTAGGGGGCGGTCGGACCGGGGTTGATCACGGTCAGGCGCGCTCCGGCGAGGGGCCGCATACCCCATTTGCGCAGCACCAGCGCATGGGTGTGGCCGCCGCCGATCAATACCACGTCTTTGGTCAGGGGGAGGGGGGCTGCGTGCATCATCTATGTGTCACCGGGCTGGGCTGGCTCACCCGGACAGGCTCCGCCCCGGATGAAAGACCCCCGCCGGACGGGCGGGGGCGTTGGGAGATCAGACCTCTGGGCCGATCACTTCGTTTTCGGGCAGTTTATGCGTCGCCCATATCTTATCTTTACCTGCGTCTGGCAGGCTGTCTGGCGTGTCGTGCCGGTGGATGTGAACCTTGGCAATGAAATTTGCCGTGATCGGCGCCGTCAGGAACAGAAATAGCGTAATCATCAGCTCATGCACCGACAGGTGGTATTCGTAGACGGCGGCATGGGTCATAGAGGCCAGCAGCACACCGCCAACACCCAGCGTCGTCGCCTTGGTGGGCGCGTGCAGCCGGGACATGCGGTCGTTGAGCTTCAACAGGCCAAATGATCCCACGATACCGAAGATGCCGCCGATCACGAGAAATCCGGCGATCACGATGTCAAAGAACAGGTCCATGATCTCTCCTCACTCGATGATATTGCCGCGCAGGATGAAGCGCGCATAGGCCACTGTGGACACGAAGCCCAGCATGGCGATGATCATTGCCGCCTCAAAGAAGATCTCGGTTCCCAGCGCCAGCCCATAGAGCACCATCAGCGCGATGGCGTTGATGAACATCGTATCCAGCGCCAGGATCCGGTCGGCAACATCCTCGGCGGAGACAACTTTCCACAGGTTCATCAGCAGCGACAGCGCAAAGCAGACAAACGCAAAGATTGCAGCTGTTTCGATCATTCGAAAATCTCCTTCAGGCGGCGTTCGTAGCGGTCCTTGATCTCGTCGCGCACCGCTTCGGGGTGCGGCGCGTCAAGGCAGTGGACCAGCAGCGCATGACCTTCGGCTGAGAGATCGGCAGAGACGGTCCCCGGGGTCATGGTGATGGTCGCTGCCAGCACCGTGATCGCTTCGGGTGTGCGCAGGTCCAGCGGGATCGTCACCCAATTGGGGTGGCGGCTGGCATTGGATTTGAACAGGACGATCTTGGCCACCACCAGATTGGCCACCACGATATCATAGAGTACGATGAGGATGTAGCCGACGATCTTCACCGGGCCTTTCATCTTCAGCTGTTGGGGCCAGTAGGGCTGTGTCAGGAAGGGGATCAAAACCCCGAGCATGAACCCGAACACCAGCGAGTTGAGCGACCAGCCATTCACCAGCAACAGCCAGGTTGCGGTCAGCACCAGTGTCAGGATCGGGTGTGGCAGTACGCGGCGCATCAGCTTCATTTCAAAGCCCCCCCAAGGACGGTTTCGATGTAGGCGGTTGGGGTGAACAGCTGGGCCGCCGTGGCGTCGGCATAGCGGGTCATCGGCCCGGCAAAGAGGGTGAGCAGCACAATCGCCGCCATCAGCCCAAAGCAGACAACAAGCGGCAGGACCGGCGCCGCCGCTGGGGCTGCGGTGGCGTTGCCGTCGAGAAGATCCTCGTCACCTGCATCGGATGCGACCGTGCTGTCGGTTGCCTGCAGGCCATGGCTTTTCCAGAAGATCAGCGTGCCTGCACGAGCCAGACCAACGATGGTCACAAGCGAGCCGAGCAGAATGACCGCCCAGATCCACCAGACCAGGTCATGATCGCGCGCGGCGTCCATCACCAGCAGCTTACCGATGAAGCCGGAAACTGGTGGCATACCGGCCAGCGCGATAGCGGCGATAAAGAACATCACCGACAGCAAGCCGCTCTGCGGCATCAGACGAAGGGCGGCAATAGCACCGCCCTGACGTTCCATGACCTGATCGGCAATCAGGAACATCAGCGCCGTCGCCAGCGTCGAATGGACGATGTAGTAGAGTGCGGCTCCGGTTGCGGCAGGGGTGAACAGGGCAATGGAAATCAGCAGTGTCCCCATCGAGGTGATCGCCCCAAAGGCGACCAGTCGCCCGATCTCGCGCGAGCCGAGGACACCGATGGCGCCGACGGCCAGCGTGACCATGGCGGCAGGCAGCAGCCAATCGCCGACCAGCCCTTCGGTGATCGCAACATCCGGGCCAAAGATCAGCGTGTAGACCCGTAGGATTGCATAGGCGCCGACCTTTGTCATGATCGCAAACAGCGCGGCCACCGGCAGCGGGGCATGGCTGTAGGAGGCGGGCAGCCAGAAATGCAGCGGCAGCACCGCAGCCTTGATCGCGAAGACCAGCAGCAGCATGACCGCACCAACGCGCAGCAGGGCGGTTTCCTCGCCCGACATCTCGGCCACGCGCACCGCCAGATCGGCCATGTTCAGCGTGCCGGTGACGGCGTAGATCGTGCCGAGCGCAAACAGGAACAGGGTCGAGCCCAGGAGGTTATAGACCACATATTGCACGCCGGCCTGAAACCGCTTGGCGCCGCCTGCGTGGATCATCAACCCGTAGGAGGCAATCAGCAGCACTTCGAAGAACACGAACAGGTTGAAGGCATCGCCCGTCATGAAGGCACCGAGAATGCCCATGATCTGGAACTGGAACAGCGCGTGGAAATTGGCGCCGCGAGAATCCCAGCCGGTGCCAATCGCGTAGAGCACGACAGCCAGCGCCAGAACCGATGTCAGGACGATCATCATTGCCGACAGGCGATCCAGCACCAGCACGATGCCAAAAGGCGCAGGCCAGTCACCCAGCTCATAGACCTGCACGGTGCCGTCGGCGGCCTGCGCTGCCAGCGCCAGGGTCAGGCAGAGCACCAGCAGGCTGCTGGCGACCGAGAAGATCCGTTGCAGGTCCAGATGGTAGCGCAGGACCATGATAATAAAGGGCGCGACGATTGCCGGCAGGACAATCGGCGCAATCACGAGGTGGTTCATGCGTCATCTCCAACTTTGGCATCATCATCGCTGAGATTGATCCGGTCATCCTGCGACGACAGATAGGCCCCCAGCGCAATCATCACCACAACGGCCGTCATGCCAAAGGAGATCACGATCGCGGTCAGCACCAGAGCCTGCGGCAGCGGGTCGGTATAGGGGACCTCTTCGTATTTATTGAGGATCGCAGGGGCGTTGGTCATCAAGCGGCCAGTGGCAAACAGGAACACGTTCACCGCATAGGAGATCAGTGACAGCCCGAGGATGACGGGAAAGCTGCGTCGGCGCAGGATCAGGTAGATGCCGGCCGCGGTCAGGACGCCCACGGCCGAAGCGACTAGAATTTCCATAGTCAGCCCTCGTTCTCGGTCATGGCCACGTCATCGCGGGCCGGGTTGATATCCATCGCGTGGGTGCTGTCGGTGCCAGGCTGCCAGGCAAAGCGTGACAGGCTCTCCAGCGCCAGCAGCACAGCGCCAACAACTGCCAGAAACACGCCAAGGTCGAACAGCGCAGCAGTTGCCCATTCAAATTCTTCCAGCGGTTCCCAGTGGATGTACCCAAAGGCGCTGGTCAGGAAGGGCTTGCCGCTGAACCATGATCCCATGCCGGTTGCGGCGGCGATCAGCACACCGGATCCGATGATGCCATGATAGGGGTAGCGCTGCCGCTCGGTCGCCCAGGCAAAGCCCGACGCCATATATTGCATGATGACCGCAATCGCCGCGATCAGCCCGGCGATAAAGCCGCCACCGGGCAGGTTGTGCCCCCGGAAGAAGATATAGGCCGCCACCATCAGCGCCAGCGGCATCATCACGCGGGTCGCCACCACCATCATCATCGGATGCGAGTCACCGGCCTGCGGCAGATCGGGCTTGCGGTTCAGCAGATAGGCCCGCACGCGGGTGCCCAGCACCGCCTCGGTCAGCGCAAAGATCACCAGCGCGGCAATGCCAAGAACGATGATCTCGCCAAAGGTGTCGAAGCCTCGGAAATCCACCAGGATCACATTGACGACATTGGTGCCGCCGCCGCCCTTGTAGGAGTTTTCAAGGTGGAAGCCGGAAATCGTCTCGCCGATGAAATCACGGGTCATCAGTGCATAGATCAGCCCCGCAACCCCAAGGCCTGAGATGCCGGCAATGGAGATGTCGCGCAGGCGGGCGCCGCCAGAGCTTTCGACCGGGGTTTCCTTGGGCATGAAGTTCAGCGCCAGCAGCATCAGAATGATGGTGACCACTTCGACCGAAATCTGCGTCAGAGCGAGATCCGGCGCTGACATGTAGTTAAAGCCCATCGACACCACCAGTCCAACAACGCCGATCAGCACCAGCGCCAGCAGGCGGTTGCGGTGCATGGCAACCAGAAAACCGGTTGCGATCAGCAGGCTGGCCCAGCCAAGGATCGGGATCAGCCCGACATCCTGAAGGCTGCGGGTCGGCGCCGCCAATGTGCCGGATTGATAGGCATAGAAGGACAGTACCGCTGTAAAGGTGATCATGATGCCGGCATAGCGTGGCATCGAGCCATTGTGCATCCCGTCGGTAATGGCACGCGAAAGCCGTGTGAGCGCGCCGATCAGCGCCTCGAAAATCACCTTCGCCTCCGGGCGCGGTGCGGCATCCCACATACGCATCAGCGGTTTGTGCAGCATCAGCAGGACGACACCCCCGGCAACCGCCGCCATCGACATATAAAGCGCCGGAGTAAATCCGTGCCAGAGTTTCAGCGAATAATAGGGCAGTTTCTCGCCACCAATCACGGCAGAGGCCGCAGTGGCCACCAACGGCCCGACGATCTTGGCCGAGAACAGGCCGATCAGCACGACAAGACCAACCAGAAACGCAGGGGCCAGCCACATGCCGGTGCCGGGATCATGCGGGGTCGCAGGGTAGTCGTCACGCCTTGGTCCGAGGAAGACATGGGCGATGAAGCGGAACGAATAAGCGGCGGAGAACAAGGCCCCCAATAGCGCTAGACCCGGCACCAGATAATGTGAACCCGCCCAGACCGTGTGAACGGCTTCCTCCAGCATCATCTCCTTCGACAGGAAACCGTTGAAGGGCGGAATGCCAGCCATCGACAGGGCCGCGACCGTGGCGATGGCAAAGGTGATCGGCATCAGGTGCCGCAGGCCGCCCAGCCGTTTGATGTCGCGGGTGTGGGCCTCGTGATCGACAATGCCCGCGCTCATAAACAGAGCCGCCTTGAAGGTGGCATGGTTGATGATGTGGAAAACGGCGGCGACGGCAGCAAATTTGGTACCAAACCCCAGAAGCATGGTGATCAGGCCCAGGTGGCTGACGGTGGAGAAGGCCAGAAGCGCCTTCAGATCATCCTTGAACAGGGCAATGATCGCCCCCAGCACCATCGTGATCAGACCCGTCGTTGCGACGATGTAGAACCATTCCGGCGTACCGGCCAACACAGGCCACATCCGCGCCATCAGGAACAGGCCTGCCTTCACCATGGTTGCGGAGTGGAGATAGGCCGACACCGGCGTCGGTGCGGCCATGGCGTGCGGCAGCCAGAAATGAAACGGGAACTGCGCCGATTTGGTGAAGGCGCCAATCAGGATCAGGATCAGGGCCGGCAGATAGAGCGGCGAAGCCTGAATGACCTCCTTTGCGCCTAGGATCACGGTCAGATCATAAGACCCGACGATATTGCCGAGGATCAGCATGCCACCGATCATGGCAAGGCCACCGGCGCCGGTAACAGTCAGCGCCATTCGCGCGCCCTGACGTCCTTCGGGCAGATGCTTCCAGTAGCCGATCAGCAGGAAGGAACTGAGCGACGTCAGCTCCCAGAAGATCAGCAGCAGCAGAATGTTGTCCGAGGTGACAATCCCCACCATCGCGCCCTGAAACAGCAGCAGATAGGTGTAGAAATTACCCATCGGATCCTCGCGCGACAGGTAGAACCGGGCATATAGGATGATCAGCAGGCCAATTCCAAGGATCAGCCCGGCAAAGAGAAAGCCCAGGCCGTCGAGGAAGAAATTGGCATTCAGCCCAAGCGCCGGCAGCCAGTCGAATTGCGCCTGAATAACTTCGCCGCGCATCACCGCCGGGGCGTGCAGCATCAGTCCGACAAACGCGAGCAATGTTGTCAGGCCTGCCGCCGATGCCGAGGCATTGCGCCCGGCACGGATCAATAGCGCGGGGAATACCGCGCCGAGAAAGGGCAGGGCTGCAATCAGGAACAGGGACACGTGCGGTTCTCCTCCATGCACAAGGCCAGATCGTTTGGTGCCTAAGCAATTTTTCGCAACTGTGCCAGCCCCGACCGCGCCTGCAAACCCTGCAAAGGCAGCGATCCGGTGAGTTTTTTGCCCGCCGCAGCAATTTGGCGCGGCCCGGTGTCAGGTTGACAACAACTTGATCACCATGCGGGATGTCTCAGGCTGAACACTTTGCAGGAACCTGCTAGGTCTTGGGTCATGTAGGACGGCGCCGGCAGCGCGGGGAGAGGCCAGATGTCGCATTCTCAATCAAAACGGTCAGATAACTCCGGCCCTCAGACTGATGGCGCGGACAGGGACCCGGCAGCTGAGGCGGAGGCGGGTGATCCGTTGCTCTCGCGGCGTCGATTACTGCAGGCCGGTGTGGCCTTCGCCGGGATCGCCATTGCGGGGGGCGGTGGGTATACATGGTGGCGCAGGCAACCCCCGGCCCATGACCGTCCCCGCCTGTCGGTTGAGGACGCATTTGCCAGGGCCAAGGCGGGGGAGCTGATCCTGGTAGATATCCGCACACCGCGTGAGTGGCGGGCCAGCGGTGTGCCAGTGGGCAGCCATCAGATCGACATGCGGCGTGAGGATTTTCTGGCCGCGCTTGATCACGTCACCGGTGGTGATCGCAGCGCGCCGCTGGCCCTGATCTGCGCGCGCGGTGTGCGCTCCGCCCGGGTGACGCTGGCGCTGGACGCGGCCGGTTATACAAATGTGATCGACGTGCCGGAGGGGATGCTCGGCTCCGCCGCCGGACCGGGATGGCTGCGCAGCAATCTGCCGGTCGCGCGCTGGACGGGGCTGGGCTGATGAAACAGGTGATAGCAGGTATGGGGCGCCTCTGGCCGGGCGTAAGCGTTGCTCTGTCGGGCCTGCTTTTCGGCTCGGCGGTACAGGCTGGATGCGGGCCCCTCGCCGATGCCTGCCAGATTGACGGGGGCGACTATCACATCGTGCTGCCGGATACCGGCGATGAGAAAGCGCTGCCGGCGGTGATGTTCCTGCACGGCTACGGCGGGTCGGGTGAGGCTGCACTGCGCAATCGCGCGATGGTCGATGGGTTGAACGATCGGGGCTACGCGGTGATCGCCCCCACGGCGCTGCCGCGCAATCCCGGTGGCCCTCGCTCTTGGGCGTTCTTGCCGGATTTCGGTGGCCGCGACGAATCCGCGTTTTTTGAGGCGGTGCTGGCAGATGCTGAACATAGGTTTAATATCGACCGGAAATCCGTTGTTTTATCAGGATTTTCCGCAGGTGCCTTCATGGTCAGCTATCTGGCCTGTGCAACCCCCGATCAATTTGCCGCTTACGCAACGATTGCGGGCAGTTTCTGGCGGCCGCAGCCTGAGAGCTGCACCGGTCCGGTGCGTTTGATGCACACTCATGGATGGCGCGATGAGGTGGTGCCGCTGGAAGGCCGATACCTTGGCAATCGTCGTTTTCAGCAGGGAGATATCTTTGCCGGGCTTGAGCTGTGGCGCGATACCAACGGCTGCACGACACATGCGCCAAGCCACAGCGGATCTGAAGGAGGCACCCTGCGGCGCCGATGGGCCTGCGGTACAGGCGCGGATATCGACGTGGTGCTTTTCGACGGCGGGCACCGGGTGCCGGAGGGCTGGGCCGCATGGCTTGCCGATTGGTTCGAGGATCGCCCGCTGTCGCAGTAGTGCAACACATGGCGTCGATGAGGCGGCTGTTAATTCTCAATAAAAAATTCCGGAGAAACCTGATGGTTCCTGCCGGAATTTTCAATTTGATGCAAATTGTGGATATTTTCGCCTGAACTGTCTTTTTTACTCAGCGGCTGTGGGATGGGCGGGGGATCGCTCCAATGCCAGACGCAACCTGTCCCGTCTGGCACGGGCGATGCGGGTGATGCGGGGCTCGTTATGGACCTCACGGGTGGCCAGAAGGGCTTTGGCAAAGCGCTGCAACGGTACGCTCGACAGGGCCGAAAGGGGCACCGCAAGGATCAGCGATACGGCGATTGGCAATAGCCAGACGGATACCACGCCGGCAAGAATCCCCGTCCACAGCGCGATGCCGCTGACGGTTTCCAGCGCGTGGCAGGTGAACAGCGTGCGCCAGGAGTAGCTGCCACCGTCGCGTGCCTGCGGCGCCCATCCCTTTTGGAGGCCAAAGGCGGTGCGCAGCACCGCGATCATCTGCTGAACCATCAGGATCGGCGCATAAAGGATCGCGAGCAAGATTTCCGTCAACAGTGACAGGGCAAAGGCGCCCGCGCCGCCATAGTCGGAGAATCGGCTCCCGGTCATCGGCAGCGCCGCCACGGCCAGAAGCTTTGGGGCGAGCAGCATGGCATAGATGAGCAGGATCACCAGCACATGGCGCGGCTCTGACATGTCCGGCCAGGAGGGCATCAGCGGATTGGTTTCACTGAAATAGGTCAGGACCGAGGCTTCCTCGCCACGTCCGATGAGCGCCCAGATCACCAGCAGGGCGAACCAGACTGGCGCCATCAGGTAGCCGATGGCCCCATGCAGCAGATGAAAGCGTGACAAGGCGCGAAACCCCTTGGCGTTGAGCAGGTTCAGGTGCTGTAGATTGCCCTGACACCAGCGCCGATCCCGCAGCACATGGTCAATCAGCGTCTGCGGAGTTTCTTCGTAAGACCCACGAATGCGGGGCAGGAACTGCACGCTCCAACCGGCGCGACGCAGCAGCCCGGCCTCCACGAAATCATGGCTCATGATCAGCTTTTCACCACCAAAGACAGAGCGCAGCGGTGGCAGCCCCGCACAGGCGGCAAAGGCACGGGTGCGGATGATCGCATTATGCCCCCAGTAATTGCCTTCATGCCCTGCCCAGCGGGCCAGACCTTCGGCCAGAGCCAGGCCGTAGACGCCATTGGCAAACTGCTGCATCCGGCCAAAGACGGAATGCGCACCGATCAGCTGCGGATAGCTCTGGATCAGACCTGCGCCGGGATCACGAGCCAGCGCGTCGGCCAGATGGGCAATCGCGCGCCCGGTCATCAGGCTGTCGGCATCGAGCACCAGCATGGCGTCCCAGCCGGCGCCCCAGCGGCGTACCCAGTCGGCGATATTGCCGACCTTGCGTCCTGCGTTGTCATCGCGGCGCCGATAATAGAGCTGGGCCCCTGCGGGGAGCATACTGCGCAGGGCCTCGACACTGGCACGTTCCTCTGCGGCGATGGCATCGTCGCGGGTGTCGGACAGGATGAACATTGCATAGTCATGGACACCGCCACGGGCGTGCAGCTCTTCCAGCATGGATTGGGCACTGCCAAGTACATACCAGGGGACCTCGTTGTAGATCGGCATCAGGAGCGCGACCTTCATCCGCTGCGGGCGGCCTCGTCCCAGCGCGCGGGGGCGCTGGGACAGGCCCCAGAGACCCAGAAGAACGGTAGAGACCGAAAAGCAGATCCAGAAGAAATTGAACGCGATCAACACCAGAAGTGCGACCTCCAGCATGGAAAACCCGTCTGCCGCGAACCAGTCCTTCATACCCCAGGTCAACAGCCCCGTAGCGGCCATCGCCGGAGAGAAGGCCAGAACACGCCATAGCGCCACCTGACGCTGGCTTGACTCGCTGGGCTGTCCGCCGGTTGCCGCGCTGTCACCGGGTAAGGGGCAGGCGTGATCCTGAAAATGGGCACCGAAATTCTGCTCTGGCATAGCCAGCGGTTGTTCCGGTGGGGTCAGGGAGAAATTGGTCATTTGGTCCACCGGTAAAGCCAGACTTCGGAGGCGGGCTGATCATCCTTGCGCAGTTCAGCGCGCAATTCGACGTGGTCGCGTTCGCCCGGGTCAAAGGCAAAGGCCAACCGCACCCCGCCAGTTTCCGGGTTTTGCTGCAAGACGCCTTCGGTTGGGGTGACATGAGGTGACGTGATATGCGCCTTTAGATCATCAACGCCACCGGCAAACAGCGGATGGGCGGCGAAATCGATGGTGATGATCCGACCCGGATCACCAAAGATGCGCGCGCCCGCGGCGGTGTTGATCACCTGTGGCACCGGCAGATCCGGGCCGTTGCCCCAGGTCAGCCGATAGTCAATGGCAATCTCTGAGCCTGGGGCGTAGCTGTCGCGTGGGCGCCAATAGGCCACGATATTGTCGTAGATTTCCTTGTCCGCCGGGATTTCAACCAGCGTGACGGCGCCTTTGCCCCAATCACCCTTCGGCTCAACCCAGAGCGCCGGGCGCTGGTGATAATGCGCTTCCAGATCCTCATAATCAGACAGCAGCCGCGGGCGCTGCATCAGGCCAAAGCCACGCGGATTTTCATCGACAAAGGACGACAGCTGCAGCGTCTTGGGGTTGGCCAGTGGGCGCCACAGGGTCTCGCCGTTGCCATTGACCACCAGCAGACCGTCGCTGTCGTGAACCGCAGGGCGGAAATCGTCAAACCGGTTGCGATTGGTCTGATCAAACAGGAACATCGAGGTGAGTGGTCCAAGCCCGATATTGTCCAGTTCCGCACGTGCAAACAGGCGCGCCTCGACATCCATCACCGTGTCTTGCCCCGGCAGTATGTCAAACCGGTAGGCCCCGGTGACAGACGGCGAATCCATCAGCGCATGGACGATCATGTTCTTTTGGCCGGGAACTGGAGCTTCGAGCCAGAAGGCAATGAATTCAGGGAATTCTTCGCCCTTGGAGGTAGCGGTATTCACCGCCAGGCCGCGCGCCGACAACCCATAGGTGTGTGCAGCCCCGATGGCCCGGAAATAACTCGCGCCCTGGAATACGCAGAATTCCGTTTTCTTGCCGGGTTCCTTCAGATCGGTACGCAGTCGGAAACCGGAGTAGCCGAGGCTGTCGTCGACGCTGAGGTCGGGGGCTTTGTCAGTTTTGTCAAACAGTGACAAGTCAAAGGCCACCGGCTGGGCGAGGCCGTTTTCCACGGTGTAGATCTCGACCGGGCGCGGGAAATAAAGGCCGGGCAGAAAGAAATCGACATTGTAGCTGCGCGGGGTCTTCGACCAGAGCGCATCGCGGCTGCGGAACCAGCGGGTCTGGTATTCCTCATAGGTCTGCTCCTGCCAGTCCTGCGGCACGCTGGGGCGGGGCGCATAAGGGGCGGCCGCCAACTCGCGCGCCAGCGCCACAACCGTTTCGCGCGAGAATGCAGGGCCTCCGGTCGCACGCGCAGGCGAGGTCAGCGCGGCAAGCGCAAGCGGGGCCGTGCTGGCCAGGGCGGTTGCCAGAAAGGTGCGTCGCGAGAATTCTTTCATCTCTTGGTTTTCCATGGATGTGATTTGAACCAGGCAGCGATATAGGCGCAGCCGATGATCAGGCCAAACCCGGTGAGGTTAAAAAATGCAGTGGTCATGATCGACCTGTCGGTGAGATCCATGGCAAAGCCCAGCAACCGGGCCAGCGCCATGGAAAACACAAAGACCGCAAGCGATTGCTGACCGACTTTGGTGATCAGCGACAGCAGCACGGCCCAGATCCGGGCGGGTGTGGATTGCCCGGAGGCGATCAGACGGCGACCGCCTTCGCCCGCAACCACCCAGCCGAGGTAGGCCAGCGACAGGAAATGGCCATAGCGCAAAAGGCCAAAGTCGGTTTTTTCCCGCCATTCGGCTGTCAGCTGCCAGGTCGGTCGGATCAGCTCCGCCAAACCGGTGTTCCAGGCTTCGACCCAGAGGAAGACTTTCCAGGAGCCGAAGGGCGCCAGCAGGAGCAGATACGCGGTCGCTATGATCGTCAGTCCGCGTGAGACTGGCGGGGCGGGCAGCCAGCCTTTCATGAAGGCAAAGCCGGTGAAGAACAGCAGCTGCCAGCCAAAGGGGTTGAAAAACCATTCGCGGCTCGACCAGGGTTCGGCGGAGAGCGACAGCCCATTCGGCCGGAGGCCGATCATATACGGGTTGGCCAGCAGCCAGATCGCGATC
The DNA here is from genome assembly GCF_048055755.1 of Phaeobacter sp. JH204B. NCBI lineage: Bacteria > Pseudomonadati > Pseudomonadota > Alphaproteobacteria > Rhodobacterales > Roseobacteraceae > Phaeobacter > Phaeobacter sp. JH204B. The sequence goes on from NZ_JAYMXF010000011.1 coordinate 122,011, forward strand.
GAGGTGGCCGCCACTGCCCAGACGCCGACGCGTTCCAGCCCCATCATCAGCGGCATCAGCCCCAACACGACGAGATACATCGGCAGAATGTCAAAGTAGTTTGGCACGTAGCTGAGTGTCATCAGCCCAACCAGCTGCGGCACCGGGTTTTCAAAGAACGGCAACAGGTTCAGCGAGGCAATATAGCTCTTGTCAAAAGCCCCGTAGAGATCCAGCGCCGCCATGGTGGTGGCGAGAAAGACGAACAGGCCGATATGGGCCCAGTAGACTTGCCAGCAGCGAAACACCACGCGCGCGCTGCCAATCAGCCAGCCGCGGCGGGCAAAGGTGCCGCCAAAGGCGATGGCCGAGGCCATGCCCGAACAGAAGACAAAGATCTCCGTCGCGTCGGAGAAGCCAAACCGGGCCGGAATCCAGCCGGTCCAGCGGTTCCCGGGAATATGAGCGCACAGGATGATGAACATCGCAATGCCGCGGTAGAAATCCAGCCGGGGATCGCGAAGCGCGCGGGTCTGCGCGTCCGATTGCGGGGCAACCGGGCGATTGGCCACTGGAGTGGTCTCGGTGCCCTTGGCACCGGGAAAGGGCGAGATGGTCGCCATAGGCTGTTGTGTCCTTACTTTTGTTATTCTGCCGGGACGCTTTGCGCGCAGGGCGCGCCACGTCCGGCAGCGATCAGTGCACGGCGCGCCTGTGCATAGCTGTCCTCGGCGCCGCCCCGCTGGGCGCGCCGCTCGTTGAGGATGGCCTCCACCGCGTCCAGACGCCCCGCGCGGATGCCCGCATCAATGGTCACGCGTTCGAAAACGTCCCGCTGGGCATGGCTGCCCCCTGCCAGTTGCAGGGAACTGCGTCCGCTGGCGAGATAGCCGAAGGCTTCGCTGTAGTTACCTTCGCCAAAGGCCTCGAGCCCCAGCGCAAGGCCGCAGCCTGGCGTTGCCATGCGGCCATCGCTCTCGCTGGCGCCGCGACGCGCATCAGCGTGGATCCGCTGCACCAGCTGGCCAGCCTCAACCTTGCGATCATCGCCCACCAGGGCAAGAAGATAGTGAAGATCAGCAAAGATCAGGCAGCCGTCTTCGGTCCGGTTGGCACAGAGTTCTGCGAGTTCTTCCCAGCGGTCACCGATTGCAACGCCCTCCAGCTCCAGCCGCATCAGCAGTGAGGTGGCGTTGGAAATGTCACGGTAATCATCGGTTTTGTCTTTGCGGATCTCGTGATCGTATAGCGCCAGCACCTGTTCGGTCTGCCCCTGATCCAGATGCATCAGCGCCTTGTGCCACCAGACGTGGTAGCGAAAGTTGTTGCAATGTGCCCAGGCCTCTTCGCGACCGGTCAGCCAGTCAAGCCCGGCACGGGAGTTGCCCGTCATATCATGGACATGGGCCACCGCATGCAGGCCCCAGGCATCATCCGGTGCCATCCAGAGTGCCTGACGCCCGGTTGCTTCGGCCAGGTCATAAGCGCCGGTTTCCTCCAGCGAAAAGGCGTGGCATCCAAGCAGGTAACCGCGCCCGGCGTGATCCGGCGCATAGGCGGGTAGGACCCGCTCGATCGACCGGCGCATACCTGCGCTGTCGCCCAGGATGAAGCGGATCGCGTGGCTCAGCTTCATCGCCAGTGCGTCCTCGGGGTGGCTGCGCAGCACGGTCTCCATCTCTGCAATCGCCAGCGATGGACGGCCCTCCAGCCAGGCACCAAGCGCCGCGATATAGTGGCGTTCGCGTGGCAAAGCACCATCCTCGGCGGCCTTGGCCGCGGCATAGGCGTCGCGTGCGGCCTGCATCAGTTCTGCCCGGCCCAGCAGCAGCACAAACATGCCCTTGGCCGCCTGGGCCATGGCAAACTCCGGTGCAGCCTCCAGCAGGGCGCCCAGATGTTGCGGCGCGGCAGCGCCGTGAGACAACACCCCCATCTGAACGCAGTTCCAGTTCTCGAGCGCCGCGGCGTTTGTCAGGCTGGTGTCCTGGCCAAAAATATCTTGCATCATCGTTTGTCCGATCCGTGTCAAAAACGAAAGCAGAGGTGCTTTGTCGTCGAGCCTAAAGCACGGCCGCGCGTCTCGCGATGCCCGCTCGCGGTTTGGTGAAGCGGCGTGTGCAATCTCGCCGGATTAATGGGCCAACCATATTGATTGACAGCGATTTCCCGCATTTTTTGTAATCTGGCAAGCCCGTGCAGCGCGACTTTGGCCGAAGACCGCCAGTTTCTGTAACACTCGGCCAGATCCTGCCGGTTGCAAGCCCGAGAAACAGGCGTTTTCTGCGGTGTCTTAAGGGGATAGCAGAGATATTGAGCAGGCAGCCGCCCCCGGGTGATGGGGCGTCTGCCTGTTCTCGGTGGCGGCGCGCCGCTGTCTTAGTTGTCGTCTTCCGAAAACGGGTCCGCGGTCCTGGCAAGGAGGTCGCTGTCTGCGCCGCAGATTGGAGGCGCATGGCGGTAGGTCACCGGCGTCCGGGAGAATTTGAGCGGATTGCCAAGCAAACGCACCGGCCCCGCCGCCGAGGACATTTCAATTGTCATATCCCGCGCCGCCACCTGATCAGAGGCAAAAACCTGATCGAGCGTCTGCACCGGTCCTGCTGGCACCTTGCGGGCCTCCATCGCGGCGATCACCTCATCGGTGCGGTATTGGCGCAGCGCCGGTACCAGGATATCGGCGAGCGCGTCGCGGTGCTGCAAGCGGGCCGGGTTGGTTGCAAAGCGCGGGTCCCGCGCCAGCCCGTCCAGACCGAGAAAAGATAGGAAGCGGCCAAATTGCGCGTCATTGCCGACCGCGAGGATCACATGGCCATCTGAGGTCTCATATAACCCATATGGCACGATGCTGGGATGCTCATTACCGCGCCGTTTGGGGGCGCTGCCAGTGTTGAGTGTTGCCACACCTTCGTTGATCAGCCAGGCGATCTGCGCATCCACCAGCGCGATATCGACCTGCTGGCCTTCGCCGGTCTGTTCCTTGTGGCGCAGCGCCGCGAGGATGCCGACACAGGCATACATTCCGCACATTACGTCGGCGATGCCGACGCCAACCTTCATCGGTCGGCCCTCAGGCTCACCGGTGAGCGACATGATCCCGCCATAGCCCTGTGCCATCAGGTCATAGCCGGGTTTCTGGGCATTGGGTCCAGTCTGGCCGTAGCCGGAGATCGAACCATAGACCAGATGCGGGAACTCCGCGTGCAGGCTCTCGTAGTCGAGGCCGTATTTGGCAAGCCCGCCGGGTTTGAAGTTTTCCAGCAGAATATCGGCTTCGGCGGCGAGACGACGTATGACCTGCTGGCCCTCGGTCGTGGCGATGTCCACCTCAATCGAGCGCTTATTGCGGTTTGCAGCCATGAAATAGGCCGACAGATCCGACTGGTGACCGTCTCCATCCACCACATAGGGCGGCCCCCACTGCCGGGTGTCATCGCCCCCGGTTCGCGGGTTTTCGACCTTGAGCACACTGGCCCCCAGATCTCCCAGCATCTGGGTGCAGGTCGGCCCTGCCAGAATGCGGGACAGGTCCAGCACCTTGACGCCAGTCAGCGGGCCATGGGGCAGCTTGGCTTCGGATGTCCGGTCAGATGAGTCCATCATAGGCCTCCCGCTCGAATTCTGCGGCAATGACGGTGAAACGCTCGGCCTGCTGTGCCTCTTGCAAGGCAGCGCGCAGGCCTGCGCGGTCGCGGACCCTGACGCCATGGCCGCCAAAGGCCCGGCCCATCGCGGCAAAGTCGTGCTGGCCGAAGTCGACGCCAGCGTTATCCAGCCGTCGCTGTCGCTGCTTCAGATCGATCAATGCGAGGCTGGCATCGACGAAGACGACAAAGATCGGCGCAACGCCAAGCTCGGCGGCGGTGGACAACTCGCCCGCCACCATCAGGAAACCCGCATCACCGGAGAAGCTGACAACCGTGCGCTGCGGCTCTGCCAGTTTGCGGCCAATGGCCATCGGCACCGCGCAGCCCATGGTGCAGAGGCCCGAGGATTGGATCAGGGCGCGAGGCTCATGGCAGCTCCACATCTGCGAGAGCAAGATCCGATGGGCACCGCTGTCTGCCGTCGCCAGCGTATCGCCGGGCAGGGTGGCCTGACATTCGGCAACGATCGCAGCGGGTCCCCAGTCCGCCTGCGGGGTGAAGGCGGAGCGAAGGGCTGCCCGGGCCACCTCAGGCTGACCTTCGGGCCAGCGCCGAGGGGACGGCTGCGTGTCATCGGCGAGCTGCGCCCCAACCGTCAGGGCGCGCAGACTGGGCGCAAGACCGGCAACCAGCGTCAGAGTGGCCGCGTGCATGTAGTGGGTGTTGTCCTCGGCGCAGATATCAATCACCCGCTGGCGGGAACAATCCCAGGCGTTGCGCCAGCCCGGGCGCATCTCGATTGGATCGTATCCAAGCGCAAGAACCAGATCGGCCTCGCGCACAAGCGGCAGCAGGTGACGATCGGCGAGCGGCGACAGCCCGGCGCCGCCAAGGCAAAGCGGGTGCTTCTCAGGCAGGATGCCCTTGGCCTTGTAGCTGGTTACAAAAGGGATCTGGTAGTGTTCGAGAAAGGCCAGAAGGGGCGCGGATGCGGCCTCGGCAACAGCGTCAAGACCGATCACCGCCAGCGGGCGCTCGGCCTCGGTAAGCCACGCGCGCGCCTGCGCCAGGTCAGCGGGCTGCGGTTGCGTTGCTCTGGCAGGCGCGAGGCAAGGACGGTGGGGGCCGGCAGGGGAATCGGCGACAGAGATCGGCACATCGATATGCACCGGCCCATTGCGCGGCGCTGTTGCGATCCGCACCGCCTTGTCGGCGATCACACCGGCAGCCTCGGCGTCGAGGCGATAGCTGGCCTTGGTGATCGGGGCAAAAACCGCCTGATGGTCCAGTACCTGATGGGTATAGGTGGCCGCTTCCGCCGCATCCACACATCCTGTCAGCACCAGCATCGGCACCCGGTCCTGATGCGCATTGGCAACAACGTTCACCCCATTGAGCGCCCCCGGGCCCAGCGTGGCCACCAGGATAACCGGCGCGCCATCGCTGTGGTGCACGCCTTCGCCCATGAAACCGGCGCTGTTCTCGTGTTTGGCAAGGTGAAAGCGGATGCCCGCCTTGGTCAGCGCATCGACAAGCGTCAGCACTTCGCCACCGGGCATGCCGAAGGCATGGCGGCATCCGGCGGCATATAGTCGCCGGGCCAGCACATCCGCCGCGCGCAATGGTTCTGTGGCCGTCGCAGCCGCGGTGTCGGTCTGTGTCATGAAATCCACCCTTCGTGAACAAGTGCCGCCAAATTGCCGGAACCGGGCAAGGTTGCAAGCCTCCTCACGCGGGTGTGAGCGTCAAGGCGCCGAGCGCGCCGCATTTTGCGCAATGGCATCAAGATGTTGGTCCAGCTCTGCCGCGATCTCGGCGAGATCAGCCCCGCCTTCATCGAGATAGGGGGCAAAGACATGGGTTGCGGTTTTATAAGAAAGCGTCGCCAAGCCATCTTCGCCTTCGGTCACATAAAGGCGGATCGGGGCTTCGATCATTGCGGCGGTGGAATGGCTGAGGACCCGCACCGCATAGTCATTGTTGAAAACACCGATCACCCGGTTGCCGGGTATGGTAATGCCACGGGCCGCAGCGGCCTTGGTCGGCCCGGCCTGCGTCACCACGACAAGACCCTGTGCCTTCGTCGCCGCAATCACATCTTCGACCAGCTGCGGGTAGGGCTTGCGGGTCTGATGAACCGCCCAGCCCTGGCGCTCGGCCAGCGGTGCGGCGGTCGCGACCATCATATGTGACCCTGTAGCGGCGAACAGCACGAAGGCCAGTGCCGCAGCGAACAGATGGCTGCGGCGGAGGGCCATCGAACCCATCACGTTTTGAAACATGGCGGTGATCTCCTATCGTTGCTTACGAGGTTAATGCCTCGGCGGCTGCACCGCAGTCACATTGTCGTGCAGCCGGGGCGAGCCGCGCGGCAGGGCAGTCAGGCGGGCAGTCAGGTGGTGCAGTCAGGCGGCGCGGCGAAAACCGGTGATCAGCTGGCGCAGCCCAACAGCGGCCCCGGCAAAGATCGACAGAAAGGTCACCGGGGCAGAAATCGACAACAGCGAAAAGGCGCTCAGCCCCTGGCCGACCGTGCAGCCCATTGCAAGGACCGCGCCGCCCCCCATGATCGCGGCCCCGATGATCTGGCGGCGCAGCTCGCGCGGGTCGTCGCAGGCTTCCCAGCGGAAATGCCCCTTGATCAGCGAACCGATAAAGGCACCGAGCCAGACGCCGCTGACCGAGCCGACGGCAAAGCTGATCGGCCGCAGGCTGCCGGTCATTGTCCACATGATGGTTTCGCCAAGCGGCGCGGAGAAGGAATGCGAGACCAGAGGTATCGCGTCAAACCCCGTCCGCGCGATATGGCTGCTGCCTGCCCAGCCGCTGATGATGGCAAACGCCACCAGCGCAGCCCAGCCAATAGCGGCCGGAGACTCGCGCACCTCGCGCCCGAGGATAGATATCAGCAGGATCGCACCGCCGATGGCAAAGCCGATAGCGCTGACCGACGCTCCAAGATGGTTGGCCAGATGATGGGCGATGCCGGCGGGCAGATCATCGGTGATGCTCTGTTGCCGGAAAAACAGGTTGCGCAGCGGGGCGAGAGGGCCTGTCAGCACGACAAAGGTCGATACGCCCATCACCAGCACGATGACAAAGCTGCGCAGATCGCCGCCGCCGAGCCGGGCTATGGCGCCATAGCCGCACATCCCGCTCAGGGCCATGCCATAGCCAAATAACAGGCCGCCGCCGATAGAGGCCAGCGGCATCCAGCGAATGGCAAGATATTGCGACTGCGCCGGGTCCAGCCAGCCTAGAGCCATGAGGCCAAAACTTCCCAGGATTGCCATGCCGATTGCCATGCCCCACATCCGCAGACGCAGGGACGAGCCGCCATAGAGCAGATCCTCGATGGCGCCCAGCGTGCAGAACCGCCCCAGCCGCGCCGCCAATCCCAGCAGGACGCCGCCAAACACCCCCAGCAGGGCGGTCAGTTGCGTATCGCTCAGGAGGTCGGACAGGGGGGTGGGCATCTTGTGCGGGTTCCGCCGGTGAAAGAGCTGCGGGGCTGGCGGCTGAAGGTTCCGCTGCCAGTGTGGCCGGGCCGACCGGTCGTCGGTCAGTCCTCCTTGCAGAACAGCTCGTAGACCACTTCCAGGATCCGGCGCGGACGATCATCTGCCAGCCGGTAATAGATCGCCTTGCCCTCACGGCGTGGAATGACCAGACCTTCCAGACGCAGGCGTGACAGCTGTTGGGAAACCGCCGCCTGACGTGCGGAGAGCAGCTCTTCCAGCTCGGTCACCGATTTTTCACCCGACACCAGATGGCACAGGATCATCAGGCGTCCCTCGTGGCTGATCGCCTTCAGAAAATTCGAGGCGCGGGTGGCATTGTCCACCATCGTATCGAGATCTTCGGGGGCCATATCGGCGGAAAACTGTGGCAGGGCCATATCGGTGTTCTCTCCTGGTTCAACCATTGGTGGCCATCGGGGCGGGCTGCTGGTCGGGGGCTTGTCCAGCGTCTGGTTGCTCGGCAGCGGGCGGGACAAAGCCTGCGTGCGCCTGCAGCAGACCGGAAATCAGCGGCCAGAAAAAATCCTCTCCCGGATAGCCTTCCAGTCTCGCCATCTCATGGCCGCCCTCAACGATCAAGAAGGTTGGCGTGAATGTGACCCGCCGTGACAGCGTCAGATCTTTCGGCATGTCGCGCAAATCTGCCCGGCGCAGCGGGGCAAAGGTGCCTTCGGCGGTCTTTGGATAGATCGGCGCAATCTCCGCGTCCCAGCGTTCGCACCAGGCGCAGCCCGGCTGCTCGACCATCACCAGCTCTGCGGCATCGCTGGCCGATGCGATCAGCGGCAATGCCGCCATGACAGCGACCTTTGCCAGCGCCGAGGCAGCGGCGCGGCAGCTGCGATAGGGCAGGGAGGTCAGCGAAGAAAAGGCCATGATGCGATTTGTCTCGATGATCTGTGTGGGGGCCGTGAAGTACGATGTCTGAGCCACGGCCGGTGATTGACGGGTCGGCATGAAGGGTGTCTATATGTACTACGTAATTTGAATATGTGAATAGTACAAGTTTCTACCGGGGTGACCGGCGGCCCGCGCATCTTGTTGGAGCTGTGCCTGATTTGGGCAATCGCGGCTTGCACACGGAGATCGACCGCCAGCAGCCGACAGAAGATACTTCTCGGCGCGATGTGGATCGGCAACTGTGGTCTTGTCTGGTTCGAACGCAGAAGATGGCAAGGGGCCTTGATACATGCTGGAAATCTCTTTGTTCGGAGCGCTTGTTGCGGGGCTATTGTCATTCTTCACGCCCTGCGTGCTGCCCATGGTGCCGTTTTACCTCTCCTATATGGGGGGGCTTTCCATCGCGGAGCTGCGCAGCGACGGCGAGATCGCTTTGGGCGCGCGGCGGCGCCTTGTGCTGGCGTCGATCTGCTTTGCCGCAGGGGTGACCACTGTCTTCGTGCTGATGGGAATGGGAGCCACCGCACTGGGGCAGGTGTTTGGCCAATATCTGGATGTGCTGGCCTATGGCGCTGCGGTATTGCTGCTGGTCTTTGGGCTGCATTTTCTGGGGGTCCTGCGGATTCCACTGCTTTATCGCGAGGCCCGGATCGAAAGCACCGCGCCGCCCGCGACCTTGGCTGGCGCCTATTTGATGGGATTGGCCTTTGGCTTTGGCTGGACACCCTGCGTGGGGCCGGCCCTGGCCTCGATCCTGATGATTGCCTCTGGCCTTGGCGATATCTGGCGCGGCGGGCTGCTGTTGCTGGTCTACGGCGCGGCGATGACCGCGCCCTTTGTGGTGGCGGCGCTGTTTGCCGGGCCTTTTCTTAGGTTTGTGGCCCGCCACCGGTCTGCCTTTGCCTGGGTGGAAAAGGGGATGGGCGTCATGCTCATCATCTTTGCGGTTCTGATCGCCACGGGCAGCGTGCGTTATATTGCCGAGGCTATGATCCGGTGGTTCCCGGGTTTTGCAAGTATCGGCTGAGCGGCCCAGAATGGCGGCCGTATTGGGAGGGTAAGAGATGAAACGACTAATGATCGGACTGTTGTGGCTGCTTTGTGTCGGCTCTGCGGGCGCGGTGGAGCTCGGCGATGATGGCCTGCACAAGACCCCCTGGATGCGCGAGACCTTCAAGGATCTGCGCGAGGATCTGGACGAGGCCAATGCCGAGGGCAAGCGGCTGGTGCTGTTCTTTGAACAAAGGGGCTGTGTCTATTGTACCAAGATGCACGAGGAGGTGTTCCCGACACCCGAGGTCGGGTCCTACATCGGCGACAATTTCTTTGTGGTGCAGCTCAATCTATATGGCGATGTCGAAGTGACGGATTTTGACGGTGAAACCCTGTCGGAGAAGGACATGGCCCGAAAATGGGGCGTTCTGTTTACCCCGACAATGATGTTCCTGCCGCAGGAGGTGCCCGAGATTCCGGCGCCGCGGGCCGCGGTGGCGATCATGCCCGGTGCCTTTGGGGTCGGCACTACGCTCGATATGTTCACATGGGTGAACGAAGAGCGCTATTTGATTGATAACGGAGAAGATTTTCAACGTTACCATGCCCGCCGCATCCAGGAACGGAACAACGGCTCCACCGATTGATACCGGTGATTTGATCGTCTTTGCAGCAAAGATGGCCTTGCCTGCGTGCCGTCGGGCAGACGAGGCCGGATAGGTTGAACGGTCGAAACGACATAATGAAATTCAAATTACTGAATTTGATGTTGCGTTAGCCGGGTGAGGTCGCCTAGGGTAAACGCCAGCGAAGCACGCCAAAGCGCGTGGGAGCCAATGGGAGGAAACATGAAGCAAATATCTCTGACACTGGCAGCCTGTCTGGCCGGGACAGTTGCGTTTGCCGCTGAGATCGCGCCGAAAGAGGTCGCCTATGACGAAGACGGCGCTGTTGCCGTATCGCTCAGCGGTGCTGCCGGGGATGCCGCCAGCGGCGCATTGCTGGTTGGCGACAAATCCAAGGGCAATTGCGTGGCCTGCCATCAGGTGTCCGCGCTGTCGGATGTGCCGTTTCACGGTGAAATCGGCCCTGCGCTGGATGGTGCCGGCAGCCGCTGGAGCGAGGCGGAGCTGCGCGGTCTGGTGGCCAATGCCAAGATGACATTCGACGGCACGATGATGCCCGCCTTTTACAAGGTCGATGGCTTCATACGGCCGGGCGATGCCTACACGGGCGAGGCGGGGACCGAGCCGCTGCCGCCGATCCTGACCGCCCAGGAAATCGAAGATGTGGTCGCATTTCTTGCGACCCTGAAAGAAGACTGACGCAAAGGACCGGGATCTTTTGCGCCATCAACGTCAAAGGAGACATACGATGGAGTTCTCACGTCGCGACACACTTGGCCTTGGCCTTGGGGCCGCTGCCCTGACCATGCTGCCCCTGCGTGTCGTTGCTGCAGCCGAGGATCGGATTGCAGAGTTCACGGGTGGCGCTGATATGGCTGACACCGGCCTGACACTGACCGCGCCCGAAATCGCCGAAAACGGCAATACCGTACCGATCGAGGTCGATGCGCCCGGTGCTTCCGCCATCATGATCCTGGCGACCGGCAACCCGACCCCGGGCGTCGCGACCTTTACCTTTGGTCCGTTGGCTGCCAGCCAGTCAGCCGCCACACGGATTCGCCTCGCAGGCACGCAAGACATTGTGGCGGTTGCCAAAATGGCCGACGGCAGCTTTGCCAAGGCAAGCGCGACCGTCAAGGTGACCATCGGCGGCTGCGGCGGCTAAGCGCGACCTGTCCGTCAGGTTCGCCCCATAGATATCAGGAGTTAACGACATGGCATCCGGTGTAAAACCCCGCGTCAAAGTCCCGAAGAAAGCAGCCGCAGGCGAAGCGGTGACCATCAAGACGCTGATCAGCCACAACATGGAAAGCGGTCAGCGCAAGGACAAGGAAGGCAACGTCATTCCGCGGTCGATCATCAATCGCTTTACCTGCGAGTTTAACGGTCAGTCCGTTGTTGATGTGGCCATGGAACCCGCCATTTCCACCAACCCTTACTTCCAGTTCGACGCCACCGTCCCCGAGGCGGGTGAATTCGTCTTCACCTGGTACGACGATGACGGCTCTGTCTACACGGAACAAAAACCGATCGCGATCGGCTGATCCCTTCCGGATCCATAGGCAAACGCCCTGTCCGGAACGCCGGGCGGGACGACCACCCAAGGGAGGAAACAAGATGAATAATAAGGCAATCACCGCAATTGCCATGGCGCTGGCCTTGCCCGTTACCGCCTTTGCCGAGGCGGATGATGATACGCTGGTCGTCAATGACGAGATCGAAATGGTCACCAAGACCGCCGCACCCGCGCATGTTGCTGATGTGCTGGACGAGGTGATGTCAGGCTGGCATTTCCGCTCGGATGAGACGCAGGCGCTGCAGATGGATGATTTTGACAACCCTGCAATGGTCTTTGTCGATCAGGCAATGGACACATGGTCCAAGGTTGAAGGCACCGCGGAGAAATCCTGCGCCTCCTGCCACGACGATGTCGAAGAGAGCATGGTCGGCGTCCGCGCGGTTTACCCCAAGTGGAATGAGGATGCAGGCGAGATGCGTACCCTCGTCATGCAGATCAACGACTGCCGCGAGAACCAGATGGGCGCGGAGAAGTGGAAATACACCAGCGGCAAGATGGCGGCCATGGAAGCGCTGATTTCGGTGCAATCGCGCGGGATGCCGGTCAACGTGGCCATTGACGGCCCGGCCCAGTCCACCTGGGAACAGGGCAAGGAGCTTTACTACACCCGCACCGGTCAGCTGGAACTCTCCTGTGCCAATTGCCACGAAGACAACTATGGCAACATGATCCGCGCCGACCATCTGAGCCAGGGCCAGATCAATGGCTTCCCGGTCTATCGCTTGAAGAACACCAAGCTGAACACGGCCCATGCGCGGTTCAAAGGCTGCGTGCGTGACACCCGTGCAGAGACTTACAAACCGGGTTCGGCTGAGTTTGTGGCGTTGGAGCTCTATGTCGCATCGCGTGGCAACGGCCTCTCGGTCGAGGCACCGTCTGTCCGCAACTGATCCGCGTGGCCCCGTGTCAGAGATGATGCGGGGCGCGTTTCCCTCAATATCATTCAAACATGCGAATATATCGTGTGTCTCAGTAGGAAGATGAACCCATGATCTCGCGGCGTGATTTCTTGCAGGTCTCCATGGCAGCGTCAGCGCTGGTTGGTGCCTCAGGTTTTGGCAGCTGGGCCAGACTGGCAGCGCAGCAGAAGCTGACACAGGATCAGCTCCTGCAGTTTGACACCTATGGCAACATCAGCCTGATCCATGTCACGGACATTCACGCTCAGCTGAAGCCGATCTATTTTCGTGAGCCCTCGGTCAATCTTGGGGTTGGTGACAACAAGGGCCATGTTCCGCATATCACCGGCGCGGATTTCCGCAAGGCCTATGGGATCGCCGATGGCAGCCCCTCAGCTTATGCACTGACCTACAATGATTTTGCGTCGCTTGCGCAGGGCTATGGCCGGGTCGGGGGGCTGGACCGGGTTGCCACCATTATCAATGCGATCCGCGCCGACCGCCCCGATGCGCTTCTGCTGGATGGCGGTGACACCTGGCATGGTTCCTACACCTGCCATCACACCGAAGGCCAGGACATGGTCAATGTGATGAACGCGCTGAAGCCGGATGCGATGACCTTCCACTGGGAGTTCACGCTGGGGTCGGATCGGGTGAATGAGATCGTCGAGGGGCTGCCCTTTGCCGCACTTGGCCAGAATATCTTTGATGCGGAATGGGATGAACCGGCTGAGCTGTTCAAACCTTATAAGTTCTTCGACCGTGGCGGCGCGAAGGTTGCGGTGATCGGTCAGGCCTTCCCCTATATGCCGATTGCAAACCCCGGCTGGATGTTCCCGGAATACTCCTTTGGGATCCGCGATGAACATATGCAGGAGATGGTCGACGAGGTACGCGCCGCTGGTGCGGATGTTGTTGTGGTGCTGTCGCACAACGGTTTTGACGTTGACAAGAAAATGGCCGGTGTGGTCAGCGGCATCGACGTGATCCTGTCCGGCCACACCCATGATGCGCTACCGGAACCGGTTCTTGTTGGTCAGACCCACATTGTTGCGTCTGGGTCCAATGGTAAATTCGTCTCCCGCGTGGATCTGGATGTGCGTGACAGCCAGCTGATGGGGCTGCGGCACAAGCTGATCCCGGTGTTTTCGGACGTCATTGCGCCGGATCCGGTGATCAGCCAGCTGATCAACGACCAGCGCGCGCCCTATGAGGCAGAGCTGGCCGAGGTGATCGGCCAGACTGATGAGTTGCTCTATCGGCGTGGCAATTTCAACGGCACTTGGGACGATCTCATCTGTGACGCGCTGCTGACCGAGCGTGAAGCCGATATCGCCCTGTCGCCCGGCGTGCGTTGGGGGCCGTCCTTGCTGCCCGGCGATGACATCACCCGCGAGGATATCTGGAATGTCACGTCGATGAGCTACGGTGCAGCCTATCGCAATGAAATGACAGGCGAATTCCTGAAGGTGGTGATGGAGGACGTGGCCGACAACATTTTCAATCCCGACCCTTATTACCAGCAGGGCGGCGACATGGTGCGCGTCGGTGGTATGGGCTACCATATCGACATCACCAAGCCGCAGGGCGAACGGATCAGCAATATGACACTGCTGAAGACCGGCGAGGCGATTGACCCGGCCAAGACCTATATCGTTGCCGGTTGGGCCAGCGTGAATGAAGGGACCGAGGGGCCGCAGATCTGGGATGTGGTCGAAAGCCACATTCGCAAGATGGGCACCGTTACCCTTTCCCCGAACAATTCCGTGCAGGTGTCGGGCGCCTAAGCCCGGCATCCGCGAAAAATTTTTGCGCTGATGAATTCACGAAAGTGAATTTTTCGATGTAAGGAGGCAATCAGAGATGACTGATAAACCGAAGCAAACCAGCCGGTCGCGCCGCCAGTTTCTGGCCGGTGCTGCGGCGGTTGGGGCAGGGGCAGTGGCGAGCCGTTCTGCTGGCGCCGCGACACCCGACCCGCTGATCACAGAGGTGCAGGACTGGGCATCCGGTCTTGGCGACGGCGTGGATACCACCCCCTACGGCCTGCCGATCAAATACGAAAGCGACGTGGTCCGGCGCAATGTGGAGTGGCTGACGGCGGACACCATCAGCTCGATCAACTTCACGCCGATCCACGCGCTGGACGGAACCATCACCCCGCAGGGCTGCGCCTTTGAACGTCATCACTCCGGCGCGATTGAGCTGCGCAAGGATGACTACCGGCTGATGATCAACGGCCTGGTCGACACGCCTTTAGTGTTTACCTATGCGGATCTGGAACGCTTCCCGCGCGAAAACCGCGTCTATTTCTGCGAATGTGCTGCGAATTCCGGCATGGAGTGGGCCGGCGCGCAACTCAATGGCGCGCAGTTCACCCATGGCATGATCCACAACATGGAATATTCCGGTGTCCCGCTGCGCACCCTGCTTGAGGAAGCGGGCGTAAACCCCGCAGGCAAATGGGTTTATGTCGAGGGGGCGGATGCGTCCTCCAACGGGCGCTCGATCCCGCTGGAGAAGGCGATGGACGACGTGCTGGTCGCCTTCAAGGCCAACGGCGAGGCGCTGCGCAAGGAGCACGGCTATCCGGTGCGCCTCGTGGTGCCGGGCTGGGAAGGCAACATGTGGATCAAATGGCTGCGCCGGATCGAGGTCATGGCGGGTCCGGTCGAGAGCCGCGAGGAAACCTCGAAATACACCGACACGCTGGCCAATGGCATCAGCCGCAAGTGGACCTGGGAGATGGACGCAAAATCCGTTGTGACCAGCCCAAGCCCTCAGGCACCGATTACCCATGGCGCCGGGCCGCTGGTGATCACTGGCCTGGCCTGGTCCGGGCGCGGCGCAATCACTGGCGTGGATGTGTCCCTGGATGGCGGCAAGACCTGGACCGAGGCGCGGCTGGCGGCACCGGGAACGGACAAGGCGCTGACCCGGTTCTATCTGGATATCAACTGGGACGGGTCCGAGATGCTGCTGCAAAGCCGGGCTCGCGACGCGTCGGGCTATGTGCAGCCAACCAAGGCGCAGCTGCGCGAGGTGCGGGGGCTGAATTCGATTTATCACAACAACGCCATCCAGACCTGGTGGGTCAAGGCAAACGGGGAGGCGGAAAATGTCGAGGTTTCTTGAAGTGGTGATGAAGCCCACCGAGGGGAGGCGGAGTTTGCTTGCAGCAGCTGTCTTTTCCACCATGGTCGTGACGCCAGCCGCAGCGGAAAAATTCGGCCTCGGTCGCCCGGCCATGCCGGAGGAAATCGCGGCCTGGGATCTCGATGTCTCTCCCGATGGCACCGGGCTGCCCGAAGGCTCGGGCGATGTCTTCACCGGCGAGGAGGTCTTTGCCGAAAAATGCGCGGTCTGCCACGGCGATTTCGCCGAGGGTGTGGGCAATTGGCCCAAGCTCGCGGGCGGGCAGGGCACGCTCGACCATGACGATCCGCTGAAAACTGTCGGCAGCTACTGGCCGTATCTCTCTACCACGTGGGATTACGTGAACCGTTCCATGCCCTTTGGCGACGCACAATCTCTGACCCCGGATGAGGTCTATGCGATTGTCGCCTATATCCTCTATTCCAACGACCTGGTCGATGATGAGTTCGTGCTGTCGGACGAAACCTTTGCCGGGGTGAAGCTGCCCAATGCGGATGGCTTCATTCTGGATGACCGGCTGGAAGCGGAAAAACACTTCTGGAACCCGGAGCCCTGCATGGAGAGCTGCAAGGACAGCGTCGAGATTACCATGCGCGCCATGGTGCTGGATTTGACGCCGGACGAAACCGATGCCGCTGAGACACAAGCGGACACGGCAGCCGAACCGGCCGTGCCCGCCGCAGAGGCAGACAGCGCGTCCGTCAAAGAGGCCGTCGCCCCAGAGGCTACCCCAGACATCGGCCCAGACCCTGAGCTGGTCGCAAAGGGCGAGAAGACCTTTCGCAAATGCAAATCCTGCCACCAGATCGGCGCGGGCGCGAAATCGAAAACCGGTCCGATCCTGAACGGAATCATCGGCGCGCCAGCCGCCCATGTTGATGGGTTTCGCTATTCCAAGGCGCTGCTAGCGGCGGCAGAAAATGGGCTGGTCTGGGATGAGGCCGCGCTTGCGGCCTTTCTCGCAAATCCGAAGAAATACATGAAAGGGACCAAGATGTCCTTTGCGGGGTTGAAGAAAGACGCCGATATCGAAGCAGTGATCGCTTATCTGAAGGCCGCAACCGCCGACTGACCCCGCCAGCACTCCTCAGTGCGGGCGTCAGGCGATGCCTGCCTCCCACCACCTCCGCGATGGCTATCGCGGGGGTGGTTTGCGTTCCGCCAGAGTTGTGTCGTTCCGCCGCTGTCTGAACACTTGTTTTGCACAACGTCTTCAGATACTCACGCCGGTTCTTTCTCAGCGATAGGTGCCAGACATGCCCACTCCCAACACCCTTGGAATCGACTTTGGCACCTCCAACTCGGCAGCCGGTGTTGCGGTCAACGGACGACCCTGGCTGGTGGAGATCGAGCCGGGGGAAACCACGCTGCCAACCGCCGTTTTCTTTGATCCTGATCGTCGCAAGATGATTATCGGGCGGCCAGCCACCCGCGCGTTGATCAATGGGGACGAAGGCCGCTTCATGCGTGCCTTGAAAAGCCTTCTCGGCACGCCGCTGATGTATGAAAAGCGTCGTCTGAACGGTGAGCTGGTCGATTTTGTCACTATCGTGGCCCGTTTTCTGGCCGAGCTGAAGACCCGGGCAGAGGCGGCAACCGGCCAGTCGTTCAGCCATGCGCTGTCAGGCCGTCCGGTGCTGTTTCACAGCAAGGATGCAGCCCGCGATGCCCAGGCCGAAGTGGACCTGCGCGCCTGCTATCTGGCCGCAGGGTTTGAGGAGGTCCGTTTCATGCTGGAACCCGAAGCGGCCCTGCGCTCGGCACAGCCCAAGCCCGGCATCGGCCTGATCGTTGATATCGGCGGCGGCACCTCGGACTTCACAGCCTTTGAGCAGTCACGGGATGGGACCGCGCGTATTCTGGCCTCGCATGGCGTGCGTCTTGGCGGGACCGATTTCGATCGGCAGCTGAGCATTGATTACGTGATGCCGCTGTTGGGGCGCGGCAGTGCCATTCGCAACAGTTTTGGCGGCGGCAGCCTGCCTGCACCCAACCGGCTGTTCAACGATCTGGCGACCTGGCAGATGATCCCTTTCCTCTATGCTGCCGACAGTCGCCGCGCCGCGCAGGATCTGGCGCGCAATGCCGAAGAACCTGAAAAACTGGCACGGCTTGTCTCCGTGTTGGAAGATGAGCTGGGGCACGATCTGGCCTTTGCCGTTGAGCGGGGCAAAATCGCGGTCAATCACCCAGATCGCCGCCGCGCGGTGATTGATCTGAAGGTTCTGGAACCGGGGCTGTCGGTGCCCCTGGACACGCAGAAGCTTGAGCAGAGCCTGGCGAGCGATATCGACGAGATCACCGCCTGTGCCCGCGAGACCCTTCGTCGGGCGGATCTGCGCGGTGATCAGGTCACGCGGGTGGTTCTGGTCGGGGGTTCGGCCCTGCTTGCGGCGGTGCAGACGCAGATGCAGCAGCTCTGTCCGCGCGCTGAGCTATATTCAGAGAACGCGATGACAGCTGTCGCCGATGGTCTGGCGCTGGCTGCGGGCAGCGCGTTTGCCTGAGGCCGCCAACTGACGTCGGACATAGGCTTGCGCCGGGGTGATCTGATGGCTGGTCTCGACGCAGATTTCAGCTAGACTGAAGGTTCAGCCCATAAGCTTCGGATTCAGGTTTTTTAAGATGTTCCAGTTGTTTCGCCCCTTCACCTCAGATGCCACCACCACTCATCGTCGAGCGCCGCTGCTGCTCAGCCGTCGGCTGTCAGCCATCGCAGCCGCCGCGATACTGGCCTCTGGCCTTCCCCTTGCCGCGATGGCGGCATCCTGCGGCAATACCTCTGCCGGGTTTGAGACCTGGAAACGCGATTTCGCCCAGGAGGCGCAACGCGCCGGCGTCCGCCAGGCCGGGCTGAAGGCGCTGGCCAATACCAGCTACGCCAGCCGCACCATCGCCGCAGATCGCAACCAGAAGAGCTTTCGCTATTCTCTTGAGAAATTCATGCAGATCCGCGGCGCCAATACGATCATCGCCCAAGGCCGCAAGCGCAAGGCACGCAATGCGGAGTTCTTTGCCGCCTTGGAACGCAAGTTCGGGGTTCCGGCCGGGATCCTGATTGCGATTCACGGTATGGAAACTGCGTTTGGCAATTACATGGGTGACAGTCAGGTAGTCTCGGCCATCGTGACGCTGACCTACGACTGCCGCCGCTCCGATTTCTTCAAACCCCATGCCATTGGTGCGCTGAAACTGGTGGATCAGGGCGCCATTACCGGCGCGACCAAAGGCGCCAAACACGGCGAACTGGGGCACACCCAGTTCCTGCCGGGGAATGCGCTCAACTACGGTGTGGACTGGGATGGCAACGGGCGGGTGGATTTCTACAACATGGGGGATGCGCTGGCCTCAACCGCCCATTTCCTGCGCAAGAAAGGCTGGAAACCCGGGCGTGGCTACCAACAGGGGGAGCCGAATTACCGCGTGCTGAAGGAATGGAATGCGGCAACCGTCTACCAGCAGTCGCTGGCAATCATGGGGCGCAAGATCGACGGCTGAGGACACCGCCTGCTCATCCGCAACGGGGGGAGTCTGCTGCTGTCGGCGGCTGCTGCGGCTCAGTTCCACCCCTTGCGGAAAAAATGCGGGCTGGCGCCGAACTTGCGTTTGAACTGGCGCGAGAAATGCGTGGCGCTGTTGAAGCCAGACGCCAGCGCGATCTCGGTCACTGACATCGAGGTCTCGTTCATCAGCGCAAAGGCATGGCTGAGCCGCATGTCGAAATAGACATGCATCGGGCTCTGGTCGAGATAGCGCGCAAACAGCCGCTCCAGCTGACGGCGCGAGATATCCAGCCGATCACAGAGCTCGCCGATTGAGAGTGGCTCCTCAATTGATTCCTGCATCAGCTGAAGCGCGTTCAGCAGCCGTTGGTTGCGGCTGCCGATTGCGACCGCGTAATTGGACTTCTGCGGTGTGCTCTGCCCGCCGGTACGCACATGCAGGCACATGTCGGCAACAATGATCGCCAGCTGCTTGCCATGGCGTTCCTCGATCAGGTTCAGCATCATATCTGTGGCTGCATTGCCGCCGCCGCATGTCATCAGAGTATCGCTGATTTCAAAGATCCGGGGCGATGGGAGCAGGTCCGGATATCTCTCGACAAAACCGGGCTGGTTCTCCCAGTGCAGGGTGAACCGATGCTCGCCCAGCAGCCCAGCCTGCGCCAGAGCAAAGGCCCCGGTGCAGATGCCGCCGATCGAGCGGCCAAAGCGGCGTTCGCGCCGCAGCCAGTTCAACACCGCTTCACCGGCGGCATTCTGCGGTTCCACGCCCGAGCAGACAAAAGCCAGAGCATCCCCCGGGAGCGGACCCATTGGCAGGTCCGGCGTGATGGTCATCCCGTTTGAACAGCGGATCGGTTCGCCATCCGGTGTCATCACATACCAGCGATAGAGCTGCGTATTGGTGACCTGATTGGCAATGCGCAACGGCTCGACGGCGGCCGCGATGGGCAGCATCGTCGCCTTCGGCAGCAGCAGGAAATAGAAATCCTGCGGCTCACCGTCAAAGGGGATCGTCAGATTGGCCGACGCCCCTTTTTGCACAAAATAGTCATCGATCATTTCGGGAACCTGTAACACACCGGTTTTGGTTGGGTCTGTGATCTTTGCTTGTTAACCGCGATCTGCGGCCTGCATCCCACCTTTTGCGACGGCGGGGCGATGGTTTTCGACGCGGACCTGACTGTTTGCGCCACCGAGGCCGCATTCGGGTGCAGGGCACAGGCCAGCGCAAAAACAATCGCCGCCCCTTGCAGCCCAAATGTGGCGGCACTAAGACTCGGGTAATACTCAGTCGGCTATGATGCCGATACAATTCAAAGCAGGCAGGTCAATATGGTCGATCCAAGAGAAACATACATGAACACGCTGGTGCCGATGGTGGTGGAACAGACCAGCCGCGGTGAACGCGCCTATGATATCTTTTCGCGCCTGCTGAAGGAGCGGATCATTTTCCTTAATGGTCCGGTTCACGACGGCATGAGCTCCCTGATCGTGGCCCAGCTGCTGCACCTCGAGGCGGAGAACCCGTCGAAAGAGATCTCGATGTATATCAACAGCCCCGGCGGCGTTGTGACCTCGGGTCTGTCGATCTATGACACCATGCAATACATCAAGCCGAAGGTTTCGACACTGGTGATCGGCCAGGCGGCCTCCATGGGCTCGCTGCTGCTGACGGCGGGTGAGGCGGGGATGCGGTTCTCGCTGCCCAACAGCCGCGTCATGGTGCATCAGCCCTCCGGTGGCTTCCAAGGGCAGGCGACGGATATCATGATCCACGCCGAGGAAACCCTGAAGCTGAAGAAGCGCCTGAACGAAATCTACGTCAAGCACACCGGCCAGGAATACGACAAGATCGTGAACGCGCTGGAGCGGGATAATTTCATGTCTCCCGAAGAGGCGAAGGAATTCGGATTGATCGACGAAATCGTCGAAAACCGCAGCAAGCTGGACGACGAGGACAGCTGATCAGCGGTGTGAGCTGGCAGGTGTGCCCCGTCGTCATCGGGGCACACTTTGCGATTGTGGCTGCTGTGCCTGTGGCATAAGCTGCCAATATTACGGGTGGCGCAGGAGGCGCATGCACGCCCTGGACGGAAAGGTAGACCATGGCAACGAACTCAAGCGGCGACAGTAAGAACACGCTTTATTGCAGCTTCTGCGGCAAGAGCCAGCATGAGGTACGCAAGCTTATTGCGGGCCCAACCGTGTTCATCTGCGACGAATGCGTCGAACTGTGCATGGACATCATCCGCGAAGAGACGAAGGCCTCCGGGCTGAAGTCCACCGACGGCGTTCCGACGCCGAAGGACATCTGCGAGGTCCTTGACGATTATGTGATCGGTCAGGCAATGGCCAAGCGGGTGCTGTCTGTTGCGGTGCACAACCACTACAAGCGCCTGAATCACGCTCAGAAGGCGGGTTCGGACATCGAATTGTCAAAATCCAACATTTTGCTGATCGGCCCCACCGGCTGCGGCAAGACGCTGCTGGCGCAGACGCTGGCGCGTATTCTGGATGTGCCCTTCACCATGGCGGATGCGACCACGCTGACCGAAGCCGGTTATGTGGGCGAGGATGTCGAGAATATCATTCTCAAGCTGTTGCAGGCGTCGGAATACAACGTCGAACGTGCGCAGCGCGGCATCGTCTACATCGACGAGGTCGACAAGATCACCCGCAAGTCGGAAAACCCTTCGATCACCCGCGACGTGTCGGGCGAGGGGGTGCAGCAGGCGCTGCTGAAGCTGATGGAAGGTACCGTGGCCAGCGTGCCGCCGCAGGGCGGGCGCAAGCATCCGCAGCAGGAATTCCTACAGGTGGACACCACCAATATCCTGTTCATCTGCGGTGGCGCCTTCGCCGGTCTCGACAAGATCATCAAACAGCGCGGCAAGGGTTCGGCCATGGGCTTTGGCGCGGATGTGCGTGATGACAGCGATGCGGGTGTCGGTGAAACCTTCAAGAAGCTTGAACCTGAAGACCTGCTGAAATTCGGCCTGATCCCGGAATTCGTCGGCCGTCTGCCGGTTCTGGCAACACTGGAAGATCTGGATGAGGACGCGCTGATCACCATTCTGACCAAGCCGAAGAATGCTCTGGTCAAACAGTATCAGCGCCTGTTCGAGCTGGAAGATACCGAGCTGGACTTTACCGAGGAAGCGCTGAGTGCGATTGCGAAGAAAGCGATCGAACGCAAAACCGGCGCCCGTGGTCTGCGCTCCATTCTGGAGGATATCCTGCTCGACACCATGTTTGAGCTGCCGGGAATGGACAGCGTCGAGAAAGTGGTCGTGAACGAAGAGGCTGTGAACTCGGACGCACAACCGCTGATGATCCACGCCGACGCCGAAAAAGAGTCGGCGACAGCTGGTTAAGCTTTGTAGCGATGCCAATGGCAGAGCTGAGATGATTGAAAGGCGGCGTGAGGGTAACCTTGCGCCGCTTTTCCATGTGATTTTCGGTAAGAAAGAGACAGAGAACATGATCAAACGCATTTCCTCCGGAGGCGAATTTGAGGCCAAGATCGGCTATTGCCGCGCCGTGGTTGCGGGCGGCTTTGTGCATGTGGCAGGCACCGTGGGACAGGGGGACGACGTGGTCGCGCAGTGCCAGTCAGCGCTTAATATCATTGGCGCCGCGCTTGAGCAGGCGGGCAGCAGTTTTGCCGATGTGGTACGGGTGAACTACTACCTGCCCGATCGCGCTGAGTTCGAGCCCTGCTGGCCGCTGTTGGCGCAGACCTTTGGCGATAAACCGCCAGCTGCCACGATGATCGAATGCGGGCTGATTGATCCCAAGTTTCGGATCGAGATCGAGGTAACGGCCCTGGCGTCGGCCTAAGGGGTACTCTGGCCTGGGCCGACTGCGGGCTAGAACTCGAAACTACGCATAGGGGCGGTTTCCTTGCGGCGCCGCTCCATCAGCTTCTGCAACTCGCTTTTCTCTGGTTCTGCAGTCAGGCCCAGCATGGATTTCGCCGCGTCCAGCGTTTTCATTGTCATCTGCTGCCAATCTCCTTCATCCGGTTCGGCCAGGCGGATCGTCTTTGGCCCCTGCTGGGCACGG
The DNA here is from genome assembly GCF_048055755.1 of Phaeobacter sp. JH204B. NCBI lineage: Bacteria > Pseudomonadati > Pseudomonadota > Alphaproteobacteria > Rhodobacterales > Roseobacteraceae > Phaeobacter > Phaeobacter sp. JH204B. Next base: position 144,822 of record NZ_JAYMXF010000011.1, read on the forward strand.
TCGCCGTGGATCATCAGGCTGGTCACCTGCATCAGGTCCAGCACAGTAACGGCGACAATAAGGGTTGCGACCAGAGAAAGGATGAAGCGCACGGGCGGCCTCGCTATCGGATGTTAAGAATTCACGCGCATCTTAGGCGGCAATTATGGCCCGATTGTGCAAATGCCCGAGAAGTTTTGCGACAATCCCCATGGGCGGGTGCAGCGTGTCTGGACCTTGGCGGTAAATTGCGCCATATCAGAAGCGAAATTTTCGGAGGAACCGATGGGAATCCTGAACTCTCTCTTGCGGGCTGTGACCTGGTGGAACGGCTCGACCCTGAATACGCGTATCTTCACCGCCCGTAAGGGCACCAAGGTGGGTGAGGACGATCAGGGCAACGTGTATTATCGCAATGCCGACGACAGCAAGCGCTGGGTGATGTTCAACGGCGAGGTTGAGGCCTCGCGCATCGGGGCAGATTGGCATGGCTGGTTGCACCGCACGTTTGACGAAGTGCCGTCCGAAAAACCTCTGGCGCATAAACCCTGGGAAAAGCCGCATCAGGAAAACCTGACCGGCACCATGCTGGCCTATGCGCCGGCCGGGTCGATCCGCGCAGCCGGAGCTCCCAAGGAACGCAGCGACTATGAAGCATGGTCGCCGGAATAAGCATCGGTCACATCTGATCGAGACAACAGCGTCGCCAGCGGCGCTGGCCGGTCGGCGCAGGTGTCGACCCATCCAAAGGCAGGGGCTGAAACAGCATGTCGCATAACACTACCGAGGTTCTGGCAGGTGGGCTGGTTCTGGCCGCTGCCATCGGATTTGCCGTCTATGCCGGTCAGGCTGCCGGTCTGTCGCGCGCCGGCTCTGCTTATGAGCTGAACGCCTCGTTCCGGTCTCTGGAAGGGGTGAGCGTTGGCACCGATGTCCGTCTTGCCGGTGTCAAGATCGGCACGGTCACCGGTGTTGAACTGAACCCGCAGACCTTTCGTGCCGATACCCGGTTCTCCGTCAAGGAAGGGATCGAGATCCCCGACGACAGCGCGGTGGTGATTTCTTCCGAAGGCCTGCTTGGCGGCAACTTCGTTGAGGTGATGCCCGGCGGATCGCCCTTTGCCTTTGAGGCGGGGGACGCGGTGGAGGACACTCAGGGCGCGGTCAGCCTGATCTCGCTTCTGGTGAAATTTGTTGCAGGCAGCGGAGACGAAGGCTGATGCGTCTGATTGCGGCGCTTTTTGCACTTGCGATGGCCACGGGTGTCGCTTGCGCGCAGGGGGCTGCTGAAAATGGCACCTCCGCCGTTTTGCGCGGCCTCGACAAGGTCAGTGGTCAGACGCAGGATCTGGAAATTCCGGTGGGCGGCAGCGCTGAGATATTTGGCGTGATCGTTAGCCTGCAGGAATGCCGCTTTCCTGCCGACAACCCAACCGGCGATGCCTATGCCTATGTGACGGTGCGCAATCCCAATGATGCCACGGTTTATTTTGACGGCTGGATGATCGCGTCAAGCCCGGCTTTGAACGCGCTGGATCACAGCCGCTATGATATCTGGGTGATGCGCTGCACCAACGCCTGAGGCGTGGGCAGGGGGGCGGCGGTAAAATCCGCGTCAATATCCAGCGCCTCCCGCAATTGGCGGCGATAGCGCGCCCGGCTGATCTCGACCGCGCCGAGAGAGGCGAGATGCGGCGTCAGGAACTGCGTATCACAGAGGGTGAAACCCGTCTGTCGCAGCCGATCCATCAGATAGGCCAATGCGATCTTTGACGCGTCCCGGCGCCGGGAGAACATGCTCTCACCGAAGAACGCACCGCCCAGCACAACCCCATAGACGCCGCCTGTCAGCTCACCTGCGTGATAAACCTCAAGCGAATGGGCGTTGCCCTGCTGGTGCAGATCAATGTAGCGGGCGCGGATTTCTGGGTTGATCCATGTCTCGGCGCGATCGGCACAGCCGTCAAGCACTGCGGCAAAATCCCGGTTCACGGCAATTTCATGCCCCCCCTTTCGCAGGGTTTTGGCCAGCGAGCGCGACAGATGAAATCCACCGATCGGGAACACGCCGCGCCGCTTCGGATCTACCCAGAAAACGTCGGGGTCGTCCCGGCTCTCGGCCATGGGAAAAACGCCGACGGAATAGGCGTGAAGCAGCAGTTCTGGCGTGAGGGTCATAAGGCTAGTCTAAAACGGGATCGTGGGTCCGGGGAAATGGAAAACGCGATGATACAAGGCAAAGGGCAGGGGTAAAAATCGGGCAGCGGGAAAGAAAAAAGGCGGCCCCGCAAGGCCGCCCCGAATGATCAGGCGTTACCGAGATTGGTTTCCAGCCATTTTTCCAGCCAATGAATATTGTACTGCCCGGTGTGGATGTCCTTCTCTTCGAGCAGCGCGTGGAACAGCGGAACGGTGGTGTCGACACCATCCACGATCAGCTCTCCAAGGGCACGGCTGAGACGTGCCAAGGCCTCTGGCCGGTCGCGGCCATGCACGATCAGCTTGCCAATCAGGCTGTCGTAGTAGGGCGGGATCGAATAGCCGTCGTAAAGCGCCGAATCCATCCGCACACCCAGCCCGCCGGGGGCGTGATACTGGGTGATCTTGCCCGGACAGGGCGAGAAGTTCGGCAGTTTCTCGGCGTTGATCCGCACCTCGATCGAGTGACCGTTGATCTCCAGATCGTCCTGTGTGAACGACATCGGCAGGCCTTCGGCGACCCGGATCTGCTCGCGCACCAGATCGACACCGAAAATGCTCTCGGTGACCGGATGTTCCACCTGCAGGCGGGTGTTCATCTCGATGAAGTAGAATTCACCGTTTTCATAGAGGAACTCGATGGTGCCAGCGCCGATGTAATTGATCTTTGCAACAGCATCCGCACAGGTCTTGCCGATCCGCGCGCGTTCCTCCGGGGTAATGCAGGGGCCGGGAGCCTCCTCGAAAACCTTCTGGTGGCGCCGCTGCAGCGAACAGTCGCGCTCGCCCAGATGAACGGCATTGCCCTTGCCGTCGCCAAAGACCTGGATCTCGATGTGGCGCGGTGTGGTCAGGTATTTCTCGATATAGACCTCATCGTTGCCAAAGGCGGCTTTGCCTTCGGCGCGGGCAGTCATGAAGGCCTGTTCCATGTCGGCGGCGGTCTTGGCTACCTTCATGCCACGTCCGCCACCGCCGGCGGTGGCCTTGATGATCACCGGATAGCCGATGTCCTCGCCAATTTTCTTGGCAGTTTCCAGATCCGGTACACCACCATCGGAGCCGGGCACGCAGGGCACGCCCAGATCCTTCATGGTGTCCTTTGCGGTGATCTTGTCGCCCATGACGCGGATATGTTCCGCGGTGGGGCCGATAAAGGTCAGCCCGTGGTCCTCGACGATCTGAACGAAATTGGCATTCTCCGACAGGAAGCCATAGCCGGGATGGATCGCCTGAGCACCGGTGATCTCGCAGGCGGAGATGATGGCGGGGATCGACAGGTAGCTGTGGGTGCCGGACGGCGGTCCGATACAGACGGATTCGTCGGCCATGCGAACATGCATCGCATCCGCGTCAGCGGTGGAATGCACGGCAACCGACTTGATGCCCATTTCCCGGCAGGCGCGGATCACGCGCAGCGCGATCTCACCTCGGTTGGCAATCAGGATCTTATCAAACATGTTGGACCCTTACTCGATGATGACCAGCGGCGTTCCGAATTCGACCGCTGCGCCGTCTTCGACGAGGATACGCTTGATGGTGCCGGCCTTCGGGGCCGGGATGTGGTTCATGGTCTTCATGGCTTCGACGATCAAGAGGGTATCGCCCTCGGCCACCTGATCGCCAACTTTTACAAAGGTCGGCGCGCCCGGTTCGGGCTGGGTGTAGACGGTCCCGACCATCGGCGAGGGAACGGCGCCGGGGTGGCTGGCGGGATCCTCTGCGGCGGCGGGTGCTGCGGCAGGGGCGGCGGCCGCCGGGGCAGCTGCCGCGGCCACCGGGGCCGGTGCGGCATAAGCCTGTACAGGGGCCGCGGCCATGGTCTGGCGCGATACGCGCACGTTCAGGCTGTCGTCTTCGCCGTAGTCACGTTTGACCTGCAATTCGGTCAGATCATTGTCGCGCAGCAGTTCCGCCAGCGCTTTGATGAAGGATACGTCTGCTTCGTGGGTCTTATTTGTCATTGTTGTCCTCAGCCGGTTCCGACAGGCCCGCAGATCCCTACGGGCATAAGAATTGAAGGCGCTTATAGGGTATGCTTTACCACAAGGAAAGCGCTGACAAGATAGCCGCTAACATGAGCGCCATTGGCAGGATTTGCAATCTCGTCGCGCAGATCAGAGCTCAGAGCGGCATTCCGGTCAGTTTTGCCACCAGTTCCGGCAGCTTGCGGGCGGAGAATTTGACCAGGAGATGGGCGCGATGGGTTTCTATCGTGCGATACGAAAGGTTCAGTTCCGCACCGATTTCCTTGGCCGACAGCCCGCGACAGGTAAGGATCGCCACATCCCGCTCGCGCGGGGTGAGGCTGACCACCGGTCGGTCGTCTGAAATATCGGCAAAGCTCCAGACACCGCTGCGAAAATGCTGCTCCGGTGTCAGCGACCGCCCGCGCACCCGGCACCAGAACAGATCGCCGTTGCGACGGCGCATGATCCGTTCGTCGTTATAGTGGCCGGATTGCGCATCCGCCTGTTGCAGCCGATCTCCAATCCGCTGGAAGTCTTCCTGACTGGGGTAAAGCTCGGCGATGGGCAGGCCGACATAACTGGCGCTGGCGCCGCCAAAGGTTTCGGCAAACTGCCGGTTGCAGCGCTGGATCACCCGTTTGTCAAGCAAAGCCAGCCCCACCGGGGCAAATTCAAAGGCGAGATCGGTCATGCGGGCAGATAACCGCTGTTATTGTGCAAAGCAAAGCGAATTCCGCCCGATAGGCGCCAGTGCCGATCTGTCTCGTGGTGGCAGGCCTTCATTGTCCGGGATTCCGCGCGGATGCGGCACCAAAAAAGGGCTGATGCACTGGCATCAGCCCCAAGGTGCCAAGGTCGGCCATTCGTACCGACCCGACGGGGAGTGTTTGGATCAGATGGCCAGATATTCGGCGCGCAGTTCCTCGTTTTCCAGAACCTCGGCCGCTGAGCCATCAAAGACGATGCCTCCGGTGTCGAGGATCACCGCGCGGTCGGCCAGTTCCAGAGCGCGCACCGCGTTCTGTTCGACGATGACGGTGGTGATGCCCTGCTGTTTGATGTGGATGAGGGTCTTTTCGATCTCATCGACGATCACGGGGGCCAGACCTTCATAGGGTTCGTCGAGCAGCAGCACCTTGATGTCACGGGCCAGCGCGCGGGCGATGGCCAGCATCTGCTGCTCCCCACCGGAGAGGGTCACGCCCTCTTGCTTGCGCCGCTCGCCAAGACGCGGGAACAGTTCATATAGACGTTCGATCGACCAGCCGATGGGCGGGGCAATCTGGGCCAGCTGCAGGTTTTCCTCAACCGTCAGGCCGGGGATGATGCGGCGATCTTCCGGCACCAGACCCAGGCCCGCCGCCGAAGCCTCATGCGAGGACATCGTGTGCAGCGGCTGATGATCGAGCCAGATTTCACCCTTGGTCACCATCGGTGAACCCGTGCGCGCGATGGAACGCAGGGTCGAAGTCTTGCCAGCGCCGTTGCGACCCAGAAGCGCCAGGATCTCACCTTCATGCACATTGAAGGAAATGCCCTGAACGATGTAGCTCTCGCCGTAATAGGCGTGCATGTCCCAGACCGAGAGAAAGGCCGGGGCCGTGGTGGCGTGGTTGGCGTGTTTGGAAAAGTCGGGTTTGACGTTCATCTGTGATCTCCTTACGCCGACTCGCCGAGGTAGGCTTCGCGCACCTTCGGGTTGCCTTTGATGTTTTGCGGATCATCCTCCACCAGTGGTTTACCCTGCGCCAGCACGGTGATCCGGTCCGCCAGCGAGAATACGACGTGCATGTCGTGTTCGATGATCGCGATGGTGATGTCGCGCTCGGACTTGATCTGTTTCAGCAGATCAATGGTGTTGTTGGTATCGGCCCGCGCCATGCCCGCTGTGGGTTCGTCCAGCAACAGGAGGCGCGGTTCTTGTGACAGACACATGCCAATCTCAAGCCGTCGCTTATCCCCGCGTGACATGGAGGCCGCGTTCATGTGCCGTTTGTCGGCCATGTTCATCTCCTCCAGCATATGCTCTGCCTTTTCCAGAATGTCGCGCTGGCTGGAGACGGCGCTGATCGCATTCATCTCAAAGGCGCCGTCGCGTTTGGCAAAGCAGGGGATCATCATGTTCTCCAGCACCGAGAGGTCGCCAAAGATCTCTGGCGTCTGGAAGACGCGGGAAATGCCCATCTGGTTGATCTCATAGGGCGCGCGGCCCAGAACGGATTTGCCGTCAAACATCACCGACCCTGTATCCGGGATCAGTTTGCCCACCAGGCAGTTCAGAAGGGTCGATTTGCCTGCACCATTGGGGCCGATGATGGCATGGACCGTGTTTTCGCGCACGCTGAGGTTCACCTCTGACAGCGCCTGAAGGCCGCCGAACCGTTTGCCTACGTTTTTGACTTCAAGGATACCCATTGGTCTTGCTCCTTATTCCGCAGGTTCAGTTTTGCCCGAGGGGCTGTCTTTTTCGTGTTTGCGCCCCTGGATCCAGCCGCGCAGCTTCTGTCCGCCTTCGACCAGGCCACCGGGCAGGAAGATCACAACCAGCATGAACAGGATGCCCAGCGTCAGGTGCCAGCCCTTGCCGATGAAGGGGTGGACGATGAAGACCATCGCATCCTCGATCCCGTCGGGCATGAAGCTGAACCAGCTGTGCAGGACGTTGTCGTTGATCTTGGAGAAGATGTTCTCGAAGTATTTGATGAAACCTGCGCCCAGAACCGGCCCGATCAGGGTGCCTGCTCCGCCGAGGATTGTCATCAGAACCACTTCACCAGAGGCGGTCCACTGCATCCGTTCGGCGCCTGCCAGCGGGTCCATTGAGGCCATCAGGCCGCCAGCCAGACCGGCATACATGCCCGAGATCACAAAGGCAGCCAGCGTGTAGGGCCGCGTGTTCAGGCCGGTGTAGTTCATCCGCTGCTGGTTCGATTTCACCGCCTTCAGCATCAGACCAAAGGGCGAGCGGAAGATACGGATCGACAGGTAGAATGCGGCCAGCAGGATCAGTGCGCAGAGGTAGTAGCCCGCGTTGAACTGGAAGGCCCACGGACCCACGACCATCTCGAAGGTCGAGCGCATCTCCAGGCCAAAGAGGCTGGTCACCGGGATCGAGCCATCAGCGGTCGCCGACACGCCCAGAATGCGCGGGTCATCCAGCGTCAGCTGCAGGCCGGTCTCGCCATTGGTGATTGGGGTCAGCACCGAATAGGCCAGATTGAAGGACATCTGCGCGAATGCCAGCGTCAGGATCGAGAAGTAGATGCCGGAGCGGCGCAGGCTGACATAGCCGATCACCAGTGCAAACAGACCCGCGACGATCACCGACAACACGATGGCCGGAACCACGTTCATGCTGAGCAGCTTGAACATCCAGACCGCTGAATAGGATCCCACACCAAGGAAGGCGGCATGACCAAAGGACAGGTAGCCGGTGAGGCCAAAGAGAATGTTGAAGCCGATGGCAAAGATCCCGAAGATTACAAACCGCTGCATCAGGTCCGGGTAGCCCGCGTTGAACTGCGCCAGGGCGCTGCCCGTCGGGAAGGGGTTCAGGATGAACGGTGCAAACAGGGTCAGGATGGCAACGACCAGCAGCAGCGTCTTGTCTTTTTTGTTGAGTGCGAACATGTGCTTAGTCCTCCATCACACCTTTGCGGCCCATCAGGCCTCGAGGGCGGGTGAGCAGAATGATGATTGCGACCACATAGATGATGATCTGGTCGATACCGGGGATCAGGGATTTGATTTCATTCATCGAGGCGAAGCTTTCGAGCACGCCAAGAAGGAACCCTGCAAGCACGGCGCCGGGCAGCGATCCCATACCTCCGACAACCACCACCACAAAGCTCAGCACCAGGAAATCCATACCCATGTGGTAGTTGGGGGAGTTGATCGGTGTGTACATAACGCCGGCCAGTCCCGCGACGGCGGCCGCGATGCCGAACATGATGGTGAAGCGGCGGTCGATATTGATCCCCAGCAGCCCGACGGTTTCACGGTCGGCCATACCGGCGCGCACCACCATGCCGAATGTGGTAAACTGCAGGAAGGAGAAGATGCCGCCGATGATCACAAGGGCAAAGCCGAAATAGACCACGCGCCAGACCGGATAGATGATGTCGAGGCCGATGATCGCACCCAGATTGATCACGCCGTTCAGCGCATCGGGCGCAGGCGTCTGGATCGGGTTGGCGCCGTAGAAATATTTCACCACCTCTTGCAACACGATGGCGAGGCCAAAGGTCACCAGAATCTGATCCGCATGGGGGCGCTTGTAGAAATGCTTGATCAGCCCGCGTTCCATCACATAGCCAACCGTAATCATGATCGGGATGGCAAATAGGATCGCCAGCGGCACGGCCCAGTCGACGATGGCACCGCCCACCTCGGGGCCGAACCAACTCTCCACATAGGGGGTTTTCACCTTGAGCGGATTGCCCAGAAAATCCTTCTGGGTTTCATCCACGGTTTCAAAGCTGAGGCTCAGGACGCGTTGCACGGTGACCGCACAGAACGCGCCGATCATGAACAGCGCCCCATGGGCAAAGTTCACCACGCCGAGCGTGCCAAAGATGAGTGTCAGACCCAGCGCGATCAGCGCATAGGCCGAGCCCTTGTCGAGCCCGTTCAAGATTTGCAATAGGATTGCGTCCATTGTCCCCACCTTCGGTTGGTCCGTCTGGAATTGGCATAAGTCGGCTGTTCAGCGCCGCTGGCGCTGGTCCTGTCGTCTAGACATGTCGGGCAGGGTCAAGCCGGGAGAGTGACGGGACGGGCACCGTTGAGAGTGCCCGCCCCGGTTATCGCGATCAGGCGCCGCTGTTGCAGGTGCCCAGGGCACCGCCTGCAAACATCGGGTGATCCGGCGGGTAAGTCACCTGCGCTGCCGGGGTCACTTCGACCACTTCAAGCAGGTCGAACTCCGAGGTCGGGTTTTCCTTGCCGCGCACAACCAGAACGTCCTTGAAGCACTGGTGGTCTTCGGCGCGATAGAGCGTCTTGCCGTTGCCCAGACCGTCGAATTCGAACCCTTCGAGGGCTTCGACAACCGCACAGGGGTTGAACGAACCCGCGCGTTCCACCGCATCTGCATATAGCAGGGTCTGACAGTAGACGGTATGCGCGGCCTGGCTGGGCGGGAAGCCATACTTGGACCCGAAGGAACGTACGAATGCCTGCGAGCCTTCGTCCTGCAGCGACCAGTGCCAGTTGGTGGAGCCGTGGATGCCCTTCACGTTCTCGCCCGCACCTTTCGCCATCAGACGCGAATAGAGCGGTACGACAATCTCGAAGTTCTTGCCGTTTACAACCTTTTCACGCAGGCCGAACTGAACCGCGTTGGTCAGCGAGTTCACCATGTTGCCGCCATAGTGATTCAGCACCAGCACATCCGCGCCGGAGTTCAGAACCGGGGCGATGTAGGACGAGAAGTCGGTTGCAGCCAGCGGCGTGCGCACCTTGTTCACGGTGTTCCAGCCCAGGGCCTCGGTGGCGGCGGCGATGGATTCTTCCTGGGTCCAGCCCCAGGTGTAATCCGCCGTCAGGTGATAGGCGTTCCGGTCAGTGCCGTAGAGGTTCTTCAGCACCGGCGCCAGGGCAGCGCCGGACATGTAACCGTTGAAGAAGTGACGGAAGCCGTTGGCTTTCTTGTCTTTACCAGTGGTGTCGTTGGAGTGGGTGAGACCCGCCATGAAGATCACGCCGGCCTCCTGGCAGAGACCCTGCACGGCAATCGCAACACCGGAGGACGAGCCACCGGTGATCATTACGGCACCGTCCTTTTCGATCATCGACTTGGCGGAGGCACGGGCGGCGTCAGATTTTGTCTGAGTGTCGCCGGTGACGTATTTGACTTCTTTGCCCAGGATACCGTTGCCCTGTAGCGACTTGGACGAGAAGGTGTTCATCATGCCGCCGTCGCCGCCGCCATTCAGATGTTCGACCGCCAGCTTGTAGGCGCGCAGCTCGTCCGCGCCTTCGTCGGCATAGGGGCCTGTTTGCGGAACGTTGAAGCCCAGCGTCACGCTGCTGCCGGTCGGTTCGTTGGTAAACGCCGCAGCAGACGATGCGGTAAAGATTGTCGGAAGCGCAACGCCGGCACCTGCCAGGGCGCCGGTCTTCAGGACTCCGCGACGTGATACGTCAGTCTTGGACATGTAATCCTCCCATTTGTGTAATGACGACAACAGCTCCTCACTTCCGCTGGCGCCCGCACGTTTTCGTGCAAAATCAGTATGGGCGCGGCTTGTAAAATTGCGCAATAAAACCCTTGAAATGCAGGTTTATTCTGTAAAGAAATGAACAGGTGTTAAGGATTTTTTGTAAAGAAACTTATGTTGCGTTGCAGAAAACCCTTGATCCACCGTGTTTTTGAGAGGGGGCATTGCCATGGGCCGTGACACGCTGACAGGAAGCCGTATCCGGGAGAGGCGCTTGATGTTGGGACTGCGTCAGGCGGAGCTGGCCCGGCTGGTCGATATCTCGGCCTCCTATTTGAACCTGATTGAACACAATCGCCGCAGAATCGGCGGTAAGCTGCTGGTGGATCTTGCACGGGTGCTGGCGGTTGAACCCTCCATGCTGACCGAAGGGGCAGAGGTGGCGTTGCTGGCGACCCTGCGGGAGGCGGCGGCTGATCTAACCCGACCTGTGGCCGAACTGGACCGGGTAGACGAATTTGCGGGCCGCTTTCCCGGCTGGGCCGAGGTTCTGGCCCAGGGCCGACTGCGGATTGCCAGCTTGGAACGGACGGTCCAGACGTTGTCGGACCGGCTGACACATGATCCTCAGCTGGCGGCTTCGCTGCATGAGGTGCTGTCTACCGCTGCCGCCATCCGGTCGACTGCCTCGATCCTCGCCGAAACCGGCGAGCTGGAGGCCGAATGGCGGGATCGGTTCCACAAGAACCTCAACGAGGATTCCCGGCGTCTGGCCGAGAGCAGCCGTGCGCTGGTGAATTTTCTTGATGAGAGCAACACATCGGTCGAACGGCGGGGGATGCCCCAGGAAGAGGCGGAGCAGTTCTTTGCCGCTCATGAGCACCACTTTGTGGAACTGGAAGTTGCGGATGTGGCCGCCCGCCCCGGGCTGATCGAGGCAATGCTGTCGCAGGCCGATGAGCTGGTCAGCGCCGCCGGAACCGCCATTGCCCGCGCCGGGCTGCTGCAATATTGCGCCGATGCCGAGGCGATGCCGCTGACAGATTTGGCCGAGCGGCTTGCCCGCGATGGCGTGGCCCCTGTCGCCCTGGCGCGTGCGTTCGACTGTGACCTGCCGACGGTGCTGCGGCGGCTTGGGGCCTTGCCGCCTGAAGTTCTGGGGCAGGAGGCAGGGCTGGTGATCTGCGATGCCTCGGGGTCGATCCTGTTCCGCAAGCCTGTGACCGGGTTCGCCCTGCCGCGTTTTGGAGCCTCCTGTCCGCTCTGGCCGCTTTACACGGCGCTGTCGCGGCCGCAGGAACCCGTGCGCCGCGATGTGGTGCAACAGGGGCGCAATGCAGTCGGGTTTGATTGTCTGGCGGTTTCCTGGCCGCATCAGCGACCGGATTTCGACAGTGATCCGTTGTATCATGCTGTGATGCTGATCCTGCCCAAGCGTGACGTGGCTGAGACCGCTCAGCCGGTCGGCGCGAGCTGCCGGATCTGTTCGCGCCGCGACTGTGTGGCGCGGCGCGAGCCGTCGATCCTGAAGGAAGAGTTTTGACAGCGGCGCAAGCGCAGCGCTACTGTTGCGCCAGGGACGGAGGCGCCTGGGGGCAATGACCCCGCGAAGGTTCGGGCGTAGGGGAGGACTATCCACACAATGGGCAGGCATGTTGTTCTGGTCGAAGACGAGCCGAATATCACCGAAGCAATCCGGTTTCTGCTGACCCGCGACGGCTGGCAGGTGGACAGCCATGCCGATGGCAGTGATGCGGTAGAGGTGATCTGTGCAGCCAAGCCGGATCTGGTGATCCTGGATCTGATGTTGCCGGGCAAAAGCGGCCTGGAGATCATCCGCGAGCTGCGCGAGAGCGCGCGATTGCCGGGGTTGCCGGTGCTGATGCTGACCGCAAGGGGGCAGCTGCGCGACCGGGAGATGGCCGAACAGGCCGGAGTTACGCGGTTCATGACCAAACCGTTTTCCAACAATGAGGTGCTGACCGCTGTGCGGGATCTGCACGCGCAGGCTGCCCAGAACCGGGCCAAACTGTCTGATGCGGCGGCTGCCGCCGCTGCCGATCTGGCCGAACAGGCCCGCCAGGGATGATCCGTGGCGACGGGGCCGAAGGCGAGGGTGAAACCGCGGCGCCGTTTGTCGAGCGCAAGACCTACCGCCGCCGTCGCCTGATGGATGTCGCACGATTCTTGCCGGTGCTCGGTGCGCTGCTGTTTGCGGTTCCGCTGATGTGGCCTGACCCTGATCCCTATCCAGCCACCGACACGGTGTCGGGTATGCCCCTGTCGCGGGCGATGATTTATATCCTGGTCGTTTGGGCGGGGCTGATCCTGGCCAGCTTCGGCTTTGCGCTGGCGGTGCGCCGCTGGGCGGAACATTGGACAGAGGGTGGCGAGCCGCGCCGGGGCGGGGACGCAGACTGATGGCGTCGCTCAATGTTCTGGCGCTGGTCTGTCTGGGATATGTCGCCCTTCTGTTCATCGTCGCCTTTGCGGCGGACCGCCATGCCAGCCACGGTCGCGCTGCCCGCTGGATGCGATCTCCGCTGATCTATACGCTGTCGCTGTCGATCTACTGCACGGCCTGGACATTCTATGGCGCCGTGGGCTACGCGGCACGTTCGGGACTGGAGTTTATCACCATATACCTCGGCCCGACGCTGGTAATGGTCGGCTGGTGGTGGGGGCTGCGCAAGCTGGTACGGGTCGGCCGCAGCCAGCGGATCACCTCTATCGCTGACCTCTTGTCTGCGCGCTATGGCAAGTCGAACCTTCTGGCGATTGGCGTCACGATTCTGGCGGTGATTGGTACGACCCCCTATATTTCGCTGCAATTGCAGTCCATTACACTGTCTTTCTCGATCTTTGCCGAGGCTGATCCGCTGCGCAGTGTCAATGAAACGCAGACGGTGTTCTGGGTGGCGGCGGGGCTTGCGGCCTTTGCCATTCTGTTTGGTACGCGCAATCTCAACGCCAACGAACGCCATCATGGTGTTGTCACCGCCGTCGCGCTTGAGGCCGTGGTAAAACTGATCTCCCTGCTGGCGGTGGGCATTTTTGTGGTCTGGGGAGTGGTGGGTGGTGTGGGCGAGACGATGGCGCGGATTGACGCCTCCAGCATAGGTCAGTGGCAGGTCGATGGCGGTCGCTGGGCCACCATTACGTTCCTGTCCGCCGCCGCCTTTGTCTGCCTGCCGCGTATGTTTCAGGTCATGGTGGTCGAGAATGAGGATGAACGCCACCTGCGGGTCGCGGCCTGGGCGTTTCCACTTTATCTGCTGTTGATCTCGATCTTCGTGGTGCCGATTGCGGCCATCGGGCTGGAGTTGCTGCCGGCCGGGTCGAATCCGGATCTGTTCGTGCTGACCCTGCCGCTGGCGCAGGGACAGCAAGGGTTGGCGATGCTGTCTTTCCTTGGCGGGTTTTCCTCGGCAACATCCATGGCCATTGTGGCTGCAATGGCGCTGTCGACGATGGTGTCGAACCATATCGTGATGCCGATCTGGCTGCGCTGGCAGGAGGTGGGTGCCTCGGTCTCGGGGGATGTGCGGCATGTGGTGCTGCTGTCGCGACGTCTGTCCATCGCAGGCATCATGGCGCTGGGGTATTTCTATTACACGCTATCGGGCGGCGGTGCGGCGCTGGCCGCCATCGGTCTGATCTCCTTTACCGGTATCTCCCAGATGCTGCCGAGCCTTGTCGGGGGCCTGTTCTGGCGCGGCGCCACGCGCAGCGGTGCGCTGGCCGGCCTGTCGGTCGGCTTTGCGATCTGGCTTTATACAATGCTGCTGCCGGAGCTTGGCGGTGGGCTGTTGCCCGCGCGGGTGCTGGCCGAGGGGCTGCTGGGCCTATCCTGGCTGCGGCCACATGCGCTCTTTGGGATCGAGGGCCTTGATCCGACGGTCCATGCGGTGCTCTGGTCGATGGCCTTGAACACGGCGGCGTTTCTTATCGGATCATTGCTGACCTTTCCAAGCCCTTTGGAGCGGTTACAGGGCGCGCAGTTTGTTCATGTGTTCGATCATTCGTCGGGGCCGCGCGGCTGGACCGGCTCGGTTGCGCAAAGCGAGGATCTGATGATCATGTCGCAGCGTATTCTGGGCGCGGGCGAGGCTCAGCAGTTCTTTCAGAGCGAATTGGCGCGGCAGGGAGGGCGTGGTCCGTTGCCGGAGCCGACGCCTGCGTTTCTGGAGCGGCTGGAACGCGAACTCAGCGCCTCGATCGGGGCGGCGGCGGCCCACGCCATGGTGGGGCAGATTGTGGGGGGATCGTCGGTGTCGGTGCAGGATCTGCTGGCTGTGGCGGATGAGACCGCGCAGATCCTCGAGTATTCCAACCGGCTTGAGGCGCAATCTGAAGAGCTGTCAAGAACCGCGCGCAAGCTTCAGGAAACAAACGAAAAGCTGACCCAGCTATCGCAGCAGAAGGATGCGTTTCTTAGCCAGGTGAGCCATGAATTACGCACGCCAATGACTTCTATTCGCGCCTTCTCCGAAATCCTGCGCGACACTGAGAACCTCGAACCCCGTGATCACAGCCGCTATGCTGGTATCATCCATGACGAGGCGCAGCGGCTGACCCGTCTGCTGAACGATCTGCTGGATCTGAGCGTGTTGGAAAACGGTCAGGTCAGCCTCAACATCAGCGCCGGGCGGCTCGGCGATGTGCTGGATCATGCGGAGGCGACCGCGCTGGCGGATGGTTCCGCGCGGCTGAAAGTTCAGCGTGATACGGCGACGGATGAGATGCGGCTGTCATCGGATCTGGACCGGCTGGCACAGGTGTTTATCAATCTGATCGCCAATGCCGACAAATACTGCACCGCGGCAGAGCCGCAGCTGCGTATCATGGCGCGGCAGAGCGGTGACTGGTTGTTCATTGACTTCATCGACAATGGGCAGGGAATCCCGGCGGAGTTTCGGACCATGATTTTCGAGAAATTCTCGCGAGTTAGCCCAGAACGTGCAGGCGGCGCCGGTCTTGGTTTGGCGATCTGTCGCGAGATCATGCAGCGCCTCGGCGGTGATGTGGCCTACCTATCGGATGAGGTCAGCGGCGCGTTTCAGGTTTCCTTACCTCTTCGTCGGGAAAACCCGGTTTAACTGTTTATCGTAAAGTTATTGGTAACCACTCTTGGGGTAGACCTATGGCAAAGCGGTGCGAGAGGGGCAGGTTTACAACCTATGTCTGAAACGAAATCGGAATCGGCAGCGACTGGTGGCAGCGGCGTATTGGCCCGCAAATTGGCCGCCACCAAAGAAGGCAAAGGCGGGCTTACCAGCTCCCTGACCCTGAAGGCGTTGCGCCGCTCGATTGCGCGGGCGGCGGCGGATCTGTGTGATCTGCCGGTCGCTGTGCTGGCCGCGCGCCAGTCCAACCGTGTTCCGGAAGATCTGCCACCGCATCTGTCGGACAAGCATCTACTGGTGGTATTGGACGGGCCGAACGGGCGTATCGGTGCTGCGACACTGGACGCGCCAACCGTGACCGCCCTCATTCAGCAGCAGACCATGGGGCAGGTTCTAGGCAAGGCGCCGAGCGAACGTAATTACACCCCGACAGACGCGGCCATGGTTGCCGATTTTCTTGAGCGCACCTTTGCCAAGGTGGTCTCCATGCTGGCCCAGCAAAAGGATGAGGCGATCTTCTCCGGCTACCGTTTCGGCGCGCAGGTAGAGGATGTGCGCAGCCTCGTTCTGGGTCTTGAGGCTGAAGATTACCGGGTGATTGAGCTGACGCTGGATCTGGCCTGCGGTGCCATGCAGGGCGGGCTGACATTGATCCTGCCGGAACCCACGCCGGAGGATCTGGGGCAGGCCGGGCAATCGGCCCATGCTGCGGGTCCGTCACTGGGCAGCAATATGGGGTCAATGCGTGCAGAGCTGCGCGCGATCCTCTGCAAGATGAAGATCCCCGCAAATGAATTCTCCTCGCTCGAGGAGGGGGATCTTCTGCCGCTGGATCAGGCCTATCTCTATGAGACGGAAATGATCTCGATCAGCGGCCAAGCCGTTGCGCAGGGACGTCTGGGGCAGATGAATGGCGCCCGCGCCGTGCGGCTGACAGATCCCCGGACCAAACTTGTGAATGATAGTGCGGCCGATCAGGGCTCATTCTCAACTCATATGGGCGGCGATGCCGCTGCGCTCGACCATGAACCTCCGACGCTGGATCTCTCCATAGCGGCCGACGGGTTGCAAGACCCGATGGGCGGCATGGGTGGGCTTGGCGATATGGGCGGCGATCTTGGGGATTTGGGCGGTGATCTTGGAGCCGACTTTGGCGGCGATCTGGGAGGCGACCTTGGCGGCGATTTCGGCGGAATGCCAATGGGCGATGGCCTCGGTGATGGGCTTGGCGACGGTCTTGGTGATACGATGTCTGGTGATCTGCCGGATCTTGGCGAATTGCCGGACCTTGGCGCGATGCCCATGGGGGACGGTCTGGGTGATGGATTCGGAGATGGGCTGGGCGAGTTCAACGCCGACGCCGCCGCGATGGAAATCTCCGATCTGGCCGGGCTGAACAGCGGTACCGGCTGACCGCGATAACGCAATCCCATCGCGCCTGATGCTGTCCTGCCAGTCTCCGCACGGTGCGCGGCAATGCGACCCTTTCGAAAGCTCAGTGGAACACCCGCTATCGACAGAAACAATAAAGACAGTGCACGATCGGCACTGTCTTTATTTTTCATATGTTTATATGGCGAAGCTTATCTGGCGTTGCGGGCTTTGGCCACGACGTCAGCTGTCGCCTTCGGCAAGGGCGGATTGGGTTGCGACGGCGATCAGAGTCGGCCGGAGCCCGTCCAGCTGATAGCCCGCCTGCGCGGTTGCGGCGAGGATTTCATCCACCGGCATCACCGGCGCTTGCCCAAGGGCCCAGATGACCGAGCAGCGCGTGCCCGAGGCACAATAGGCCAGAACCGGACCTTCGGAAGCCTCAATAAAGGCCTGTTGCTGTGCAACATTCTCAGGCGTCATGGTCTGGTGGGTCAGGGGAAGCACCTCAAACCGAAGCCCCTGCGCCTCAGCGGCGGCGCGGATAGCCTCGGCCTGATGGCTTGGCGGTACCTCGGCATCGGGCCGATTGCAGATCACCGTGGTGAAACCGGCCTCGGCCAGCTGTGGCAGGTCCTCAACCGAAATCTGCGGCGAGACGGAATAGCGGGGGGTCAATGTGCGTGCATCCATGGATCTGTCTTTTACGTGCTTGCTGCGGTTCGGTCCAGTCGCTGGACGACGGGCGGTGCCGCAATCATGCCGGCGCCCATCGAGACCAGGAAAATGACGCCTCCAAACCCACCATAGCTGAGCGAGGCCATTGCTGGTCCGGGGCAGAGACCGGCAAGTCCCCAGCCCATCCCGAAGAGGACCGAACCGATCACCAGGCGCCTGTCCAGTTCCTGGCGCGGCAGGCTGGGAAAGGAGCCACCGACCAGTGGGCGGCGTCCGTCTGTCAGTTGCCAGGCCACTGCCATCGGCAGGATCGCGCCGCCCATTACGAAGGCCAGCGTGGGGTCCCAGTTGCCAAAGATATCAAGCCAGCCCTGGACCTTTTGCGTGTCGGTCATCCCTGACAGAAACAGTCCCAGACCAAAAAGCCCGCCGGCGACGAAGGACAGCAGTACCCGCATTAGATTAGCCCCCAGAGATGACGAAACAGGGCCAATGTCACGGCGCCTGCAAGAATGTAGATGAGAGTTGCCACCAGCCCGCGCAGCGACAGCCGCGATATGCCGCAGACGCCATGGCCGGATGTGCAGCCATTGGCGATACGAGTGCCAAGACCAACCAGCAGGCCCGCTGCGATGATCACCACGGTGTTGCTGGTCAGATGGGTGTCAGGGGCGTCGGCCACGGTCAGCCAGATCACCAGCGGCACCAGAATGACACCGGCGATGAACGCGATGCGCTCGCCCGACGTATTGCGCCCACTGCCGTCGATCAGCCCTCCAAGGATGCCGCTGGCGCCCATGATACGGCCGTTGCCAAGCAGATAAACTGCCCCGCCTGAGCCGATCAGCGCACCGCCAATCAGTCCCCAGATCCAATCTGCATTCATCGTGATATCCCTTGTTTATGGCCGCTTGTGCCCAGTTCGGCGCAGTGTGTGTCAGGCCCGATCAAAGCTTGTCGATCGGCACCTTGAGGTAGACATGGCCGTCGTCCTCCGGTTCTGGCATCCGGCCGGCCCGCATATTGACCTGCAGTGATGGCAGGATCAGCCGGGGCATGGCCAGAGTGGCGTCACGGGCATCCCGCATGGCCACGAATTCCTCGATGGGACGGCCCTGACCGATATGGATGTTGAGCGCCTTCTGCTCTCCAACGGTGGTTTCCCAGGCATAGTCGTCGCGGCCAGGCGCCTTGTAATCGTGACCGACAAAGATTCGGGTCTCATCGGGCAGGGCGAGAATTTTCTGGATGGATTGAAACAGCGCCTCAGAGGATCCACCCGGAAAATCGCAGCGGGCGGTGCCGAAGTCCGGCATGAACAGCGTATCACCGACAAAGGCTGCGTCGCCAATCACATAGGTGAGGCAGGCCGGGGTATGGCCCGGTGTGTGCAGCACGTCGCCGCGCATCTGGCCGATGTGAAAACTATCGCCATGTTTGAACAATGCGTCGAATTGGCTGCCGTCGCGCTGAAACTCGGTGCCTTCGTTGAACACCTTGCCGAAAGTGTCCTGTACCAGCGTGATATTGGCACCAATGCCTATCTTCCCGCCGAGCTGTTCCTGAAGATAGGGCGCTGCCGACAGGTGGTCGGCATGAACGTGGCTTTCGAGGATCCATTCCACCCGCAGCCCTTCGGCCTTGACCCAGGCAATCATCTCATCAGCGGACCGGGTATCGGTGCGCCCTGCGGCATGATCAAAATCCAGTACGGAATCGATCAGCGCGCAGGCGCTGCCGTCCGGCTCCCGCACCACATAGGATACGGTATTTGTCTGTTCATCAAAAAAGGCTTTGACGATCGGCTTCATGGGGACCCTCCTGCTGTGGCACTTACATATATTAAATAATGAATATGTTCAAGTGGGCATTCACCCGGGGCTGCGAAAAATCGACCGTAAATCAGGGCGCGGGGTCGGTGCCTTGGCTTGTACCTGCTCATTTTCTCGTTATGGTTGATCTCGCTCAAAGTCATGCTGCGGATACTATGCTACTGTGGCGATTGTGGTGAGGTGAACCGCGATGACTTGTGCAGAACACAAGGGGTGTCGGGAGCGGGCAGAAGGGCGTTGTTGAGCCCCCCCCCGGTCCCGGTTCATACCCCCGTGTTGCGGCGCGGGTGATGCCCGCCGCGCAGGCTCTAGGGAGGAGTGTGGAATGACCAACGACAATAGCAGGATCGACAGTCTGATACAGCGGGCCGAAGGGCTCGAACGCAAGATATTGGCCGCACATCGCCAGGATCGGCTTGCGCTGCATCCTGATTTTAATCGGACATTGGCACGTCTGCGTGTGGCAGGTGGGCGTGTGCCGACCCGCATGGTGCGACTGGAGCAGATCCTTAGCGAGGAATCCGCCGAGGATATGTTCGACAATATGCCGGTTTGAAAGATGGCGCTGTGCCCGGCGGTCAGCCGCTGGCCTGTCATGGTCACGGTCGGCCTCCCCGGGGGGCAGTGCGTCACCGACACGGTGGAGAAAACGGCGCCACCGCAAGGCGGGGCTTAGCCCAGGCTGAGCCCCAGCATGACCAGCATCAGGCCGATAACCGACAGGAATAGCGCGCCCAGATTATAGGGCAGGACCTTTTGGATGACGGCCCGCAGGGCGTCGTCGTCCAGCTTCTGACGTTTGGCCTGCATCACGCGCAGAACGCTCCACATCAGCCCCAAAAGACCGGCCACAGATACAGCCGCACCAGCCCAAACCAGAATCTCGTACATCGCAATCTCCGATGGCGGCGCGCCAATGCGCCGGTCGTTTTCAGGGGCAGCGCCTATCGGATTGCTGCGCCCGGGGCAACCCGCGCGGGCCTGGTGGGTTATGGTGTGTGGCAGATTTTGCCTATTGGGGCGGGCGCTGCGCGGGATTGTCCTATCACTGCTTGCGGACTGAGGTGCGCACTTGTATCTGGAGGGCTGATCCGAATGTCTACCCTTTGCCGACGGAGCCCACGATGGATATGACCGAAGACGAAAAAAGCGACAGCTACCGTGTGACCGCTGGTGAATTGCGCCAGTTTATCGAACGGTTCGAGCGTCTGGATGCCGAGAAAAAAGATCTCGCAGAGCAGCAGAAAGAGATCATGGCCGAAGCCAAAGCGCGCGGCTATGACACCAAGGTGATCCGCAAGGTGATCGCCCTGCGCAAGCGGGACAAGGACGATATCGCCGAGGAAGAAGCGGTTCTTGAAATGTATAAAGAAGCGCTTGGCATGTAACGGCGGCCTCAGACCGCGCGTGACTGCAAGGTGACGACATCGGCCCTCCGCCAATGCGGGGGGCTTTGTTGTTTCTGGGCCTTTGATCCCGGTTATGCTTTAGGTCTGTAAATTTTAAGCTTGAAGTATTTTCTCAGGTGACCGATATTGGCGGATAATTGTCCCCCGTCCGCCGATGCAGGAGTCCCCAATGCCCACAATCAACGTGCACCCCGATGGCTGGAAACCTGCAAAAGGCTATGCGAATGGCATGATCGGCGAGGGGCGGATGTTGTTTGTCGGTGGCCAGATTGGCTGGACTGCGGATCAGGTGTTTGAAACCGATGACTTCATCGGCCAGATGAGCCAGGCGCTTCAGAATATCCTGACCGTGGTGCAGCAGGCGGGCGGGCAGGCCAGCGATATCACCCGGCTGACCTGGTATGTCACCGACAAGGCGGAGTATCTGGCCCATCAGGCGGAGGTTGGCGCCGCCTATCGTGCGGTGATGGGTTATCATTTTCCAGCCATGACAATGGTCGTTGTTGCAGACCTGGTGGAAGACCGTGCCAAAATCGAGATCGAAGCGACGGCCATGCTTGCCTGAGGTGGCTGGGGCTTAGCCGCGCGCTGAATCTTTCTATGCGAATGGTCCTGTCGGCAGCGCTGCGGGCGTTGTTTTAGATCAGTTATCCTGACCTTTTTTGACACCGATACTGTCCCGAGCGCGCGGGTAGATTGAGGGATGCCGCGCCTGCCCATATTCTGGGCGGCGCGGTTTTCGTTTTTGTTTTTAACGCCTTGAGTGGAGGCTCGGCAGGGCAGGCTAAGAAAAACGTCATTTCAAAAATTTTACCAGTTGATAAAAAATCAAACTGTGGCACTCTGGTTTGCATAATAAACAAATCCAGGGAGACACCCAATGGCGACCAGCCATCAGGCATCCGGCGTTCAGGCAGGGCGTTTGTCCGCCTCAGAAATTGCCGACAACTTTGGAGATCTGCATCCGCAATATGAGGCGCATGAGGCGGCGGTGGCAGCGGATCGCTGCTATTTCTGCTATGATGCGCCCTGTATTACGGCTTGCCCAACCTCCATCGACATTCCGCAGTTCATCCGCGAGATCCAGACCGGCCACCCGGAAACGGCGGCGAAGACTATTCTCGAACAGAACATCCTTGGCGGGATGTGCGCGCGGGTCTGCCCGACCGAAACCCTCTGCGAGCAGGCCTGCGTTCGTGAAGCGGCCGAAGGCAAGCCGGTCGAGATTGGCCGTCTGCAACGCTATGCAACCGACACGCTGATGGAAAAGGGCGTGCACCCTTTCAGCCGCGCCGAAACAACCGGCAAGAAAGTGGCCGTGGTTGGTGCCGGTCCGGCGGGTCTCTCTGCGGCGCACCGTCTTGCGATGTTGGGCCATGACGTTGTCGTTTATGACGCCAGGTCCAAGGCGGGCGGCCTGAATGAATTCGGGATCGCCGCGTATAAATCCACCAATGATTTTGCGGCGAAAGAAGTCGATTGGCTTCTGCAGATCGGTGGAATTGCCATGGAATACGGCAAGAAGCTTGGTGGCGATCTGAGCCTCGATGCTCTGAAGGCCGAATATGACGCAGTGTTTCTGTCCATCGGTCTTGCCGGTGTGAACGCCCTGCGGGCGGCGGGCGAGGACAAGGACGGTGTGCGTGATGCAGTCGATTTCATCGCCGAGCTGCGTCAGGCCGATGATCTGGCAAACCTGCCGGTCGGTCGCAATGTCGTGGTGATCGGCGGCGGCATGACTGCGGTTGACGCGGCTGTGCAGTCGAAGCTTCTTGGTTCCGAGAATGTCACCATCGCCTACCGCCGCGGCCGTGACGCCATGGGGGCGAGCCGGTTCGAGCAGGACCTTGCGGCCACCAAGGGTGTAAAACTGATGTTCAACGTTCAGCCGGTGGCTGTGCACGGGAATGGCGCCTGTGCGGAAATCGAGCTGGAGTATACCACCAGCGAAGGCGGTCAGCTGACCGGCACCGGCGAGACGGTGCGGATCGCAGCCGACCAGATCTACAAGGCGATCGGGCAGACGCTTGAGGGCCAGCCGGACGCGCTGGCGCTTGATGGGCGCAAGATCAAGGTGGACGCGCAGGGCCGGACATCGGTCGCGGGGGTCTGGGCCGGGGGTGATTGTGCCTCTGGCGGCGAGGATCTGACAGTGACGGCCGTCGCCGAAGGTCGCGATGCGGCCATGGATATTCACGCCAGCCTGATGGGCTAAGCCAGCAGCAGGGCCGGACCCGGCCCTGTGTTGCCAGTGTAAGGAACAGACAAATGGCTGATCTGACAGCAGATTTTCTGGGGATTAAATCTCCGAACCCGTTCTGGCTCGCCTCTGCGCCGCCGACGGATAAAGAATACAATGTCCGCCGCGCCTTTGAGGCTGGCTGGGGTGGGGTGGTCTGGAAGACCCTCGGCTCCGAAGGCCCGCCGGTGGTCAATGTGAACGGTCCGCGCTATGGCGCGATCTGGGGGGCGGACCGCCGCCTTCTGGGGCTCAACAATATCGAGCTGATCACCGACCGCCCGCTTGAGGTGAATCTGGAAGAAATCACCCGCGTGAAAAAGGACTATCCAGATCGCGCCATCATCGTTTCGTTGATGGTGCCCTGCGAGGAGCAGGCCTGGAAGGATATCCTGCCGCGTGTCGAAGCTACCGGTGCTGACGGGATCGAGCTGAACTTTGGCTGCCCGCATGGGATGGCCGAACGTGGTATGGGCTCTGCCGTGGGGCAGGTGCCGGAATACATCCAGATGGTCACGGAGTGGTGTAAGAAATACTACTCCAAGCCGGTGATTGTGAAGCTGACGCCGAATATTACCGACATTCGCCACCCAGCGCGGGCGGCCAAAGCGGGCGGTGCCGACGCGGTCAGCCTGATCAATACGATCAACTCGATCGTATCGGTGGATCTTGATGCCATGGCGCCTGAGCCAACCATCGGCGACAAGGGCACACATGGCGGCTATTGCGGCCCGGCAGTGAAGCCGATTGCGCTGAATATGGTGGCCGAAATCGCCCGATGCCCGCAGACTCATGGCCTGCCGATCTCGGCCATTGGCGGCGTCACCACCTGGCGCGATGCGGCTGAGTTCATGACCATGGGTGCAGGCAACGTGCAGGTCTGCACCGCTGCCATGACCTATGGTTTCAACGTGGTGAAGGAGATGATCTCGGGCCTGAACCAGTGGATGGATGACAAAGGCTACAACCGTCTAGATGATTTTGTTGGTAAAGCCGTGCCCAATGTCACCGACTGGCAGTATCTGGATCTGAACTACGTCGCCAAGGCCAAGATCAATCAGGATGATTGCATCAAATGTGGTCGCTGCTTTGCCGCCTGCGAAGACACCTCGCATCAGGCTATCGCGATGAGCGAGGACCGCGTCTTTACCGTCAAGGATGACGAATGCGTCGCCTGTAATCTTTGCGTGAATGTCTGCCCGGTCGAAGGCTGCATCACCATGGAGGAGGTGCCCGCCGGTCAGATCGACGAACGCACGGGCAAAGTGGTGTCCGATGAATATGCAAATTGGACCACCCATCCCAACAACCCGTCGGTGACGGCGGCCGAATAGGGGGGGCTGGCGGCCTAACACGCTGCCCGGCTGACATAATTGGAAACGGCGCGTCCTGATCGGCGCGCCGTTTGCTATTGATCGCATCACACTGTTGAACGGGGGTTTGGCTAGGATCAGGACCTGCCGGAACCGGGAGGTGTCAGCATCCGGCGGAACATCCGGTCGAGATGCTCTGGTGCCGCATCAAACGGATCCTCATCCCCCATCAATGTGCGGACCTGCACATCGAAATCCGCATAATGCTGGGTCAGCGACCAGATCGAAAACAGAAGATGCTTCGGATGGGTCGGGTTCAGCTTGCCGTTTGTCATCCAGCCTTCGATCAGATCCGCTTTTTCTTCCAGTAGCGGTTTTAGATCCTTGGACAGGGTTTCCAGCATTCGTGGGGCGCCCTGGACAATTTCATTTGCAAACAGGCGGCTTTCGCGCGGGTAATCCCGACTCATCTGCAACTTGCGCTGTACATAGGACAGCAGTTCCTCCAGCGGGTCACCCTCGGCGTCGATGGCGCGCAGCGGATCCAGCCAGGTGTCAAGCAGCCCCGACAGCAGTTCCGTGAAAATCGCCTCCTTCGAGGGGAAATAGTAGAGAAGATTGGGCTTGCTTAACCCGGCGGCACGGGCAATCTGGTCGACAGTGGCGCCGCGGAATCCGCTGTTGGAGAATACTTCCAATGCGGCCTCCAGAATGGTGGCGCGATTCTTTTTCTGAATGCGGGTGGGGTTGCGATCCTTGGGCATGGGGCTGTTTGGGCTCTCGCTGGTGGCCGCAACACCGCTGCGCGCCTGAATTTCGCTCAACCGGCTCTGCGCGCCGGAGTTTTCTTGTCTTGTTAGACGCAATTTCTTGACTGAATGTCCACCCGTGATAGCCTGAGTTTGACCAGTTGGTCAAATCATGACCAGCGTTTCAAAGCCACCGACAAGGCGCAAAGCCGCGGGACCCTGCAAAAAAGCAGGGCAACAGGGAAGGAAGCTGAGATGACGTCGCTTGGACAGAATCTGAAGATCAATGGTGACAGGCTGTGGGACAGTCTGATGGAGATGGCAAAAATCGGACCCGGCGTCGCGGGCGGCAACAACCGCCAGACGCTCACCGATGAAGATGCCGAGGGGCGCGCGCTGTTTCAGACATGGTGCGAAGCGGCAGGTTGCACTATGGGGCTGGACACGATGGGCAATATGTTCGCCCGTCGCGAAGGAACCGACCCCGATGCGCTGCCGGTCTATATGGGATCACATCTGGATACGCAGCCCACTGGCGGTAAATATGACGGCGTCCTTGGGGTGCTGGGCGGGCTGGAAGTCATCCGCACACTCAATGATCTAGGCATCAAGACCAAACATCCGATCGTGGTTACCAATTGGACCAATGAGGAAGGCACGAGGTTCGCTCCGGCGATGCTGGCCTCCGGTGTTTTTGCAGGCAAGCATACGCAGGACTGGGCCTATGCGCGGGAAGATTCCGAGGGAAAGACCTTTGGTGACGAGCTGAAACGTATTGGCTGGGTGGGCGATGAAGAGGTTGGCGCGCGCAAGATGCACGCGATGTTCGAATTGCACATCGAACAGGGGCCGATCCTTGAGGCGGAAAACAAGGATATCGGCGTGGTGACCCATGGCCAGGGCCTGTGGTGGCTGCAATGTACGGTCACGGGCAAGGACGCCCATACCGGATCGACCCCGATGAACATGCGTGTCAATGCAGGCCTTGGCATGGCGCGCATGACGGAGGCGGCGCATCAGATTGCCATGGCGCACCAGCCCCATGCGGTCGGGGCAGTCGGACATTGTGACGTCTACCCGAACTCGCGCAATGTGATCCCCGGAAAGGTGGTCTTCACCGTCGATTTCCGGTCGCCCGATCTTGAAAAGCTGACGTCGATGCGGTCGAAATACGAGGTAAAGGCGAAGGAGATCGCCGACGAGCTGGGCCTTGGGCTGGAGATTGAACCGGTCGGTCATTTTGATCCTGTCACCTTTGATGAGGGCTGCGTCAGCGCGGTGCGCTCGGCGGCCGAGCGGCTCGGTTATAGCCATATGGATATCGTGTCAGGTGCAGGACATGATGCCTGTTGGATCAATGATCTGGCGCCGACGGCGATGATCATGTGCCCCTGTGTGGACGGTCTGAGCCACAATGAAGCCGAGGAAATTTCCAAGGACTGGGCGGCCGCCGGAACCGATGTCATGCTACATGCGGTGCTGGAAACTGCAGAGATCGTCGTGTGAGATGCGCCCCGGAAAGGTTTGGGGTGTGGGTTGCGGCAATCTGCGGCGTGCAGTGAAGGGGGCGCTGCCCCCGCGGCCCGCCGGGC
>NZ_JAYMXF010000012.1:0-250808 GCF_048055755.1 Phaeobacter sp. JH204B
CCGTATCCTGTTGCGGATGCTGCGCCTCTGTCGCCTGTTGCGGATGCTGCGCCTCTGTCGCCTGTTGCGGATGCTGCGCCCCCGTATCCTGTTGCGGCATGTCCCTTGATCCATTTAGCGGCGTCAAAGACATGCTTTACAGCGGCCTTGATCATCTCGCTGATCTGGATCTCCGATTTGATTTCGATCCGTGCGGACGCTATCTTTGTGTCGCTATGTTCCTTCTGGTCCGTATCCCCGGACATTTCGACAAGAGCGAATCTGCTGGATGCCGGGGGATAGTAATTGAACACATCAAGAGGGTGCAGGCAGGCGTGGAAGCCGTTTCCGCAAACCTTAATCTCTCCGTCTTTCTCGAAAGTCTTGCCGACCTCGTATTGGAATTCTCGGCAGGTCCAGTCCCTGTTGAAACCTTTGTAGGCGATAATGCGGTCTTGCATGTTGGCTCTCCCGTTGCTTGAGAACCAACATAGTAGGAAAAATCCAAATCGCAAGAGAAAAGTTTGGAAAAATCCTGTTCTGCGATACCTAGGAGTGTGGGATAGCTATAGAAGGCTCACAAATAGTTGAGCGATCCGAGCGCGTTCCAGCTTGGCCTGGGGGATAGAATAGAGAGAGTACCCACATGAAATGCAGGGAAATCACGCAGAGCGATCAGGAAAAAATCCTGAGCCAGCTTGATAAGGGGCAATTGCTGAAGCTTTTACTTCTGGCGCTTACTTCTGAGCGATCCAGGCCTGAGCCGTAACCAGTAGGCGACGACGATCTTCATCAGGCAGGCTATCAAGGACAGCGGATATATCATCCCGCAACTTGTCGTCGCTCTTTTCTCGCAGCAAGTGCTGAACCGTAACCCCAAGTTCGCGGGCGATTTTATGGATCGTGTCCAAGCGTGGGTTGCGGCTCTTCCCGGAGAGTATGTCGTATACTGCTGTGGCGTTCATGCCTGCGGCCTTCGCAAGCTGTGCAGCGTTCGTGCCACGCTGCGCCATGCGGGCCTGTATATTCGTGGCCAATAGCATTGTGAGTTCGTCTCTCTCCATGTTGAAGGGTTTATCCTAACAGCACATAAGTACGCCATTAGGAAGTTTCCAGTTGTAAGATCCTTGGAAATATCCTAATTTCTGCTCATGCAGACAGAAACCCACATCCCGCACCCCGAACTGCTGGCGAAGATTGAGGCGCATTGCCGAGATGCCGGCGTATCTGAAACCGCTTTCGGCAAAGATGCCGTGAAGGATCCGAACCTTGTTCGTGATCTTCGCTCAGGGCGTGAACTCCGCCGGGCTACTGTGGCGAAAGTCATGGACGCCCTCTGTGCCACGCAGGCCCTTAAATGATCTTCCGCAAGAAGGCCAGAGAGGCAATGGCCCGCGCACTGGAAGCGGCTTCTCGCGCGGATGATCGTAAGAGTGATGGTGCAACACCGCCGGAAACTCATGGCCCCGCCTGCGTTCTCGCTTGCAGCTTTTGCTCCACGCAGGATGGCACCGGGGCGCTTCTGATCAAGGGAGCGGGTGACGCCTGCATTTGCAGTAATTGCGTCTCCATTTCGGTTCGCCTTCTCTCGGACAGAGTTGCTGCTGCCATGCGCGAGGAGCGTGAGGCCGGCAATGATTAACCTCATCACAATCCGCGCAGAGCGTATCCGATCACACATGGGGTGGCGGGTATGAGTGATCCCGTCCTGAGAGCTATCGACCGTCAGAAGTCATCGGCCTGTCTCTTTGCACTTCGCATCCACCTGCGCCGCGACGGGAAGTGGTCAGAAGATCTGCACAACCCCGCATTCAACGCAAAAACAGAGAAGATAGAGGCGGGGTGGAGATGAACTCGCGCAGCGCAGCTCTAACAGCCCTCAAGGCAGCAAAGGCACGCAGGGATACCAGAGGCCAGCATAGCGCGCAGCAGGCCGCATATCAGGCCACGCACGCCGTCCTGTCAAAGCCCCCGAAAAAGTCACTCGCTGCCCGAGTTTGGGCCTACATCAAGAGGAAGAGCTGATGGCAAGACGCTACGCAGCCAAGGTTGACGCCAATCAAAGCGAGATCGTCG
Organism: Phaeobacter sp. JH204B; assembly: GCF_048055755.1. Classification (NCBI taxonomy): domain Bacteria; kingdom Pseudomonadati; phylum Pseudomonadota; class Alphaproteobacteria; order Rhodobacterales; family Roseobacteraceae; genus Phaeobacter; species Phaeobacter sp. JH204B. The sequence continues at coordinate 2,056 of NZ_JAYMXF010000012.1, forward strand.
CGGCCCTGCGCGCCGCTGGGGCAACCGTCACGCCGACACACGCGGCTGGTGAGGGCTTTCCTGACCTCGCCGTCGGCTTTCGGGGTCAAAGCTTCCTGATCGAGGTGAAGGACGGCAACAAGCCGCCAAGCGCCCGCAAGCTGACCCCTGATCAACAGAAATGGCACGCCACATGGCGCGGGCAGAAGGCGGTGGCATCGACTGTCGCTGAGGCTCTCGCGGTGATTGGCGTGGAATACCGAGGTGAGATCACATGAGCATCCGGGTCATGTCCGCCGTGTTCGAAAGCGAAACACTTGGTGCAACCGAGCGTCTTATCATGCTCGCTCTTGCCGATCATGCCGACGATGAGGGCCGCTGCTATCCGTCAATTGCCCGCCTGTGCCAGCGCACAGGGCTTGGAGAGCGGGCAGTTCAGACGAACATCAGAAAGCTCCAACTGCAGGGTTACGTCGAGATAATTCCGGGTGCCGGCCGCAACGGGTCGAACCTCTATTTCGTGCGTCCGACCCCCGCACCAGATGCACCCCCGCATGAAATGCACCCCGCACCAGATGCGCCACCCCCCCGCATGAAATGCACCTCTACCCCCGCACCAGATGCACCCAAACCGTCAATAACCATCATTGAACCGTCATTACCCCTTGTAGCTCCCCAGCCTGAAAAACCGAAGAAGCCGAAGACTTATCGACTGCCGGAGGAGTGGGTGCCTGACGACGAATATCGCGAATTCGCCCGCGAGCTGAACCTGACCGACGCCGACATTGAGGAAATCGCAGATGACTTTAGAACCTATTGGACAGAGCTTAACACCGTCAAAAGCCGGAAAACGAAACGCGGATGGTTCCAAGCTTGGCGGAACAGATGTCGCGACGTCGCCCCAAAATTCATCCGAAATCGCCGTATGGCTGGCCAAGCATACCCCGGCAGACATGGACAAGGCGGCGGTCTCGCGGGCGCTGTCGCACGGCGTCAATTTGGAGGTCAAATTTGAGGGCCGTTATCCAACCGGACCCAATGGAGAGTACCTCCCCGGTTATGAGGTTGCAGTAGGCTGCCGCATTCACGGAACCACGGCACAGCGAGAGGCCGCAATCGAAGATCTGAAGAAGTTCCAGACACCAGCCCCCATTCCGCAGATCGAGCGCTGGTTGGCGGAGCTTTCGGTTCTTACGGCTGGGCGCGGAACTGACGGTATCGCTGCAGAACTTCAGCTCACTGCGTATTCGTCTCGCTTGGCACAATTCCCAGCCGATGTGGTGCGCTATGCGCTTCTGCAGCAAACTTGGAAATGGTTCCCGTCTTGGGATGAGATTGAGCGCCTGTGCAAGGCAAAGTCCAGCCCGCGCCGCCATATGATCGCGGCGCTTTCCCAGCCTGAACCAGATCCTGAGCCGGTAAGGCGCCCGCCAACCGATGATGAGCGGGCGCGCATTCAGGCAATGGTCGATGAGATGTTTCCCCGACAATCGCCAGAAGACAGGAAAGCAGCCGTTGATATCGCGTTGAAGGGGGATTGCATGGTTGGCGACCCTGAACAGGCGCTATTCAGGGAGGCCGCAGAATGACCGCCGAGAGCCTTATTGAAATGGAGCTGCGCCACGCCAAAGAGCGCGCAGAGCTGGTGGAAAAGATCCGTCAGGACGCTTACACCGCTGGGCTGCATGACCGGATGAGGCCCGGTTCCGTTGCCACCCCATCGAGCCTTATGGAGCAAGTCACAGAAACAGTGGCGATGGCACACAAGGTCTTGCCGAGTGAGCTTCGCGGCCCATCGCGTTTCGATCACTTCAAGGCCCCCCGTCGCAAGATCTGGGCGGAGCTTCACGACCGAGGTTACAGCTATGAACAGATCGGGCAGCACTTTGGGCGGCATCACACCACGATCCTTTCAGGCGTCCTGAAACACAAAGCAAAATTGGAGTCCCACTGATGGCAGGCAGTTTGAACAAGGTCCAGTTGATTGGGCATTTGGGCCGTGATCCCGAAGTGCGCAGCCTTCAGAACGGCGGCAAGGTCTGCAACCTGCGGATCGCCACTTCTGAGACGTGGAAAGACCGCAACACGGGCGAACGCCGCGAAAAGACAGAATGGCACTCGGTTTGTATTTTCTCCGAAGGTCTGGTCCGCGTGGCCGAGCAGTACCTGCGCAAAGGCTCCAAGGTCTATATCGAGGGCCAGCTGCAGACGCGCAAATGGCAGGACCAGAGCGGACAGGACCGCTATTCAACCGAGGTGGTCTTGCAGGGCATCGGCGGCACGCTGACCATGCTTGATGGCCGCAACGAAGGCGGCCAGGGAAGTGGTGGCGGCTACGGCGAACCCAACAGGTACTCCGAGCCGCGCAGGGATCAGGAGCCTCACGGGTACGGCAGCCAAAGCGGTTCTTCGCACAACATTGATGACGACGAAATCCCATTTTAGGAGGTAAATCAATGTCTTATCAGAGAATGATCGAACTCGCCCGTGCTGAAAACATCGCCATGCACAAGAGCTGGCAGGGGGTCGCGCCGGTGGAGAAGGCTCCGAAGAAGCTCACGCACAAGCGGTTCCTCAACCCCCGCGAACGCCAAGAGGCCGCAAGGAAGGCCCGGCGGATCGCTTCACAGTTTGCCAAAGATCGCCGCATCCCGGTGAAGCTATTCCTGGGCCGGGATCCCGTCAACGGCAGCAACAACAACCGGGTGTCTATCCTGCGCCGCGAGTGCTGGCAGGAACTTGCCGAGGGTCACAATATCCCGCACCGCGTCATTTCGCAGGTGTTTGGCGGCAGGAGCGCGACCACCATCAGCTCGGGCATTTCTCTGCGCAAGAAGCAGGCAGGGGGAAAGCAATGACGCTGGACCTGAAAGAAGGCGACCCGTGGCCGTTCCGGTCGTCACGCGGCATCGTAGGAAAGCCCTGCGAACCCGTATGGCATGCCCTAATCACCGCCCCGCAGAAAGAGGCCCACACCAAGGAGGTGCTAGAGCGTGTCTTTGATGGCGCGGGGGTGCAAGTCGTTTACCCGGAGGTATCCAAGTTCCGCAAGGTGAATGGCCAAGACCGGGAATTCGTGTCGCCGATGATAGCCCGCATCATCTATGCCAATTTCAGTTACGAACCCCATTGGGACGTTATGCGTCAGCGCCGAATCGTGTCTGGCGTGTTCTCGATAGCTGACAAGCCTGTACGGTTGACGCAAGACGACGTTGATCAAGCAATGGGCCTGCCGACTGAACAGGAGCGGCAAGAGCTTGAGCGCATCCGCGCATTCATGCCGTGCGCGGGGGAGCCGGCCAAGCTGATCGGAGGCCCGTTCAAGGGCTTCTTTGTGGATGTGAAAAAGGTTGAGGCAGGTCGGGTTTGGTATGAAATGACATTTGGCGACCGGCGTGTATCTGGTGAAGATACGCAAGGGCTTGTGCAAAGGGTTGCCGGGTGACACTTCGGGTGGTATATTTTCTGCATCCGGCCCAGCCGGTGACCGCCAGACCCGGTGAGACGGTAGGTGCGAGCGCAACCCAAAGCCCCAGCGGCCTTGGGTGCTACTGCAATTCAGAGCATATTGGGGTCGCGCCCCTTTCGCAGGTCCAGCGCAGGGCTGACAGGCGGGGAAAGACCCGCACAGCCGCTCTCTGGCGGTGTTCTGGGGCTACGGCTACCACCTTTGGGGGACCGGGGATAAGGCGGGATTGATCACCTGCAAACCAATCCAAAGGGCCGGGGCACCACCTGAGCGCGGCGGCGTGGAAAGCAGACACGCAGGGACACGATTACGGCGAGTTAAGAGGACGAAGCCCCTCGCCAGCCGGAGTAGCGACCGGCCCGCGCTCAACACACGTCCCGCACCACTCCTTTCTCCGGCACTCCCCGTCACCGGCCAGAACCCATCATGCGCAAAGGCGTCAACAGCATGTGCGGGGAAGCGAGAGCTTTCATTACGATGCTGAATGTGGGGCGACGGGGCTTAGAATATCACAAATAGAACATTGCGCCCGGTGGTGAATACCCGCTTGGGCGCGTTTCTATATCCATAAATCAACAATATTAGCGGGGTTGCCCCTATGAGCGGCGATAACGCGAAACTGACACCTAAGCAGAAGCGCTTTGTTGAGGAATACCTCGTTGACCTGAATGCTACGCAGGCTGCCATCCGTGCTGGATACAGCGCCAAGACCGCGCATTCGGTTGGTCATGAAAACCTAAGAAAACCTGAAATCGCGAAAGCGCTCAAAGATGCCCAATCGAAGCGTTCGGACAGGACAGAAATCACCCAAGACCGCGTATTGCAGGAACTCGCGCGGATCGGCTTTGCGGACATTCGCAAGGCGGTTGCGTGGGGTAGCGCGCCAGACGGTTCAATTGACGATGAGGGCAATCCGGCACTGTACCCGGTCGAGCTTAAGCCCAGCACTGAGGTTGACAATGAGACTGCCGCCGCCATTTCTGAGGTCTCCCTGACTGCTCAGGGGGTCAAGCTCAAGATGCACGACAAGCTTTCCGCACTTGAAAAGATAGCCCGTCACTTAGGGATGCTGGAAGGATCCGGGCGGGGCGAAGACCCAGAAGCCCCGCCGATGGTTTTCAACATCAACGTGGCTGATCCGGTCGGCAAGGTCCGTGTCACTAAACCTGAGTAACCCACAGGGGGTTTTTCTTCGCGGCCTCAACACTAAGTTCCGCGCTTACGTTGGTGGATTTGGCAGCGGAAAAACGTTTGTGGGCTGTCTCGACCTGCTGATGTTTGCGGGCGAGAACCCCGGAACAGCGCAAGGGTACTTCGCCCCAACGTACAGGGACATTCGGGATACTTTCTGGCCCACCCTGGAAGAAGCCGCCGAGCTGCTGGGCTTCCGCGTTGTGGTCAAGCGGGCAGACAAGGAAGCGCATTTATACCGAGGCAAGGTTTACTACGGCGTGGTGATTTGCCGATCTATGGACGATCCGGCGGGGATCGTTGGCTTCAAGATCGCCCGCGCGCTGGTGGATGAGATCGACATTCTGGCGCAGGACAAGGCGCAGGCGGCATGGCGCAAGATCATTGCCCGGATGCGCTTGGTTCTTCCCGGGGTCGTAAACGGCATCGGCGTGACTACAACGCCAGAGGGGTTCCGCTGGGTTTACGACAGCTTCAAGCGGGAGCCAAAGAGCAACTATTCAATGGTGCAGGCCAGCACTTACGAAAACGAGGCTTACCTCCCGCCTGACTACATTCCGACGCTTTTGGAGGATTACCCCCAGGAGCTGATCAGCGCCTATTTGATGGGCGATTTCGTCAACCTGACCAGCGGCACGGTTTATCGAAACTACGACAGGCAGGAGTGCCGCAGCGCCGAGGTGATCAAGCCGAAGGAGCCTCTGCACATCGGCCAAGACTTCAACGTCAACAACATGGCGTCGGTCATCACCGTTCCGCGTGGCGATGCCTGGCACGTGGTAGGGGAATTGCAGGGGTTGGTTGACACGCCGCACCTTATCGAGGTTCTGGGCGAGAAGTTCGGAGACCACCCGATCACGATCTACCCTGACAACAGCGGAGACAGTCGCAAAACCGTTGATGCCAGCCGTTCGGATCTGACCCTTTTGCGCACCGCCGGTTTCAAGGTCCGGTCCAAGCCTAAAAACCCGCCAGTCAAGGACCGTATCCTCGCGGTCAACACCGGGTACACGAAGGGCCGCCTCAAGGTGAACGATACTGCCGCGCCGCGCTTTGCTGAGGCTCAGGAGCAGCAGGCATATGACGCAAACGGCGTCCCGGACAAGACAACCGGTCATGACCACCTGAACGACGCGGGCGGTTATTTGATCCACTACCAGATGCCGGTTCGGCGCCCAGTGCCCCGCCGCGACGATCAATCCCAGAGCCAGGGCCGCCGCCGGTACTTCGGTTCCGATCAAGGGGAAGAGAATTGGAAAACAGCGTAGAACTCTCGACCCTAGAACAGTGGTTCGAGGCATACGAAAGCGCGACCAGCTCAGCCCGCACGGAGGCAGAACGTGCGCGTGATTATGTCGACGGCAACCAGCTTTCTGCGGAGGAGATTTCCGCCCTCAAGAAGCGTGGCCAGCCGCCGGTAAAGTACAACCGCATCCGCCGCAAGGTTGAGTGGCTGAAAGGCTTGGAGGTCAAGCAGCGCACGGACCCAAAGGCCTTCCCCCGCAGCCCGCAGCACCAAGAGGGCGCAGAGGCGGCAACCGACGCAATCCGTTACGTGTGCGACAATCAGGATTGGGATTACACGCGGTCTGAGGTCTACGACAACTTCCTTGTTGAGGGCTACGGTGCTGCCGAGGTTGTTCACAAGCAAAACCGAAAGGGCGAGGTTGAGGTTGTCATTAACCAATACCCATGGGACCGCCTGTTTTACGATCCGCACTCCCGAAAGTCTGATTTCTCCGATGCCCGCTACAAAGGCGCGGTGATTTGGATGGACGAGGCCGATTTTCTCGCGGAGTACCCGGACAGGAAGGAGCTTGTTCAGGGCCTCTACGCTGATCAGGGTCTCGGAACGTCAGACACCCACGATGACCGCCCCAAGCGGGCTTGGGTTGACGCCACCCGCAAGCGTATCCGGGTTGTTTTGATGTGGTATCGCCAAGGGGAGGTTTGGCACTGGTGCAAGTTCGTCTCCGGGGAGAAGCTGGACAGCGGAGAAAGCCCTTACACCGATGAGGACGGGGGGAGCGTTTGCCCCCTGATCATGCAGGCGGCCTATGTCGGGCGAGACAATGAGCGCTACGGCATCGTGCGTGACATGTTCGACCCGCAAGATGAGATCAACAAGCGCCGGTCAAAGGCCCTGCATGGCATCAATTCTCGGCAGACGATGGGCGTTAAGGGGGCTGTTGACAGCGTTAGCGACATGAAGCGCGAGCTGGCCAACTTTGATGGCCATATCGAAGTGAACGTTGAGGCCTTCGAGGAGGCCGCGCGTGTTGGCATCAAGCCTTTCGAACTCATGCCCACGAACGACCAGATTTCGGCCCAGATGGGTATGTTCGAGGATGCCAAGAACGAAATCGACCTCTTGGGCGCGAACGCCGCTCTTGCCGGTGAGACCGGGGAAAGCCAGAGCGGCCGGGCGGTGCTGGCGCGGCAGCAAGGCGGCATGATCGAACTGGCCAGCCTCAGCGACAAGTTGCACCGCTTCACCCGCGAGGTTTACCGCCACATCTGGATGCGGATTAAGCAGTTTTGGACAGAAGAAAAGTGGGTCCGTGTCACCGATGAGGAATACGGCGCGCGCTTCGTTGGCCTCAATCGCCCCGTGACCCTTGAGGAACAGCTTGGACAGGCCGCGCCGGAGGAAGCGCAGGCCATCGCTATGCAGCTGCGGCTTTACCCCGGCGATCCGCGTTTGCAGCAACCCGTCGCCATCGAGAACAACGTTGAAGAGCTGGATGTTGATATCCTCATTGAGGAAGTGCCAGACCGCGTGACCCTTGAGGGTGAGATCTTCGAAGCCTTGATGAAGTACGGCCCGACACTGCCGCCTGCGGTTCTGATCGAGGCTGACCCCGTCCTGCCCGCGAAGAAGAAAGAGAAGCTCTTGGAGGCGCTTCAGAGCGCGCAGCCCTCACCGCAGGAGCAGGCAGAGGTTGAGAAAACGCAGAGCGAGGTCGCCGAGAACATGGCGAACGCTCAGAGATTGCAGATTGAGGCTCAGACGCCGCGATTTGCTTAACCCGCCGCCGGGGTGAACCGGGCGATCCGCGCCGCCAGCGATAAGGGCGATCCGTGCCGCCGACGATACGGGCGTTTCGTAACTCACAACGATAGGTGAACTCCAATGTCTGACCTTGAGCAGATCCTCAATGGCGAGCAGCCGCAAGGCGATGCGCCACAAACCCCGGAAGTTACCCCTGAGGCTACACCCGAAGCCCCGGAGGCTGTAGAGGCGGCCACGCCTGAACCAGCACCGGTGACGGAGCCTGAACCCGCCAAAGCTGATGCACCTGAAATGGTGCCAGTTTCAGTGGTGTCAGACCTTCGCGCGCAATTGCGTGAACTGAAGCTTCAACAGCAGCAACAGCCTCCTGCGCCGCAGCCCAAGCCGCCCGAGTTTATCGACCCGGAAGGCATGGGGTACATGCAGCAGCAGGTGCAGGGGATGGCCCAAGAGGTCAAACTCAATTTCTCAGAAGAGATGACACGCCAACAGCACGGCGATGAGACGGTCGACGCCGCCCTCGCTGCGTTCAAAGCGCAGGCCGGTACCAATCCGGCACTTCATCAGGCGATTTTGGCCGAACGCTCCCCCTGGGGCGCCATGGTCAAGTGGCATCAGCAACAGCAGGTCGCGCAAGAGGTTGGGAATGATCCCGCCGCTTACCGTGAAAAGCTGGAGAAAGAGATCCGGGCAAAGATCGAGGCAGAATTGGTGACGAAGCAGGCCCAGGAGAAGGCGGCGCAAGCTGCCCCCTCTATGGCCAATGTAACCGGCACAGGCGGCGGCCCCAAAGCGACAGCATGGGGCGGGCCAACACCTTTGGACAAGGTGATCGGCTCCTGACCGCCACAATCACAGGAAATTGAAAAATGGCTGAAACAACCGCAGCAACTGGCCTCACGGTCCAGCAGTGGGACGATAAGTTCTTCGTTGAACACGTCCAGCAGAACCGCTTCGCGCCTGAAATGGGCACTAGCGAGAATGCCATCATCCAGGTCAAGGAAGATCTGACCAAGAAAAAAGGTGAAAGCATCACCTACGCACTGGTCAACCGCCTGACCGGCGCAGGTGTTGAGAATGGCGCAACGCTTGAAGGTAATGAGGAAGATCTGGACAGCCGCTCTTTCAAGCTGACCATCCGAGAGCGCGCCCACGGCGTCCGTTCTTCGGCATGGGACAACCAGATCAGCGCTATCGACCTCCGCAAGGCCGCAAAAATGTCCCTCAAGACGTGGTCGATGGAGAACACGCGTGATCGGATCATTACCGCTCTTGGCTCGATCAACGGTGTCGCCTATAGCGCCGCATCCGAAGCCCAGAAAGACGCTTGGCTTACCGACAACGCTGACCGTGTTCTGTTCGGGGCTGCAAAGTCCAACAACTCCGGCAACGACCACTCCGCGTCCCTGCTGAATGTTGATGGTACCAACGACAAGCTTACCGCTGCCGCTGCGTCTCTGATGAAGCGCATGGCGCGGACGGCAAGCCCCAAGATCCGCCCCGTTATGTCTGAAAGCTCTGGCCGGTACTACTACACCGTCTATGTGCCCTCCCTGGTGTTCCGCGACCTGAAGGCAGACCCAGTCATTACCCAGGCCCAACGCGACGTCTCCCTGCGTATGCAGAATGAAAAACTGTTCAAGGGTGGCGATATCGAGTGGGACGGCATGATCTTCAAGGAGATCGAGGACATTGAAGTCCTGTCTGGTGTCGGTGCCGCTGGTATTGACGTTGGGCCCGTATACTTCTGCGGCGCTCAGGCGGTCGGTTACGGCGTGGCGCAGCGCTGGAAGTCGGAAGAAGAGTATTTCGACTACAAGCGTAAAAAGGGCTGCGCGATCATGGAGATGGGCGGCTTTGAAAAAATGCTGTTCGGCTCTGGCGCTGATGACCTTGACGACCTCAAGGATCACGGGGTTGTCACCGGCTTCTTTGCCGCTGTGGCCGACGCATAACCTGAACTTTTTGAGGGGCTGGGCAGCTGGCCCCTTTTACAAGTTCAGGAGGTAAGCCGATGAAACTCAAATACACTGGTGAACTGGATTGCGTGACGGTGCGCGGCGTGGATTTCCCCCGCAATAAGCCCGTGACCATCGACTGCGAAAGTCTGGCAGCAAAAATGCTGGCTTGGCCTGACGTGGTTGAAGTGAAGCGAGGGGCGAAGGCAGATGGCAAAAACGCGTCGTGAAGTCGTCAACATGGCCCTGCATCACATCGGAGTTGTTTCGTCCGATGAGGAGCCGGAAGCAGTCGATCAGCTCTATGCCGATCAGGTTCTTGATGGCGTCTTCGCTGAGCTTCAGAACAGCCAAGACATTACGATTTCTTGGGGCCTAGATGAGACGCCGGAAACCGCGTTTCTACCGCTTGCCTTTCTGCTCGCCTCAGAGGTCGCGGCGCACTTTGGGGTTCAGGCCATGCCTCGCTCCCGCGCGGTGGGGCGGTTTCGCGCGGCGTTGATCTCTGACGACCGGGACGACCGGAGAGATTTGGACAACGACAATGTGGTGTCTGATGGCGAAATCGAAGCTGATAAGCGGGCGCAGTATTTCTGATGCGCGTTGAGTGGATCGGGCGCAGCCGACAGGACGGCGACAATCAGCAGGCGGATCCGGCGCGGCTGATCAACATCTACCGCGAAAAGGCGGGCGATAAGCCCATCCTCAAGCGTGTTCCCGGAATGGAGCCCTTTGTTGATCTGGCATCGGCGCCACTCCGGGCGATGGAGCAGGAAGCGGGCAAGGTGTTTGCGGTATCCGGCGCGGATCTGTCCTGCATTGACGGCAACGGCACGGTTTCAGAGCTGGGGCAGGTTTCGGCTGACGGGGATGTGTCGATTTCCGGCAACAATGGGTCTGCTGTCGTGTCGGCCGGTGGGGATTACTACGTCTGGGACGGTGAGACGCTGACGCAGCCCGATACAGGGGCATTCTCCGACGTTGGCTCTGTTGAGTTTCTTGGCCAACGAACTGTGATCACGGAACTGGATGGCCGGCGCTTCGGCTGGTCCGACGTGACCGAGCCGGAGACATTCGACGGGTTGAGCTTTGCGACGGCAGAAAGCACGGACGACAACATCATTCGCGGGGCCGTGATCCAGGGCATCTACTGGATCTTCAAAGAGCAGTCTATTGAGCGCTGGTATCAGACCGGCGGCGAGAACTTCCTCGCCCCCATGAGCGGCGGCGACATGGACACCGGCCTGCTGCGGTTTGGTCTGTTTATCAAGTTTCCGAACGGCGCTTTCTTTGTCGGCAACGATGGGATCGCCTATCTGGTTTCCGGCGGGTCCATGCGTCCGGTTTCGACGCGCGGCGTTGAGACAGCGCTGGAGCAGAAGGACGCCACGCACTGCCTCTACTATCAGGACGAGGGCCACAAGTTCTGTGTCATCCGCTTCGCTGACCGGGAGGCGTGGGTTTATGACCTCGCCATGGACGAATGGCATGAGCGCGCCGAGGGCGGAAGCCTGACGCCGTGGTCGGCCACGCATTCGGTGCAGGCATTTGGCGCTGATTTCGTCGGGTCCGCCTTTGGCCGGGTGTTCAGCCTTGATCGAGTTCCGAGCGATGACGGGCAGCCGCTGATCGGTAAGGCCGTATCTCGCACGATCCGCAACAACGGCAACCGGTTCCGGGTGCCTCGCCTCACGCTGATCGGGGCGGTTGGCAATTCCACACTGACGGCGCAGCGCTCACCGGGGCTGCATATCGGCGGTGGGTACATGATGGCGACAGACGGCTACACCGCGCTGGCAACCGGAGATGACGTCACAGTCAGCACTGACAGCAAGGTTTCTCTGCGGGTGTCAAAGGACCGCGGCAAAACGTGGTCGCGGGACAAGGTGCGGTCGATGGGCCGCGCGGGCGAATACGACAAGGTGGTGCGCTGGCGCTCTCTGGGGCAGTTCCGCAACGCCAACTTTGAAATCACCATCAGCGACGACACGGATATCACGCTTGAGGCGATTGGGGAGATTGAGCTGGCATGATCAACGTTGAGACACCACAGGCAAACGTCCCGCTGGTCAAGCCGGACGGGCACAGCACGATGGAAACGCAGATCACTCTTGAAAAGATGGCGCAGGCGATCCGAGAGCTGCAAGCGAAGGTCGAGGCGCTGGAGGCGCAGCAGCCATGACGCTTGAGGATCATTTCGCGCGCTGGTTCAAGGGTGATGCTGCCGCCGTCGATTTCGCCGAACACCTCTGGCACGCGACCCAAGAGTGGGACGATCTGGAGGACGAGGGCAAGTGCGCGAACCACAACGCGCTGTTGTCATGGCTGGCGTTCGGCAAGGAATACACCCCCTTCTTTGCGGACCACGCACATATTCTGCGCCCGGCCATGCTCAATATGTATCTGCAATGGCGCGCGGCCAATGTGCTGGAGCGCGGCGACCGGAACGACGTGGCAAAGGCCTACATGCTGCGCGCAGCGATTTACGGCGTTTTTCACAACATCGCGTGGATTGTTGGCGGTGATGACTGGGCGGCTCAGATCGGCCCTGAAATCTACCGGATGTATGCCGAGACCCCCGAAGAACTCTGGAAGGAAATGAACTGATGCCAGGACCAGCAGCAGCAATCGGCGGTGGGTCGGCCCTTCTGGGCGCGTCCTCATCGCGCAAGGCAGCGAAAGCACAGGAGCGGGCAGCAAACAGCCAGCTTGAGCTTGAAGGCCGCATTTACGATGAGACCCAAGAGCGATTTCAGCCGTTCTATGACAGCGGGCTGAACTACCGGAAGGTTCGGGATTTCGAGCTATTGGGCGGAGATCGTCCGATGATCGGCGGGGACCCTCAGCGGGTCGTTGAGTTCACCGATCAGGTCTATGGCGACGGCTCCATGAAGGACGTCGTGCACAACGCCGGGTGGGCCGACCAGTACACCGAGCAGGTGCGTGACTACGGCCCGCGCGATGTGACCCGATACCGCGTCGGGGAACAGACATTCGGTGACCGGGCTGCGGCTGACGCCTACGCCAAGGCGAACCCGACTGGCGGGACCGAATACGGCGGCTTTGAAGCCACCCCTTATCAGCAATACGTCCTCCAGACCGCGCGGGATCAAATTGACGGCAGTGCGGCCAGCATGGGGATGCTCAAAAGCGGCGCGACCATCAAGGCACAGCAGGAGCGCGGGAACGCTCTCGCAGGCAGCTTCTACAGCGATTTTCTCAACCGCCTGACAGACCAAGCGGCGCAAGGTCAGGCCGCCGCTGCCAATATGGCGAACGCTGGGGCAAACTATGCCTCCGGGGCCGGGAATGCCCTGGCTGGCATCGGAAATGCACAAGCGGCAGGTGCCATCGGTATGGGTAACGCGCTTTCGAACGGCATCAATCAAGGCGTTGGCATCTGGAACTATCAGAACCAGACCAGCGGCGGTAATGGCAGCGCTCAGCCGGCCAACATCCTCTCCGCACCTTGGGCCTCTGGCGGGTTCTGGGGGTAAGCTATGAGCTATCGCGATAACATGAGTTCCGACGCGCTGGCGGCATGGGATCGCCTGACCTCCAAATATGGAGATCTGGGGGTAAACTCTGCCTACCGTGATCCCGCGCACAACGCCCGTGTCGGCGGGGCAAAACGATCCCAGCACACGCACGGCAACGCATTCGATGTGGACGTTTCCGGCATGCCGCGGGAGGACAGGATCGCGCTCATCAAAGACGCAAGGGGCGCTGGGTTTCGAGGCATCGGGGTCTATGACAACTCTCTTCATTTCGATGTTGGGCCTTCGAGGGCGTGGGGCGCGGACTATTCCCGAAGCTCTTTGCCTGCGTGGGCGGTCGAAGCAGCAGGAATGCCTGCCGGTCATTTCCCCGGAGACGGCCATAACCACGGATCTGCGCCAGTGGCACCCCCGCAGAATGCGCTCTCTGCTCCCATGGGGCCGCAATCCGCTCCGATGAACGTGCTGGCCCAGCAGCAACCCCCACAGCCTCCGCAAATGCAGCAGATCGACCCGCGCAATTTCCTGACGCAGGTGACACCGCGCGCCAAGCTCAAATTTACCTGAGGACAGCACATGGCACAACTCGACACCCGCTTGCCCCTGATGGCCCAACAGCCGGATATCGTGAACGCGCTGGCCCGGTCATCGGCAGCAGCACAGCAGACCAACCAGGTGCAGGGGCAGAACGCTCTCCGCAACCTGTTCCAGACGCAGGGCGCGGATATTGCCGCCGGTCAGCCGCAGGCGCTGAATGCACTGGCCCAGCTTGACCCGATGCAGGCGGTCCAGATGCAGAGCGCACAGCAGAACATGCAGTCACGCGCGCAGATGATGGAGCAGCGCCGGATTGCAATGGGCCGAGAGGCCGAAGCCTATGCCGCGTCCCTTGGCGCACAGGAGCGGGCAGCAGAGGCCGCGCGGGTGGAGCAGGGTATAGCGCAGGGCATGCAGTTCTATCAGCGCGGGGATCTGAACGGCCTGAACCAGCTTCTGGGCACCGTTGGGGAGGAGCCATTGCAGAGCCTTGACGAGTTCCCGACAGTTGCCGCGATGTATGGCGATGTTCTGGACAAGCTGAAATCCGTTCAGGAACTGAACGCGCCGCCGAAGCCTGCTGACGAATACGGGCGCTATGCCGCAGAGGAACGGGCCGCAGGTCGCCAGCCTCTCGACCGGATCCAGTATGCGCAGGCTAAGAAAGGGCAAGGGTTCAGCGTTACCACGGCTGACGGGACCACCGTGCAATACGGCGGCGGCCAGAGCGGCGGTGACATGCCGAAAATGAACGTTGATCAGGGGAAAAACACCGGGTTCCTGATCCGCATGAACGACGCGGGCAGGACACTTGACCAGCTGGAAAATCAGGGGCTTGAGTTCCTGCAGCAGAATACCGATGCAATTCCTCTCGGCCTTGGCAACTATATGCGCACCGAGGAGTTTCAGCAGTTCGATCAGGCGCGGCGGGACTTCATCAATGCGCTGTTGCGCCGTGAAAGTGGCGCGGTCATCTCCCCGCAGGAATTTGAGAACGCCGAAATCCAGTATTTCCCTATTCCGGGCGACAGCCCCCAGGTAATCGAGCAAAAGCGGCGCAACCGGGCGAACGCCATTGCCGGTATCCGTGCCGGTTCTGGACCCGGCGCAGCCTATGTTGACCGGATGGGCGAGCAGGGTGTGGCCCCGCAACAGCCGGAACCACAATCTGGCGGGCTTCAGGCGCCACAACCGGGCGTTACCGAGGATGGATATCGCTTCAAAGGCGGCGATCCGGGCAATCCTGACAATTGGGTGAAGGTGGAATAATGGCCGGTCCTTGGGAGAAATACCGAACACAGCCGCAGGCACCGCAGTCTGCCGCACCACAGGCTTCATCTGGGCCATGGGCGAAATATGCGACACAGCCCGCGCCCGCAGTGCCAGAACCGCAATCGGACCCTTTTGGTACGGATCTGATGGGCCTCTTGCGCACTTCCCCGGCTGGTCAAAATCCCGGCATGGGTAGCCAGCCGGGTGGCGTCGATCTGAACGACGTTGTGCAAGGTGACCCGACATTGTTCACCACCGTGATTGACAACGTGGTCGGGCTGGATAACGGGGTTATGACCCCCGGCGAGAAGCTGGGAACAGCGCTGAACGCGGTGGGAGAAAGCGCCACCCTTGGCATCGTCGGGGATGAGGCGGCGGCTGCATTCGACGCGGCTCTGGGTCGCGGCCGCTATGAGGACCGCCGGGATTTTTACCGCCAGAACCAAGAGCAGTTCCGGGAGGAAAACCCTGTTCTTTCTTTTGCCTCCGAGATTGCGCCGGCACTCCTGCCCGGTCTTGGGGGCGCAAAGCTGCTGCAAATGATGCAGTCGAAGTTGGGCCGGGCTGGGGCTGGTGCCGCACTTGGCGCGCTTTCGGGGGCGATCTACGGGTTCGCTGAGGGTGAGGAAAGCTTCCAGCAACGCGCAAAGCAGGGGGGCATTACAGCATTGTTTGGCGGTGCTGTTGGCGGTGCCGCACCCAAGGTGGTCGACGGTCTGACCGGCATCCCAAAGGGCGTTTCGCGGGTGTTTCAGCGATCACAGGAAAAACCCACGATCCAGACGCTCAAATCCGCGAAGAATGCCGCCTATCGTGCGGTCGATCAGTCCGGCGAGACCTTCAGTGGCGATGACATGCAGCGCCTCTACCAGAACGTTTCAGACGTGTTTGACAGCGGCAACTATGTTGAGGAGGTTGATAATGCCTCCCGCGCGGTTCTCCGGGTTCTGGAGCGCCGCCAGGGCAAACCCACAACGCTCTCCCAGCTGGATGATATCCGGCAGAATATGTGGCGTCGGTATGGGTCGGCGAAAGATCAGCCGCAGATCCTTGATGCGATCCGTAGTCTTGATGATCTGATTGACGAACGGGCAGGGGCAAGCGACCTGATGGGTCTGGCCCGCGCTGCTAACTCCCGGTATGCAAAATTCCAACTTCTGGACGATGCCTTCAGCAAGGCCGCCGATCAGACGGCCTCAACCGGATCTGGCGGTAACATCCTGAACAAATACCGTCAGGCGGTCACTTCGATCATCAACAACCCCAATAAGGCCCGTTGGTTTAGCGCTGATGAGGTCGATATGATGCGCAAGTTTGTGCATGGGTCGGCGTCCGAAAACGCCTTGCGCCGTGTCGGCAAGCTGTCGCCCAATGGGAACGGCCTGATGATGGCCCTTCACATCTTCGGGGGCATCCAGACTGGCGGGGCCACGATCCCAATCATGGCTGCTGGGGCGGCGGCGAAGTCTGCGGCCGACCGGACAGCGATGCGCGGTGCCGATGCTCTCAAGAGCGCTATGGCGGGTCAGGTTCCGCAGAATATCCCACTCTCACTGCCTGCCGGGGCGGCAGTTTCCGGTGCTATCCCCGTCGCAGAAAGCGCAGCAGGAAGTCTACTAGAAATGCTACCGCAAGGGCAGCAAAGCCGCCTCCGATACTGACAAGAACATCCCCCCAGAGGGGGTGGCCCATGCCGAAAAGTAGGCCGGAGAGAGCGGCGGCTATCATCGACCAGAAGGCGAGGTTTACACGCCAGCCCGCTTTGCCTTTCGTAGCCTCATTGAAGTCAATCCTCCGGCTCACCGAAATAAACGCGATGATGAGGATGGTGGCCACAAAGGCCGCGATGGCGTCGAAATCGTCCATCTTCACAACCTAATCACGAACAGGCCGCCAGTCCAGAGCGGCCCGGATAATTCCCCACATAAAGGCGAACACCATGGCGAACAGGGTTTTGATGCCCCGTGCGCTGGACGGCAATGGCAACATTGTACCCGGCGCAATGGCGTATTTCTACAAGGAGGGCACGGTTTCCCCTCTGACGGTCTATTCGGACAAGGCTGGAACGGTTGTGGTCCCTCCGCCTCTGGACGCGGATAGCGCGGGCAACTTCACTGCTGTGTTCACGGACAAGGTTTTGAAGCTGGATATCCGCGATCCTGACACCAACACCAGCTTGCCGGGGTTCCCGTCGGATAACTGGCACGTCACCACCACAGACGAGACCGGCGCGGGGCTGGTGAAGTTCACCCCGATCACCGGGAACAGCGCGACCAACGTGCAGGCAGCGATTGCGAACCTTACCGGGCTTTGGAACGCGGTAACGGCCTACGGGAAGTCGCTCATTGCGGCGTCTGACGCGGCGGCGGCCCGCACCACCCTCGGCCTTGGTGCTGTGGCCACGAGGGGCTTTCTCGATGAGGACGATATGGCCAGCGACAGCGCGACCTCCGCGCCCAGCCAGCAGTCGGTCAAGGCTTTCGTAGAAACGCAGGTGGACGGCAAGGCCCTGGGGGTTGGGCAGACATGGCAGAACCTGACCGGGTCGCGAACCGCCAACACCTCCTACCAGAACGCTACCGGCCGCCCGATCCAGTGGATGGTCCACGGATCTACCAGCGGGCTTGCGCAGGTTTCAACTGACGGATCGACATGGGTAACCATCGCGACCCTTGGCGCGCCAGGTTCTTTCGAGACCGCTGCCGCCGCAACCATTCCGCCGGGTCATTTCTACCGGACGACCGGCGGCTTCACAAACTGGTCCGAGCTTCGCTGAGGGATAGAGCATGACAAGAACACCGCAGAAAAACGCGAACGAACTCCCACAGGTCGATACTCTTGGCCCGGGAAACACCGTGCTGGTCGAGGTTGATGGCGATATCTCCCGCGCCCCGGCAAGCGCTCTCAGCACCTCGGCGGTTCAGGGTGTTGCAATCCGCAGTGACGGCAATCCGCTGGGCACCGCAACCGCGATTGACCTGATCGGCGGCGACGTGGAACTGACCGGCAACCTTGCGACTGTGACCCTTCCGGATGGAACCGGCGGCGCAGGCGATATCAAGACATTCGCCAACGGGACCGATTTGCGCGCAGACGCGACAGCCAGCTACCCGGTCGGGACAATTCTCAGCGCTGAGACGGAAAACACCCGGTACATTGTGACCGATGCGTCCGAAGCCGATCCCGATCTGACCACCATCGGCGGTGTCAAGGCGTTCGAGATTGGCCCAGAGTTCTCCGATATCTACAAGCTGCGCGGCGCGATCCAGCGCGGCGACTTGCGCGACGGTCAGCAGGTGTTCTGCTATGGGCAGGGTTATACCGTCGACGCCACGGCGACAGACCTTGAGAGTGCGTTTTGGGGCTTCGGCGTGGACGGTCTGCGGCGCGTCGGAGATTTCCCGGACAACCTTTTCTTGGGGACATTCTTCAAGAACCAAGACGAGACGGAACAGCAGCTTTTCATTGGTCGGGACAGCAGCATCATGCGGCGCCTGAACCAATTTCCGATCCCGCGCGGGGCTGGCGGGGCCAAGACCGGCGGGCGCGATGCGCAGCCGTTTTGGTCCCGGCAGGAAGGCCAATTTATGGTTCCGGTGACGGCTGGCGACGGGGAGCCTTATGACTTCTCGTTCTACTTCACGAACGGGCTTGGTGAGCCTGAAATCATCAACTGTCAGATCCAGGGCAGCAACCAGTACGGGGGCGTCCGAGGAACCACGATCCCGGGTGCCGCGCAGCCTGTTGGTGTTATCTGGGGGCCGAGATTCCACAACATCGGCGACAAGGTGTGGATGACGGCCAGCCTCGAAACGCAGCTGCCTGATGAGCCCACAAACGGCACTCCGGTGACAATGCGACCTCATATTTGCGAAGTGTTGAGCCTCACCAGCACACCCGGCGCGCAGGCCATGGTCGTCGGCCCGCCGATTGCCATGAATGTTGGGGCAAGCACGACGCCGATGCTTGAACCTGACCTCATGCAGGCCGAGGATGGCACGTGGTATATGTGCATCAAGAACAGCAGAAACCGCAATATCGAGATCCACTCAGCCACTGACCCCATCAATGGCGCTTGGTCTTATGTGACCACCCTCGATCTGGATGGAACATCGAATAGCCTTGAGGGGTCGGTTTGGGTGAAGCGCGTCTACTATGACGCTGGAACCGGAGAAAAGAGGCTCCAAGTCCGCGTCCACGCTGCCAACAACCGGAATGCCGACGATGAGCTGCGCGGCGTACCTGTCGAGTTCATCAGCACCGGCGGGCCTGAGGGGCCATATGGCGCGGCTCAGGATGTGAACAACAGCCATCAGATGCGCAACGGTGATATCGTGAATGTCGCGCTTGAGCCTGATCCGCGGGCGATGGCCTCTCTGCTTCGTGCTGCCGCCTCATATTCCGGCGAATATCCCGTTGGTGTTGATTCCACTATCCGCCTGCCCACGGGTGCACACAACTTCACCCCGCAACAAGACTGCCTGTATTACGTCAATACTGCCGGGTACGACTGCACCTTGACCGTCGAGAAAATGGAAGCGCAGCGTTTCTGGCTGGCCTCTCTCAGTTCGGATGCCGGCACATACATCGACGTGGTGAACAGCCCGCTTTGCGTTGGCAGCACCCGGATCGGCGGCGGGGCGTTCCAGATCACGGAATTCCTGTGGGTTGACTTCCTCGGTAAGTATGTCGGCGTTCAGAGCTATGCTGTCGGCGGTGGCGGATCGAGCGACGGGGTTGTGACCAGCGTTTCGTTCAGCAGCAGCACCAACATTCTGACGCTCACCCGGTCGGTAGGCGGCGATCTGACGGTGGACCTGTCGGCGCTGGATGGGGGCGGCTCTGGCCTGACCAACTGGTCGGAGAGCGGGAACAACCTCGTGCCGACAACTGCCGGTACGCTGGGCAGTGATGCAAACCCGGTTCGCGGGCTAGTGCTGGAGCCTCGCGCAGTGGGCGGGGGCGCGGGTGCTGCGGCGAAGCTTGAACTGTTCCGTGCGCAGAACGGCTCCTTGCGGGATGGAACCCCCGGCGATACGTCCAGCAACGCAGGCGCTGATATCGGACACTATACGCAGTATCATGTGTCCTCGGCTACCTCGGGGACCGAAGTCTGGGACCGCGCGAATGGCAACGGCCTGAATTTCACGGGCGGCGCGTTGACTGGTACGCTAACCGTGGATCTGTCCGCATTGATCGTGACGGAGGAAGTCTCGGTAATCGTGAACCAGCCCAATTCCCAAACGATCAACTTCACTCTACCCAATTCGCCCAGTTGGGTAAATGCGGGGGGTACGCAGCCTGCGTCCGGTACAAGGGCTATGGTGTTCACCTTTACCCGATATGGGGCGTCTAATATCCTAGCTGTAGGCACGGAGTTCGGCTGATGGGCGTTTTATTCAATAGAGCGCTGTTGGCGCACGCTGCGGCGAGCCAAGGTGGTGGAGGTGCGACTTGGAGTATGACGGCTGGTCAGGACGTGCCTGCAACCGGTACTGTTGGTTATTCAATATTTGGAAGCGGTGCGGGCTCGATTTCAAACGAACCTATTGATGGTATCACGTTGGAAAATCAGCTATCAGACGCCGCGAACAGCACATTCAGGCTAAGATTTGTTGGTGATAATGTCGCTACGCTTTCGCAGTTCTCGGAACTGGTCATTGATGGATCGCCTTTTGCGATTACTGACTGGCAGACAACAAGCGGTGACACTTACGCCAATTTCACGTCCACGTTCCCCGATTACACAAGTGGCCAAACCTACGCTTGCGAACTGCGCTAACCATGGACCTTACAGCAATCATCAAACCAGTAACTCAAGATGGAAGAAAAGAAGATGACAGAGCTAGACCACATTAAGGCAATTCAGGACGGACTTGGCCAGATCAAGCGCGACCTCAGGGAGGTGCAGAAGATCAACGCGAAGAACGGGCGCGACCGGGCGGCCAATGCAGCCATGAAGGTCCACGGAAAGGTTCAAGTGCTACATGCGGAAGCCATGGAAGAGCTATACGATAACTGGCCAGAGCAAGTATCTGGTGAGATTTCCACGCGCGGCGGCGGCGGTCGGTAAATGTGGGGCTTTGAGCATACGGCAATGCTGGCAGCCTTCGCCGCGTTCTTATGGTGGCTGCTGCATCATGAAAACTACTCTTGGTCCGTCGCTGCTCTGCTGTCCCAAATCCCATTTTGGGGCGGCTTCCTCGCATATATCGTCACCGGGGATAAAGACCCGGCTTCGGTCAACATCATCCTGAATATCTTCGCGGCAGGCCTGTTTATCGAGCTTGCAGGCAGGTTGCAAGAGCGCGGCAAAGGTGGGATAGTCCATGCATGGTTGTGCTTGGTGTTTATTCTCGCCTGCACCTTGGATGTGACCCACCTTATCCTCCCCGTGCCATTTTACACGCTGGCACAAGAGGTTCTGCACTACGTCGCTTTGGTGGTGATTGGGGGCCGTGCCTATGTTCAGCGCTATGACGGCTATCGTCGGCATCGTCGCAATACACGCGGTTCTAACAAGGGTGGCACATTGGTATGAGCGGCACCGGGAAAACAGTGGCAGGGGTTGCGGGGGCAAATGCTGTCGCTCAAGGAGGGACTGAGGCGGTAAAGTCTACAGTCCCGTTTTTAGAGGCCCAGCTTATTCACTTCACAATTGATGGAGCGGCGTATTTCATGACGCCGCAGCACGTCATTATCGCTCTGACGGGCGTTCTCTCTGTAATGACCTTATCGGTTTCTCTTTTCAGGAACCTGACGGGCGTCAAGAGAGCCTGACCAATCCACAAATCGAACCAGACGGCCCGCCAGCGGGCTTTCTTCGCATGAAGGTGACGCCATGAACGCGGAAACACTTTGGCTGCAAACCCGGCTCTCTCAGCTGGGCTTTGATCCCGGTCCACATGATGGCCTGCGCGGCCCTCGAACAGACGCCGCGGTTGTCGCCTTCAAGCGGTCGATTGGCCTGCGCGCGCGACCCTATGTTGGCCCGCTGACACGCGCGGCGCTGATGCCTGCGGTGCCAGATCGGTCAGACCTGCCATGGATGGCCGAAGCGACAAAGATGCGCGGCCTGCACGAGCAGCGCGACACTGCAGCCCTACGCCGCTGGTTTGACGCCTCAGTGTCGTGGATCGACCCGCGCGAGATCCCTTGGTGCGGAGCATTTGTTGCGACCTGTCACCGGGCGGCGGATGCAGACATTGATCTGCCCGAGAACCCGCTGGGCGCCCGCAACTGGCAGCCCTGGGGCGATAAGTGCGAACCGGTCTTTGGCGCCACTCTGGTTTTCTGGCGGATCAGCCGGAACCATTGGGCCGGTCACGTTGGGTTCTATCACGGCGAAGACGACACTCATTATCACGTTCTGGGCGGCAATCAGGCAAACGCTGTCACCGTCACCCGGATCGCCAAGTCCCGCCTGCTGTCGTCGCGCTGGCCGATTGGCACCCCGATCATAGGCCGCCGCATTCTCTTGACCCCAGGCGGCACCCCAATTTCCACAAATGAGGCATGACATGAACAAGCTACGAAATCCCAAGGTGCAAGGGCAGCTGCGCCATCTTCTGACAGCCATCGGGCCGGTGCTTGCTGTGATCCTGGCATCCGATGATCCGGCTGCGCTGGTGCGTTCTCTCATCAGCGGCGCGGGCTGGCCTGCGCTGGTCGCGTTGCTGATGGCTGGGATTGGCTTCTGGGCGTCATGGGTTGCCCCGGAGAAGGGCAAGTGATGGAAACGCTTCTCCTTTTGCTGTTTGCCCATGCTCTCGCGGACTATCCACTGCAGGGCGACTTCCTATCAAAAGCAAAAAATCACAGAGCACCGATACCTGGGGTTCCGTGGTATCAGGCTCTCGTCAGCCATAGCGCCATTCACGCGGGGTTTGTTGGGGTCATAACAGGCTCAATAGTATTGGCTCTGGCTGAGTTCGTCGTTCACACCGCGACCGATTACGCGAAGTGCGCCGGGAAAATCTCGTACAACACAGATCAGGCTATTCACATTAGCTGCAAGGTAATTTGGGCAATTGCTTGCATATGGTGGCACCTATGATCTCCGCCCTGCTGTCCCGCTTCTGGGGCTATCTGGTGGCCGCTGGGGCGTTCCTCGCGGCTATCTGGGCCTATGGGCGGTCACAGAAGGCAGAGGGCCGCAAGGAAACGTACATCGAGACGCTGACAGACAGCGCAAAGCGAAAGGAGGCCGGTCGTGAAGCAGTGGAAGATCTGCGGGGTAATAGCCGCGATGATGACTTTGAGCAGCTGCGGCGAAACTCTGACAGTTGGTGACGCTGGCTGCGGCTCCTACGGTGAAGCGCGGGCGACAATGCCCGATGATCCGCGGGCGCTGCCAGACAACTGGCTGTCATGGGTGACGCAAACGGATACACGCATGACTGCAACGTGTAAGCCCCGCCGGTGAAGCGGGGCTTTTTGCGTTTCGGGGTTGGGTTTACTTGGACCGCTTTAAGGCTCGGCCTGCCAGCGTATTGGGGTTGATGGCCTTGCACCTGCGGCACGTTGTGCGCACTGCGCCGGGGAATATCCCGCCGGGCGCTTTGAAGTCGTGCCAGCCAATGCGGCAAAGAAGACGTCCGATCATATGTGCTCTCCGTCGCGTTTCGGGGTTGGGATTTTCTGGATTAGGCGGCTTCGGGGATTTCGACCTTTTCGCGGTCTTCGAAGTCGCATTCGGGGTTCTGCACGATCTCGTAATCTTCCTGCAGCCCCTCGTTCATTCCGAGCCAGTAACCCCCATCATCTTGAAGGGTCGGCTCCTTGAGGTTCAGGTGGCTCACGAAGAAGTAGAGAGCCTTTGGACGGCCGCCATACCCTCCGAGCCATTGGGTGCGCACAACCTGTTTGTACATGAAGTGCTTTTTCCGACGGGCACCCGTGAAGTGGAAGACTTTCAGCACATCGCCAACTCGGATCGGGCGGCGGTTCTTATCGCAGGTTTCCGTCATTTCTGACCTCCCGGTGCGTTTCGGGGTTGGGGATTGTTGGAATTTACATCGTGCATTCTACGTACGCTTGCGCGAGCGGTGGGACGATTGCATTTCGAAAGCCATCAGTGAGGCCCACACCGTAGGATAGCCCATCATCCATGCTTCGAAGCTCCCGCAGCGCTTCTTGCCAACCTCTGTCCCACGAAACGGATTTGATGAGCCGCCCCATTCGTCCAGCCGTCCGACGACATGGTTCTTGCCGCCGTTGCTGCACCCTGATGGAGTGGGCAACCCAGTAATGCCGGGGTCGTTCGTGCCATGCCCCGACCGCGCAAGCCGGGATATCGGCGGCCCCCATGGCATATCCTGTCGTTTCCAGGTCAGACCGCACCACGGCGAGCCATTCTCGCCCAGCCTTTCGCGCAACCTGTTCTCCATAGACAGTTGCAGGGTGGCACTGGCGAATGAGCCATTCGAAGGATGGCCAGAGGTGGCGCTCGTCGTCAAACCCAAGGCTTTTGCCTGCCGCGCTGAAAGGTTGGCATGGGCAGGATCCGGTCCAGACTGGGCGACTATCGGACCACCCGGCAAGCCTGAGTGCGAGGGACCAGCCGCCGATACCGGCAAAGAAATGGTGCTGAGAATATCCAGAAAGTTCTGATGGAGTAACATCTTCAATGCTCCTATCGTCCACCTCGCCAGGTGCAATTAAGCCATTTTCAATCAGTAACCTAAGCCACTTAGCGGAGGTGGGGTTGTGCTCGTTGTAGTAGGCGACCATTGCCTTCTCCATCAAAGGGGTGCGGTTTCGGGGTTGGCGTTTTCAGGACTCGGGGTCCGACATGTCTTTGACGTTCTTGACGAGGCGCTCTGCAGCCTCGGCGGTGTAGGGCTTATCCTTGTCCGTCAGTGCGCCGCCCAGAGTGACGATATCAGCCGCCACCGAAACCGGCACATCCACCACGGCGCTAGCCGCCTTCACTGCTGACTTCAAAATTCCGAACATGGGTACTTCTCCTTCGGGTGCTTTCGGGGTTGGGGTTGGGTGGAGTTCAGTTGGTGTGCTCTGCAATCGGCGGCAGGCCGTGAACCTGATCGCCTTCGAGATACAGGCGCATGAGCATTGCCAGTGCTTGAACAATTTCACTGCGCACGTCCTCGGCGTCGGCTCGTTGCTCGGCGCAATGGATGGCCGCCTTGACCACCTCGCCAGCTTCCTCTGCAACTTTTGAGATCACATAGTTCGGCTGGGG
Source organism: Phaeobacter sp. JH204B (assembly GCF_048055755.1). Taxonomy (NCBI): domain Bacteria; kingdom Pseudomonadati; phylum Pseudomonadota; class Alphaproteobacteria; order Rhodobacterales; family Roseobacteraceae; genus Phaeobacter; species Phaeobacter sp. JH204B. The sequence continues at coordinate 27,176 of NZ_JAYMXF010000012.1, forward strand.
ATAGGCCTTCATCGCGCGCGCTGCTTCTTCGCGGGCCTCTGCAATCAGGGTGGAGAGCTTATCATTCATCGCTTTTTCCTTGGGCGTCCGTTTCAGGTATTTGCGGGTTCCGGCCCTCATGGCCCGCGTTCCGCGACGTGATCTTGCGCTTAAGCCGGGCATTGCTACTCCAGGCGGTGTGGTTGGGGTTAGGTGGAATTAGGATTCCGGCCGGTCTTTCATGAAAACCAGCCAATGAGATTTCGCGGTCCTGCCGCAGCGGTTGCCGAACAGCGGCTCGGCGTCGGTGAGATTCAGAATTTCGGACACCCGGATCTGATCCTCATTCCACTTAAAGATCAGCGTTCCTTCGGGTCTGAGGACGCGAAAGCACTCGGCGAAACCGGCGCGCAAGTCGTCGCGCCAGTCGGCTCCCAGCTTGCCGTACTTCTTGCCAAGCCAGCTTTTAGGCCCGCAGCTAATGAGGTGCGGCGGGTCGAATACAACGAGGCTGAACGTCTCGGCCGGAAACGGCATGTCTCGGAAATCCATCAGCACATCCGGGTCGATGATCAATTCCCGGCTGCCGCCCTTGCTGGACTTGTCTTTCAGCGTGTGCGTCTCGCGGCGCTGATCGCCGAACACGGCGCGCGCGTCATGCCGATTGAACCAGAACATGCGACTTCCACAGCAGGCGTCTAAAACAGGCGGGGGCATAGGCTCTCCATCAAAGGGGTGCGTTTGTGGTTGGACTGCGCGGCGGGATTCGAACCCGCAATCTCAGAAATAGAAGTTCCGTGCCTTGTCCTGTTGGGCTACGCGCAGAAAGAGGTTTAGGTGGATTTATCTGCCTCGGGGCGGCAGTCGGTGACTTCATTTTGGGAATGCCGGATGAGCCTGACCGCCCACCCGGCTAACCAAAAATGATCCGCGCATAGGCGGCCCGAGGATCAGGCCCCGGGACCATCAATCACTTCATGCCAGCCTCCATGTGAGCATCTTACTACCTCTCAAAGGCAACAAACGTCGCGTGTTGACTGAATAAGCGATATCGTTTACTTAGTCAATAAGAGATATCGCTTACTGCCGAGGAAGAATCTTTGACCGAATTTCCGATATCGGATAATAGCGGGCGCATGGGACGTCCTCCACTCAACGTAAAGCCGACGCTGGTACGCCTCACTCAAAGCGTTCTGGATCGCATCGAAGCTGTCGCAGGTAAGAACCAACGCGCCGCGTTTATTCGCGAGGCTGTGGATCGTGAGCTTGATCGGAGAGAGGCCGCCCAGTCAGGCACCGACAAACCGGAATAGGAGTGAGACGGTGCAGCAAGTCGCGTCACATCTTGACACCAGCGGCATAATATGGCGCTCGGATATGGAAAACGCGCCTCGCGACGGGAGCGATTTCTTGGCATGGTTCCCGCTGGATGGGCTGGGGCCAAGCTGGTGCAGATGCGTCCCTATCTACTGGTGCGATCGCGACAGCAGGTGGAATTTTTCGGGTCGCGCAGCCTCTGGTTTCTCTCGCACCTTCCAGCCGACCCATTGGGCGGATATCACGCCGCCCCGCCACCCCGAATAGGCACCACGTTTTCTTTCGCCCCTGTCACAAACTGCGCCCATGCCTCCATGAGTGAGCGCCGGCGCTCCAGCATGTCAGATCGGGCATAGGCCCTTTCGACTTTCCCGCCGATGATATGGGCCAAGGCGGTTTCCGCAACGTCATAGTGCGCGGCGTCGGTATCCTGAACCCATGTTCTGAAGCTGGTGCGCAGGCCATGGGGTGTCCCGGCCGGGTCGATCTTCTTGAACACCTTTCCGATGGCAACGTCAGATATGCCGCCGGATCGTCCGCCGGGGAACATATAGGCGCTGCGCTTCCACTTCTCGGCCCTTGCAACGACCTCAAGCGCCGCTGATGACAGCGGGACGCGGAAATCGGATACCTTTCCTTCGCTGCCCTTCATCCGGTCTTCTGGCACCGTCCAGACGTCGCCGTCTATCTCGGAGAACCGGGCGTCTCGGACCCCAGCGGATCGAACAAGCGTCAGGATCTTGAAGCGCAGGCAGAGGTGCGAGGCATCATCACGGTTCAATGCTGCGTATATCCGGGGAATGTCCTGCCATGCGGACGCAGGGGTCTTTTTGATCTGGTGCCGCACCTCGCCCAGCATATGCTTCGCCATGTCCACCATGAACGGGTCGCACTCCACACCTGAAAACCGCATATGCTCAAATATGATCTTGGTCCGCTGAATGGCCTTCTCTGCGGTCGGGTGCTTTTTCCGCCAGATCGGCGCCAGTGCCCGGTGAATGTCCGTCTGGTGGATCTGGGACATTCTCATCCCGCCGATGGCCGGCATCATGTAAAGCCGGATCGGGCTTAGCCATCGCCCGCTTGCGCCATCCCTCCGCAGCCCCGCCTTCTTTGCTTCGAATGTGGTTTCTGCGGCCTCTGCGAATGTAGGGTCTGACCGACTGGCCTCTGCGCGTTGATCCGCCCGCTGCCGGTCGCGGGCTGCAATCGGATCCTCGCCAGACCTCAAAACAACTTCCCAGGCATCACGAGACTTGCGCGCCTCCGCGAGGCTGACGGCAGGGTAGGGGCCAAGACCCATTTCACGGCTTCGCCCTTGGTGCTTGTAGCGGTAGATCCAACGGCCCTTGTCGGCCTCTCTTTTCAGCAGATACAGCCCCGCGCCGTCGAACAGCTTGCCATTGCCGTTCTTCACTTCCACTGCCTTGAGCTTGTTTCTCGCCATGCTTGGCCCCCACTTTGGCCCCCAAACTGGCCCCCGCTGCAATCGGACAGGGGCGTACAGAATGCGACAGCCTGGGTAATTTATGGCCTGATATCAGTGGGCGGGCAAACGAAAACGGATATAGTCGGACGGAATGACGGTGCGCTCCACCCGCACCATTTTTCACAGATCCCCTGAGATGACCCGGCCTATTGGGGCCGGTCTCCCCCTTTGGCACCAGCTTTGACTTTCGCCCTTCGCGGCATCTGCGCCTAGCACCATGTCGCCATCGGCGGGGCGGTGGATGCCATGCGTGGGGTTCTGGCTGATCTGCGTCGTCTCGATCTGACCACGCCGGTCTTTGATCGGCACCTGCGCCGGTGCCTGACTGGCGCGGATCGAGCCATTGGAGGATATCTTTGGCAGATATGACGAAACGCCCGGGTTGGCGGGCGTTTCAGGGGGCAGGTCAGGGGGCAGAACTGGGCTCATCAGACTGCGACACCGGTCGTTGACGCCTTGGCCAGCCTCAGGTCCGACCGCCGCGCCAGCTGGGGCAGTGCGGTCAGACCGTCTGATCAGGCGGATTGGGCGTAGGCCATATCCTCATCGTCATAGGCCGGTTGCGCCCAGCTGTCGGCGATGGGTTCAGCATCGCGGTGTCCGGTACTGGCAGGGCTGATGGTAAAGCCGGAGATCGCCCGGACCAATGTCTGCGCCTCCTCGCGCAGCATCTGACCGGCGGCGGCGGTCTGCTCCAGCATGGCGGAGTTCTTCTGCGCATTCTGGTCCAGGGAGACGACGGCGGTGTTGACCTCTGACAGACCATTGGACTGCTCGACCGTGGTGGCGGCGATCTGCTCAACCTTGCCGACCACCGCTTCGACCGAGCTTTGGATCGAGGCCAGCGCGGTGCCGGTCTGATCGACCAGTTTCACGCCCTGGGCAACCTCGCGGGTGCTGACCTCAATCAGCGCGTTGATCTCCTGCACGGCGTCCGCAGAACGCTGTGCGAGGCCGCGCACCTCGGAGGCGACGACGGCAAAGCCGCGGCCTGCTTCTCCCGCGCGGGCGGCCTCGACCCCGGCGTTCAACGCCAAGAGATTGGTCTGAAAGGCAAGATCTTCGATCAGGTCGGTGATCTTGGCGATGGCGCCAGACGAATCCTCGATCCGCTGCATGGCGCTGATGGTCTGGCTGGCCAGTTCGCTGGTGGAGCGCGCCTGGGCAAAGGCGTCGCGCACGATATCCTTGGCCTGATCCGACCCTTCGGCGGTGCCGCGCACGGTGTCGTCCAATGTCTGCAGCGCAGCGGCGGTTTCTTCCAGGGAGGCGGCGGAGGTTTCTCCGCGGCGCGAGGCGTCCTCGGCGGCGGCCGCAATTTCTGCGGCGGTGGAATTCAGCACCTCGCTGCTGTGCGACAGTTGCCGCACCATGCTGGTGAGGCTGTCGCTGAGGTTGTCGACCGCATCGGCGATTTCCTTGAAAATCCCCTTCTGACCGTCGGGCATGCGCTGCGTGAGGTCACCTGCCGCCAGCGTGTCGAGCACCTGCCGGATATCGCCGAGGCCGCCCTCTGCCGCGTCGCCGATGGCATTCACACCGCGGCCCAGATCCGCAAAGGAGCCGCTGGCGTCCCCGATCTGCAACCGTTTGGAAAAGTCTCCGGCAGCGCAGGCGCTGATGACCTCGGCAATTTCGCGGGTCAGCTTGTCCTTCATCTCATTGTCGGCGCGCAGGTCCTCCACGGCGGCGGCAATGGTCGAGACCTCTTTGATGCGCGACTGCGGCGCCGGTGTGGAGAAATCGCCCGCCATGATCTTTTGCAGCACCAGATTGACCCGCGACAGCGGACGCGAGATCCCGATGGCAAGGGCAAATGCCACCACGACAAAGACCCCGAGCCCGCCAAAGCCTGCCTTCATAGCATTGGCATTGGCGGTGGCGATGGCCTCGGCGGCGCTGGCATGGATCCTGTCCAGCCGGGCCGAGGTGAGGTCGTTCATCTTGGCCAGGATCGGCGCGCTAGCGGTTTCGATTTCATTCAGGGCCTGATAGTGGCCGTCGATCACCTTGGTCTCCTCGGCATAGGCGTTGAAGGAGTTCTGATAGGCGGTCAACAGGCTGCCGATCCGGGCCCGCTGCGAGATGTTCTTGTAATAGCTGCCGGGGAACGCACGGAATTCATCCACGCGGGCGTTCAGCCGGTCGATGTATTTTGTGTCGTGGCGCATGATGAAATCTTTCTCATGGCGCCGCATCATCAGCATCTTCACCTTCATCTCGGGCTCTGCGGTGTCTTCCAATGCCTTTTCGATGCTCCGCACAGAGCTGCGCAGCGCCCCCTGAAGCCCGTCGGTCTCGTCAAAGCCCAACCGCTCCTGGCTGGCGACCACGTCGGCAAACCCGGCTTCATAGGCGGCGATTTCACTGGCCAGCAGGCTCAGCGTCTGTGCAGCCTCACTCATGTTATCCAACTCGGTGATCTGCATCCTTGCAGTCTCCAGCCGGTTGCGCAGATGCGCCATGGTCTCAGCCTGGGTGGCGATCACCTCCTGGCTCGGCTTCAGGCGAAACCCCATCTCAACAATGCGGGCGTTCTGAAAATCGCTGCTGGCCTCGGCGAGGGTCTTTGCAAACCCCTCCACGGCGACCACTTCAGTCTCGATCCCCGTGCGCAGCTGATCGGTGTATCGCGACAGGGCGATGAGCGCGAACATGACCGCGCTGGCCAGAAAGACGATCAGAAAGATGGCCGTCTTGATGGAAGTTTTGAATCTCATAGTCTGGGTACCTGCTTTGTCGATCTGCCACAGCTAACGAGTGCCCCTTAATAAACTGTGGAAATCTGCCGTTAGACGGCGTGTTTCACTGAATATTCCACCGAAATGTCGACGTTTTCTGGGGGGAGCGATGTTCCGGCCCGATTGGTCAGCCTGAGACAGCTGGGCGGCGCAGAACTTCCGGACCGATCGGCGCGGTGCCGCGCAGCGGGTGATCACAATCGAGCGAGAATTCCGCCCACAGCTGGCAAGGGAACCGGCGCGGCTTATTTCAAGAGTGCAGCACCAGAAAATCGCGTGATAGCACCTGTGACAGGTCGGCCTCTCAGGGATGGAGAGGGAGCCGCCCTGAACAATATTGGAGCATCTCCTCATGAACACCAAAATTGCCTCTCACCTTGGGGTGACAGCCCTGATGTCCGGTCTTGTTGCCGGGCTGGCGGTTCCCGCCTTTGCCGGGCCCACCTACGAGAACAGCTCCGGCGGCAGCTTCCGCTACTATGGTCAGTTCAACCCCTCGTTCCAGTCGTTCGACGATGGCAGTGACGATTTCAGCACGCTGGTGGACAACGCCAATTCCAACTCGCGCATCGGCTTCTGGCTTGAACAGCCCTTTGGCGAGAACACCCTGCGGTTCAATTTCGAAACCGCTCTTGGGCTGCGCTCCTCTGATGGGGTGAACCAGAACGGCCGTCCGCAGAACATCAGCTGGGACCGTACCCGGATCCGCAAGGTCGATATTCAATACGCAACACCGCGCTACGGCACCTTCTCCTTTGGTCAGGGTTCGATGGCCTCTGACGGGCTGGCGGAATCCGATTTCTCCGGCACCAGTGTCATTCAGACGTCTGCCATCGGGGATTCCGCTGGCGGCTTCCTGTTCCGCACCTCCACCGGTACGCTGTCAGGCGTCAACATCGGCTCGGCCTTCCGCAGCTTCGATGGCGGGCGGCTTGGCCGGGTGCGCTATGATACGCCGGAATTCAGCGGCTTTACCGTCTCGGCCTCTTATGGCGAAGAGATCCTGCGCTCAAATTCCGACCGCGAAGCCTATGATATCGCCCTGCGGTACAATAACGACGATCTTGGTGATTTCGCGATTCAGGGCGCGCTGGGGGCGGTCTGGAACGAAAACGGGCCGGGCACCAAAACCCGCGATATCGTGGCCTCCTTTGCCACGCTGCACGAACCAAGCGGAGTCTCGCTTGCGGTTGCGGCAGGGGATCGCGACACCGGCGGCGATTATGCCTTTGCCAAGCTGGGCTATACCGCGAATTTCCTGGCCGTGGGCGCGACCTCCTTTGCCATCGATTATTATGACGGCTCGGATATGGTCACCAGTGGCGACAACGCTGAATCCTGGGGCGTCGCAGCGGTGCAGAATTTCGACGGTCTGAACCTGGAAACCTATGTGGCCTACCGCGACTATTCCTATGCGGACACCTCTGGGACCAGCTATCAGGACAGTTCCTCCATCATGGCAGGCGCCCGCTGGAAGTTCTGATCGCCAGGGCCAGGGCAGCGCGATCCGCTGCGCCCTGAACGGCATCCGCGCAATCGGATTATGGAAAACACGTCCTTTGGGGCGTGTTTTCTGTTTTCGGGGCCAAAAAACGCCGCAACCGGCGCTGACCGGGCGGCTGCGGGGGCAATCCCTCTTGCGCCGCCGCGCTTGTGCAAATAGAAGGCCACAAATTGTCTGGGGGAGCGCCCGCGCGCGCGCCCCGAATCTCTATGGGGAATATGATGCAGGTCACCGAGACGCTGAACGAAGGTCTGAAACGCGGCTACGCGATCACCGTTACCGCCGCCGAGCTGGATGCGAAGGTCAATGAAAAACTCGTCGAGGCACAGCCCGAAGTCGAGATGAAGGGCTTCCGCAAGGGCAAGGTTCCCATGGCGCTGCTGAAGAAGCAGTTCGGCCAGCGTCTGATCGGCGAAGCCATGCAGGAAACCATCGACGGTGCGATGAACAAGCACTTCGAGGAAAGCGGTGACCGTCCGGCGATGCAGCCCGACGTCAAGATGACCAACGAAGATTGGAAAGAGGGCGACGACGTCAACGTCGAGATGTCCTATGAGGCACTGCCTGAAATCCCCGAAGTTGATCTCTCCGGCGTTGAGCTGGAAAAGCTGGTGGTCAAAGCAGACGACGCCGCAGTTGACGAGGCGCTGGCCAACCTGGCCGAGACCGCCAAGGAATTCGAAGCCCGCGAAGAGGGTGCTGCCGCTGAAGATGGCGATCAGGTTGTGATCGACTTCGTCGGCAAGGTAGACGGCGAAGCCTTCGACGGCGGCGCAGGCGAAGACTACCCGCTGGTGCTGGGCTCCAACTCCTTCATCCCCGGTTTCGAAGACCAGCTGGTCGGCACCAAGGCAGGTGACGAAAAAGACGTCACCGTCACTTTCCCCGAGCAGTACCAGGCCGAGCATCTGGCCGGTAAGGAAGCCGTATTCACCTGCACCGTGAAAGAGGTCAAAGCCGCCAAGGCAGCAGAGATCAACGACGAGCTGGCGAAGAAATTCGGCGCCGAGGACCTCGCCGCGCTGAAAGGTCAGATCTCCGAGCGTCTGGAAGCAGAATACGCCGGTGCGGCCCGCGCGGTGATGAAGCGTGGCCTTTTGGACAAGCTGGACGATCTGGTCTCCTTCGACCTGCCGCCCTCGCTGGTCGAAGCCGAAGCCAAGCAGATCGCACATCAGCTGTGGCACGAGGAAAACCCCGAGGTTCACGATCACAACCACGGTGAAATCGAGCCGACTGACGAGCACAACAAACTGGCAGAGCGCCGCGTCCGTCTGGGCCTGTTGCTGGCCGAGCTGGGTCAGAAAGCCGAGGTCGAAGTGACCGATGCGGAAATGACCCAGGCCATCATGAGCCAGGCACGCCAGTACCCGGGCCAGGAACGCCAGTTCTTTGAGTTCATCCAGCAGAACGCTCAGATGCAGCAGCAGCTGCGCGCGCCGATCTTCGAAGACAAGGTCATCGATCACATCGCCGAGCAGGCCAAAGTGAGCGAGAAAGAAGTGTCCAAGGACGACCTGCAGGCCGCAGTCGAAGCTCTGGAAGAAGAATAAGTCAGATCCCGGATCCCGCCCGGCGCGGATCCGAGGTTTACCAACGCGCAAGGCCGTCCCCTAAGGGGGCGGCCTTTTTGTTTGGCGGTGAGCGCGGGGCGGAGTAGGAGCGGTCTAAGGCATAAGAAAACCGCCGTGGAGGCGAACTCCAGGGCGGTTGTCTGACCTCTCGGTTGTCAGATCACCCGATGGTCTTGCGGTGGTGCCCGCTCAGAACAGAAAGTTATCGGAACTGGCCAGTTCCTCGACGGTGATATTTTCAACCGTGACCACAACATTGTCAAAGGACATCACGACGTGATCACCTCTGGTCGTAAAATCGATCTGATTGATGTTCTGTGCTCCGCTGAGGATGTCGATCTTGTCCGTGCCCAGTTCAAAATCGCGGATACGGGCGCGCCCGTGGTTGCTGCCGAAGGCAAATGTGTCGGCCCCATCGCCCCCGATCATCAGGTCGTTACCACCCTGACCAAACAGCAGGTCGTTGCCATTGCCGCCGATCAATGTGTCATTGCCCGCACCGGCGCGGATCGTGTCAGCCCCGTGCGAACCGTTGAGTTTGTCATCGCCGCCCTGGCCAATCAGCCGGTCGCGCCCGCCGCCACCGCGTAGATCATCATCACCCGCACGGCCTGCAAGCCGGTCGTTGCCGCCGCGCCCTGACAGCAGGTCATTTGCATCGGTTCCATCCAGAATGTCCCGGCTGACGGTGCCCAGCAGGGTCTCACCAACCAGGACGGGCTCGCTTGGCTGCGGCCCGCCCATGTCCAGCGGTGCGGTGCCGCCTGCCTTGCGATCCTGCCAGAAGGCAATCAGCGCGTCGGCTGTGGGGCTGTCGTAACCGCCGAAATCTTTCACGTATTTCAGGATCGAGGTGCCGTATTCATCGGTCGAGGCGGTATCGCTCAGCAAGAGCGTCGCCAGCCCCGAAGCACCGCGCAGATGCGCCGCAGCCATCAGCCCGGTCAGCGAGAGGGTAACATCCACCATGGCGCCATTGACATCGCGATAGGTCACGGTCTCGCCGACAAAATCGCTGATGCTGCGCCCCTGCCGACCGAGATAGTAGCTCAGCATCTCGAAGTTATAGCCAAACGCCTCATTGATGGCGGTGTCCTGTGCGGCGTGGGATTTGAAATCATCCAGGCTGTTGACGCCATTTTTCCCGGTCCAGGTGCCATCCCAGCGGTTGATGATATCACCGCCCAGGTAGTAAACGTCATCCTGATAATAACCGAGGTCAATCAGCAGCGCCTCGCCGAACTGATAGCCGACAAAGCCCAGTGAATTGGTGGAGTGATAGGCCATGTCCCGCCATTGGGTGTCGCTCAGCTGGCCCCAGCTGCTGAGGCCGGGATAGAAGCTGCTGACCGGCGCGCCGACCCATTGCGTCAGCTGCGCGTCGCTGATCTGCCCCGCATTGTAGCGGTCCCTGTCCCAGCCCGATTCAAACGCCAGAAGCGCATTTCGAAAATCGTTGAAACTGCCATTTGGCATCGGAACTGCTCCTCTTGCTCATCAACCGTCTTGATGCGGATCGCTGTTGTGCAGCGCTGATCGACACCTCGCATGTCGGAAAACTCTGCCGCAAGAAGGGGGCGGAAATTTGGCAAACAAATGCCTAAAAAGCAGTAAGGAGAGCGCAAATTTGCTCGAAATTTGTAAAAATTAACCTTTAGGGCGCCCCTCAATAACTTGTGTGCAAGCGGGGCGTGTGCGCCTAAATATGCCGCCCGACCAAGTTTGGCCGGGCGGCGAGAATCATTTCATTTTGCACAAATCGGAAACAGTTTGTTCACAGTGCAATTCTGTAGCGTGCAAAGCCATCCGGCCCTTCACCCGCAGGTTCAATTGCAATGCTCTCGACACTGTCCACATAGGCCGCCGCCTTGGGGCCGGTGTCAAACAGCACCGAGGTGTCCGCCAGCGGGGCAAAGCGCCAGTTGGCATCGGCGCGCGGGCTGATGGTGCCCTTCTCGACGATATAGCGCACGATCACATCGCGGTTGGTGTCCGGCCCCTCGAACACGATGGTATCCCCCATCGCGCCGGGGAAGGCACCGCCACCGCCAGCACGATAGTTGTTGGTGGCGATAATGAACTCCTGTGCGGGATCGATTGGCGCGCCGTTGAACTCCAGATTGACGATGCGGTTGGCGTCGGGATTCTCCAGCTCCCCCTTCGGTCCGAACTTCGAGGGCTGCGACAGGTCGATCTGATAGGTCACCCCGTCGATCACGTCAAAGTTGTAGCTCGGGAAGGCGGGATTGAGCAGCACCTGATCGGCCTCGCCGGGGGTAATCTGGTTGAACATGCCGGCAGAGCGTTCCAGCCAGTCCTTAACCTGCGCGCCGGTCACCCGCACCGCACGGGCGGTGTTGGGGTAGAGGTAGAGGTCGGCGACATTCTTGATCGCCACATCGCCTTTTGGAACGTCGGTGTAATACTCCGCACCACCGCGGCCGCCGGCCTTGAACGGGGCCGCAGCTGACAGGATCGGCAGGCCTTCATGCTCGGTGCCCTTCAGCATCTGTTCGATATACCAGGTCTGCGCAATCGACACGATCTGCACCGAGGGATCATCGGCGACCAGTGCAAAATAGCTGTGCAGCGGCGCGTCGGTTTTGCCCACGGCGCGACGCACATATTGCAGCGTCTCGTCATGTTCTTTCTGCGCAGCTGCCAGCACCGCAGGGGCACTTTCGACCAGGGCGGTGATCGACCGGTCCTCTTCGCGCCGCGAAATCGGGCGCGCCTCCGAGGCATGGCCCACCACGCGCCAGCCGCTTCCGTCCCGCTCCAGCATCAGGTCGATCAGACCCATATGGCTGCCCCAGAAACCGCCCATTGTGGCGGGGGTTCCGTGGATGGTGCCCTTGTCGACATCCACCCCGGCAAAATCCGCATAGGTGGAGGAGGGGAAGACCAGATGCGAATGGCCGGTCATGATGGCGTCGATGCCCTCGACGGCCGCCAGCGGCACCGAGGCATTCTCCATCCCGTCGGTCTCATCGGCGCTGCCGATCCCGGAATGTGACAGGGCGATAATGATGTCGGCGCCTTTTTCCTTCATCTCCGGCACATAGGCGCGGGCGGATTGCAGAATGTCGCGGGCCTGCACATTGCCTTCCAGATGGCGACGGTCCCAGTTCATCACCTGCGGCGGCACGAAGCCGATCAGCCCGATCTTGATGGGATGACGATTGCCCGCGCCATCGGTCAGCTCGCGCTCCAGGATCACATAGGGCGGCAGCAGGGTCTTGTCGTCACGCGGGCCGGCACCGGTGGATGTAGCGACATTGGCGCAGACCACCGGGAACTCGGCCCCGGCAAGGGATTTCATCAGGAAATCCAGCCCGTAGTTGAACTCATGATTGCCCAGCGTCGAGCCGTCAAAGCCCACGGCGTTCATTGCTTGGATGACCGGATGGGTGTCGCCTTCCTTCATGCCGCGCTCATAGGCGATGTAATCGCCCATCGGATTGCCCTGCAGGAAGTCGCCATTGTCCAGAAGCAGCGAATTGGTCGCCTCGGCGCGAATATCGCCGATCAGCGAGGCCGTGCGCGCCAGCCCGACAGTGTCGCGCGGCTTGTCGGCGTAATAATCATAGGGAAACACATGCACATGCAGGTCGGTGGTCTCCATCAGGCGCAGATGCACCTGATTGGAAGCCGCCTGAACCGAAAACGGATGCAGCGCGATCAGACCGGCACTGCCGGCCAGAAAGGACCGGCGATCTAGTTGAATAGGCATTTTTCACTCCGACGTCTTTTTATTACAGACATCCATGCTAGCAGAAAAACGCCTTCGGTCACGTGACAGTTTTGCGCTAACAATCAGAGTGGCAAGCTGCCGCGTAAGATATCATAACTCTTTGTGATATCGTGGTTTTCAAGCGGTCTGATCAGGGGCGCAGCCCGGTTTCGCGCAGCATGCCCCGCCGTTTTGCGGCATAGTAGTAGCCGCGCGAATAGTGTTTTACCGCCTGATCGTAGCTGCCATCGGAGAGGAGCCAGGCCCCGCGCAGATATTTCACCGCATATTTCAGGTTGGTATCGGCATCCAGCAGATCCTTCGGCTTGCCGCGAAACCCCATGGAGCGGGCAGTGGCCGGCAGGATCTGCAACAGCCCGTAGTAGGGCCGGTTGACCGCCCAGGGCCGATGGGTGCTCTCGCGGATGGCAAGGCGATGGACCAGCGGGCGCGGCACCTCATAGTGGTCGGCCCAGAAATTGATCTTGCGGCGAAGCTCCGGCGTCTCGTTGGGATAGAGCGGCGGCGTTGCGGCGCGTTCGGTTGCGGCGGGTGCCTCGCCACAGGCGGCAAGGGCCAGCGGGCTGAGAATAATGGCCAGAGCCGTTCTGCGATCAATCATGGATACTGCCTGTCTAAACCCCGAATACGCCGGATCGGCGGCAGATTAGGGCGCGCCTGCGGCTTGGGCAAATGGCGCGGGAACCCATCGGCGGATATCCCCCGACCGTGGCAGGCTGTCCGATGATCGCCCGCAATCCCGGGCCATCAGCCGGGATTGGACCCCCGGCGCGGCGATCCGCATGACCGGTCAGGGTGCCCCGGCCAGGGCGGGCACTGATGGATCAAATTTTAACGGCTAAGAATTTGTCGGCGCTGATCGACTGCCGCATGATCCACGCGCGCATGAACCGGGCCTTGCCCTGTCCCAACACGGCTCCCGTGCCTGCGGCCCGATTGGGACGCCCATGCAAAGGGGCTGCGGGGGCCGAGCCTTCGTGGCCCCGTCTGCAACGCCCGCATGGTTCAGGGTTGGATCACCCGGTCAGGGTTGTGCCGGGTCAGCTCGGCGGTGATCAGCTCCGGTGGCACCAGATTGCTGATCGGTTCGCCCCTGTATTTCGGGTTTTCAAAGCTGAAGTTGCGCAAGAGCCGCAGCAGCAGGCGTCGCCGCAGCGCCGTTTCTTCCCGGATCAGATCCTCTTCCATGCTTACCCCCAGACGCCAGACGCAGGCCTGGCACGACAGTCACAACCACACGTGCGCACAAACACGCGCTCCCGGAGCGATCGCTCAGGGCGGGATCTAGGCTTGCAGAAACCGGCAAAGACGAGGTTACCCGCGCCGCAGTTTCTGCGGAGAGTTTGAGGCGATTTTGATCTGTCAGCAGCGCAATCCAGCTGCGGCCGCCGCAGATATGAAAAAGGCCGCCCCGATCCGGGGCGGCCTCTCTCGATCTCGGATAGATCCAATGCCGATCAGGCGTTGGTCTCTTCGTCGTCTGCGGCCGGGGCTGCATCGTCGTCGTCGGATGCGGCAGAGCCGATATCGTCGAACAGTTCGGAGATTTCGAATTCAGCAGCGGCTTCTTCTTCAGCGGCCAGCTCTTGAATCGATTTGCCCGAGGCTTGCAGCTCAGCTTCTTCGACCGAACGCGCAACGTTCAGTTTGATCTGAACTTCGACTTCAGGGTGCAGCTTCACAACAACGCTGTGCAGACCCAGTTCCTTGATCGGCGAAAGCAGGGCAACCTGCTTCTTGTCGACCGAGAAACCTTCTGCGGTGGCGGCTTCTGCGGCGTCACGGGGGGTGACGGAGCCGTAGAGGGCGCCAGCGTCAGACGCGGAGCGAATCACGATGAACTGCTGACCGTCCAGCTTCTCTGCCAGAGCTTCCGCTTCTTTCTTGGTTTCCAGATTGCGCGCTTCGAACTGCGCTTTCTGTTCCTCAAAACGAGCGATGTTGTTCTGCGACGCGGTCAGCGCCTTGCCTTGCGGCAGCAGGAAGTTGCGAGCATAGCCGGGCTTTACGTCCACGACTTCGCCCATTTGGCCCAGTTTGGCCACACGTTCCAGAAGGATAACTTGCATGTGCTTATCTCCTTACTTCACGGCGTAGGGCAGCAGGGCGAGGAAGCGGGCGCGCTTGATAGCACGGGCCAGTTCACGCTGCTTCTTTGCCGAAACAGCGGTGATGCGCGACGGCACGATCTTACCACGTTCGGAAATGTAGCGCTGCAGAAGACGGGTGTCTTTGTAGTCGATTTTCGGCGCATTGTCGCCCGAGAACGGGCATACTTTACGACGACGGAAAAACGGTTTGGCTGCCATGGTTTAGCGTCCTTTTCTCAAGCGTTGATCAGCGGCGCTCACGACGCGTGTCGCGCTCATCGCGCTTCTGCATCTGAACCGAGGGGCCGTCTTCATGTGCGTCAACCTTGATGGTCAGAACGCGCATCACGTCATCATGCAGGCGCATCAGACGCTCCATTTCCTGGATCGCCGCTGCCGAAGCATCGGTCTTCAGGAAGGAGTAGTGGCCCTTACGATTTTTGTTGATCTTATAGGCCATCGTCTTGACGCCCCAGTACTCGCTGTCGACCAGCTTACCGCCGTTGTCGGACAGAACAGCACCGAAATGTTCGATGAGGCCTTCAGCTTGCGAGTTGGACAGGTCCTGACGCGCAATCATGACATGCTCGTAGAGTGGCATGTGAACTCCAGTTTTTGTCTAGGCGCATTTCATAGACGGGGCGGTTGTCCCTTCCGCTGCCCTGTCACGAGAGTCTGCGCGGATCGAAAATGTCGCGGAAGGAAGCCCCCATATACAGGCTCAGACCAAAAGGGCAAGGCCCGTTTCCCGCCGCGTGCCCCTGTGCTCCTCCAGATGTCCCTCTGCGCCCACGTTGCCAGTGGTCGCTGGGGTTTGATCCATAGCCTGTGAACCAAATTTTAGCAAAATTATGCAAAACTGAGAATGGGCCACGGATCCGACAGGGCGAACCTCTTTCGCCAGCGGCCCGATCAGACCCCGCGCGCTAGCCCGGCGGGGTCAAGACGGAACCGGGGGCAGGGCGGCTGCATCTGCATATGCCCTGTTGAGGCCCGTAGACGAAAGGGCTGCCCATCACGGCGGAGCACGGCCCGTATTTACCGCAACTCCGCCCCATTTCAGCCCCAATGCTGGCGTCAATCTTGGTTAATCAAGTGTTAACCACCCCGCCAGTCACAGACCAACAGGCGCAGCAGGCGTCACAGGCAAGGCAGGACAGACAGACCGCGTTAAGAGTGAAAGGGACCAGAGATGAGCATCCTCGAACCATCCGAGATCGGTTTTCAGCCCATGCAGCCGGGTCGATTTGGCAAGGTCATGCGGCGCGCGTCCTCTCAGTCTCCTGCCGCCAGACGGCTGGCCCATCTGGCCCGGTCGGCACCAATGAACCTTCAGATGCAGGCCAACTGGCCGGTCCGCTCGCTGCTGCTGCGCATTCTTGGGGGCGGTATGGTGATGGGCGCCACCGGCCTCTGGCTGCTGCCTGACGCAGGCTTCGATCCGCAGATGTCGCTGATCCGGATCGGGATTTCCGTGGCCTTTCTGTTTGTCGGCCTGATCCTGCTGACCTCGCATCACCCCGACAGCCAGCCGGAGGCCTGTTTCGACCCGATCCGGCGCGAGCTGAGGATCCTGCGCAAGACACGGCGCGGCGCACCGCGGATTGTCCTGCGGCGCAGCTATAGCAGCCTTGGCGGCGTGCGCCTCTCCGCCCATGCCATCTCGGTTCTGGATATCGACGGCGCAGTGCTGATGGAGCTGCCGATCGACAGCACCGAAACCCGCCTGCGGCTGCGCGATCAGCTGAGCGGCGCCCTACCGATCTTCAGCTAGGCGCTCCAGATCTCTGGCGGAACGCCTTGGCCCACCGCCACCGCCTGCCGACATCACAACTGCGCGAGAACCGGCCTCTGTGCGTCAATGCGGCTTGGGTTGTTCATCTGAACACAGATAGTGTTGGCTTTTGCGGGCTTTCCTTTCTGATGACAAAGTCTTCAACTGGGAAACGAAGTCACACGGTCCAACGGAGCCAAGATTATGAAAACCACTCTCTTTGCCGCCGCCCTGATGGGGGCCGCGGCCACCACCGCCTTTGCCACCCCTGAAGCCTACAAGCTGGATTCGAGCCACAGCCAGGTGGTGTTCAGCTACAATCACCTTGGTTTCTCGACCACCTACGGCATGTTCTCGGGGTTTGAGGGTGAAATCGCCTTTGATCAGGAAAACCCCGAAGCCTCCAGCGTCTCGGTGTCGATGCCCGCGCAATCCATGCTGACTGGCTGGGAAGCGCGCTTTGACCATTTCATGTCAAAGGATTTCTTTGGCGCCGATGATGCGGAGATGATCAGCTTCAAATCCACCGGCATCAAGGTCACCGGCGAGAATACCGCAGAAATCACCGGCGACCTGACCCTGAACGGCGTCACCAAATCCGTGGTTCTGGATGCCAAGCTGAACCAGGTCGGCGAACACCCGATGGCGGGCAAGCCCTGGGCCGGTTTCGACGCCACCACAACCCTGCTGCGCTCGGACTACGAGCTGGGCAAATTCGCCCCCTTCGTCAGCGACGAGGTTGAGGTGAAGATCTCGGTCGAGGCGATGAAGGCCGAATAACCAGACCGCACGGCGGAGGGATCACCTCCGCCACCTACCGATCCAGAACCGCCGCCCCTTGCCGGGTGGCGGTTTTTTTGTCCCTGTAAGTGCGTCCCTGTACGAGTGGGCGCGCACCCGTCAGCTATTCGGCGGCTGCCGCCAGCCGTCTGACCAACACCAAGATCAGCATCATCGCAATCACCAGAAACACCGCACCGACGATCCAGGCGACCGGTGTCGAGTAGATATCGGCGACAGCTCCGGCCAGAATCAGGCCCGATGCGGCCCCCAACTGTTGGATCAGCGACCGCAAAGACAGCATGGTCGAGCGTTGACCGTCGCCAACGCAGCGATGCAGGATGCTGCTGGCCGGGGTTTCGCAGACCCCCAGAAACACGGAATAGAGGACAAACACCGTCACAAAGCCGACGATGCTGCCTTGCAGCGCCAATGCGATCTGAACCCCTGCCAGACAGGCGAAACCTGCCGCCAGCGTCATGGCGTGCCGCCGTTTGAAAATCCGGCTGATGGGCACGGACAGGGACGCGCCGAAAGCGATGGCGAAGAAATAGCTGGCAGTGACGATACCGATGACGGTGTTTGCATAGCTCTCGTCCAGCATCGGCTTTGCATGGGTCGGCCAGATCACCTCAACAGGGTTGGTCGCCATCAAAAAGAACGCCAGCGCTGCCAGAAGGATCGACAGAGCCGGATGTCTGAGGGCCAGACGGCTCGCGTCCCCTATCACCATCGGCACATTCGCAAAGCCGTGCTTGAGAGCCGTGGCGCTCATCGGGCGCGGTGTTTCGACAATGGCCAGTACCGTGAAAACAAACACGCCCGACATCACGACGACGCTCGCAAGGTAGGACACATCATAAATGCTGAACCCAAGGCGTTTTGCGACCTCGCCGCAGACATCGGGCAGAAGACCTCCCAGAATGGCGCCAATCGCCAAACCTACGGCATTGGCCCATTGCGCTTTGGCCAGTGCGGGCTGGACATCGACATTGGGGGCGGCAGCTTTGAAGGTTTCAACAAACCAGGCATCCAGCGTGCCCGACCGAAGCGCGCGGCCAAAGCCGATGAATGCAAACGAGAGCGCCAGAACATAAAAATCGCTCGTAGAGAGAAAAAGCACGAGCGAGATCAGGCTGGCGACAACCGCCGTCAAGAAGACCGGCCTGCGCCCGATGCTGTCGGCAAGGCCACCAAACGGCAGCTCCATCGCCATCGTCGTGAGCGCGTAGACCCCGAAGAGAAACGAGATCTGCAACAGGTCCATGCCCCGGTCGGTCAAGGCCAGAGCAACCACGGCAACCGTCAGCCCCATCGCAAAACGGTCAAGGAACTGGTGTATCTGAAACACGCGAATGTGCCGTCGTACCGACGGGTTCAGTGCCGCAAAAGAGAACTCGATTTCGGTGGCCATCTTCGCAGCATCACCGGTGCTGCCGCGCGGCACAATACCTTAAGTGGGCCAGAACCTGCGGGACTATATGTCCCCAAGGGGGGCACGCGGCGGCCACCCCCGCCGGATCTGTGTCCACATCCGTCAGGGGGCGGCGCGGCTGGCGGTCAGGTCGACAGCGATGGTCACCGCATAGGCAAGCGAGCTTTCGTCCTGCACGCCCTGGCCGATGTTGAAATCCAGCCGGTTCACTTCGGCACTGCCGGACATTGTGGCGGTGTCACCGTTCAGATCCAGCGTGAAGGGCAGGCGCAGCGGCACCTCCTGATCGCGGATCCGCAGGGTGCCCTCAGCGATATATCCTTCCGCCAGCTTCTCGATATCGGCGCGGAACTCTGCGGTGGGATAGGTGGAACTGTCAAAGTAATCCGGCCCCATCGCCTGATCGGTGACAGATCCGAGCTTCAGCGAGGGGATCGCCACGGTGACGGTGACCGCGCCGGCGGGGCCGGGGGCGGCAGGGTCCTCGAAATCAATCACTGCCTGCCAGCGGTCGAACTGGCCGCGCACCTCGCTGCCCATCTGCACGATGGTGAGCGCCAATGTGCCATCCTCGACCCGCCAGTTGCCGGCCGTGTCAGACGCCATCGTTGCGGCAGGATCGCCGCCATCTGTGGTCTCGGATCCAGCCTCATGTGTGGTGGTGCCCGGCGCGCCATGGCTGTGCGGCGCATAAAGGCCGAAGGCGCCGCCGCCGGCCAGCACCAGGACCCAGATCGCCAGCGCCACCAGCACCGGCGCCGCCCCATGGGGGGTCTGCTCTGGCACCGTCACCTCCGGCGCGCGTCCTGGCAGCATCCGGCGCAGCGTGGCGTCGCGGTCGATCACCTCATGTTTCAGCGCCCCGGCAATATGCAGCCCCAAAGCCACCGCAAGGGTCCAGACAAACAGCCAGTGCAGCCCGCCAAACACGGCCGCCATGGTTTCAGATTTCGCCACAAACGGCAGGTTCTGACCAAATGGCCACCAGATCGGCGCAAATCCCGTGGTTGCGGCGTGATGGATCCAGCCGGTCAGGGGGGCCGCCACCAGCGCCCCGTAAAGCAGCCAGTGCACCACCTCCGCCAGCAGCGTCTCGGCCCGCCGCTCCGGGTGCAGCGGCACCGGCTTGGGCTGGCTCAGCGCCCAGAGAATACGCAGCAGCGCGGTCAGGAACAACGCCAGCCCCAGGGTCTTGTGCAGTGAAAACAGCAGCGCCGCGCGGGTCAGCGTGGCCTGTGCGCCGTCAAACTCCGGGCTTTGAATATGGTGCGCCAGATCATTGGCAAAATAACCAAGCGGGAACACCGCCAGCATCAATAGGGCTGTCAGCCAGTGAAAACCTTTGGCAACGCTGCCATAGTGGCGGGCGGTATTCTGGCGAAGCGCGGGGGCGCGGGCAGGGGAGGACACGGGCGATGAGACCTTCTCATAGGGGGCGACAGGAATACCCTATCCCTTCAGCGGTTTGACACAACACGCATCTCTGTCAGCTGATGCACAGCACCGGTGCGCCCGCGCGAAGGCTATGCTTGTACGCAGCGTCACCTGCGTCTAAACCCGATGCAACGCAGATATGCAGACAAGATGAGGTCTCAGATGACAATTGCATTCGTGTTTCCAGGGCAGGGCGCGCAGACGATCGGTATGGGCAAAGCCCTGGCCGAGGCCTATCCGGCAGCCAAAGCGGTCTTTGACGAGGTGGACGCCGCACTGGGAGAGGCGCTGAGCCAGCTGATCTGGGAGGGCGATATCGAAACCCTGACCCTCACGCAGAACGCCCAGCCGGCGCTGATGGCGACCTCGCTCGCCGCCATGCGCGCGCTGGAGGCTGAGGGTGTCAGCATCGACAAGGCGGCGTTTGTCGCCGGTCACAGCCTTGGCGAATATTCCGCATTGGCCGCAGCCGGGGCGATTTCCGTCGCCGACACCGCGCGCCTGCTGCGCATTCGCGGCAAGGCGATGCAAAGCGCCGTGCCGGTCGGCGAGGGCGCGATGGCCGCCATTCTGGGGCTCGACCTCGAGGCGGTGCGCGCCGTTGCAGACGCCGCCGCACAAGGCGAGGTCTGTCAGGCCGCCAATGACAACGACCCCACTCAGGTCGTGGTCTCCGGCGCCAAGGCCGCGGTTGAACGCGCCGCTGAAATCGCCAAGGAAAAAGGCGCCAAACGCGCCGTGATGCTGCCGGTCAGCGCGCCCTTCCACTGCGCCCTGATGCAGCCTGCCGCCGATGTCATGGCCGAGGCACTGGCCGGGGTCGAGATCACCTCTCCTGCGGTTCCGCTGATCGCCAACGTCCGCGCCGATGCGGTCACCGATCCGGCTGAAATCCGCCAGCTTCTGGTCGAGCAGGTGACCGGCTCTGTGCGCTGGCGCGAAAGCGTGCAGACCATGGCCGCCAAAGGCGTGACCGAATTCTGGGAAATCGGCGCGGGCAAGGCGCTCTCCGGCATGATCCGCAAAATCGACCGCAATCTGGCCTGCCGTCAGATCGGCACCGCTGAGGACGTGGCAGCCATCACCGCGGGCTGAACGCGGAAATTTCATTAATATTCCGGCCCGTTGTCTTCCAAAGAAAACGGCGGACCGCGGGCCGGGGATGAGACAAAGGAAATCATATGTTTGATCTGACTGGAAAAACCGCCCTCATCACCGGGGCATCTGGTGGTATTGGCGGCGATATCGCCCGCGCCCTGCACGCCGCTGGCGCCACCGTGGGCCTCTCCGGCACCCGCGAGGCCCCGCTGCAGGAACTGGCGGCGGAACTTGGCGAGCGCGCCCATGTGCTGCCCTGCAACCTCTCCGATGCAGAGGCGGTCGAGGCGTTGCCGAAACAGGCGATCGCGGCGATGGGCTCGGTGGATATTCTGGTCAACAACGCCGGCATCACCCGCGACAATCTGTTCATGCGGATGAAGGATGAGGAATGGGCCAGCGTGCTGGAGGTGAACCTCACCTCGACCATGCGCCTGTGCCGGGGTGTTCTGCGCGGCATGATGAAGGCGCGCTGGGGCCGGATCATCAATATCTCGTCCATCGTGGGGGCCACCGGCAACCCCGGTCAGGGCAATTACGCCGCCGCCAAGGCCGGTATGGTCGGCATGTCCAAATCGCTGGCTTATGAGGTCGCCAACCGCGGCATTACCGTCAATGCCGTGGCTCCCGGCTTTATCGCCACCGCCATGACAGACAAGCTGAACGACGCCCAGAAAGACACGATCCTGACCCAGATCCCCAGCGGTCGGATGGGCACCCCGGAGGAAATCGCCTCCGCCGTTTTGTATCTGGCCAGCGCCGAGGCAGGCTATGTCACCGGCACCACCCTGCATGTGAACGGCGGCATGGCCATGCTGTGATCCCGGGGCGCGATCCGGGCTGCAACCGGGGCCGCCGAGACCCCGGTTAGGCTTTGCGGTGACGCCGAGTCACCTGGTCCCGCCGCCGGTCCTCCGGTGGCGGGTTCTGCGTTCCGGCCGCCGCGTCAGATGTGGCCTCTATGCCTCAGGCCGTGGGGGATTTTCGGTGCCGCCGACGCGGCATCGCACAAGATTGGTCGCGGGGTTTTGCGATCCCGCCCCGCAGCTGGCCCGGTTATCCGGGGCGAAATACGGCCATCCTCAGGATGGATGACCAGCTGAAAGTCGCTGCAAAATAACGGAAAATGACCTGCGGCGGTGAGGGGTTGCGTAAAAATATGCACCACAAGCCTTGCATGTGGCTGCGGCTGTGGCCAAATGCTCACCCTGTTGCCTGAGCCTCAGGCGACAGGCCCCGGGCATGCGGGTGCAGTGATGCTGCGAAACCGTTTGCCTCTGCGTCGGTCTGTGTTATAGGCGGCGCATATTCGCCATCTGCGGGTCCATGCCGGACCGGCAGGGGCGGTTCCGCTATGCGGGACACGACCGCCCGCATCGGGCACAACCACGCCGCCCCGAGCGGGCAAGGGCAGAACCGGGCGAATGCCTGACAACCGGGCGAATGCCTGAAAAGATGAGGAATTGACATGAGCGACGTCGCAGACCGCGTAAAAAAGATCGTTGTGGAACACCTGGGTGTTGAAGAAGACAAAGTGACCGAGAACGCGTCGTTCATCGATGATCTGGGCGCAGACAGCCTGGACACCGTTGAGCTGGTTATGGCCTTCGAAGAAGAGTTCGGCATCGAGATCCCCGATGACGCGGCCGAGACCATCCAGACCTTTGGCGATGCGGTGAAGTTCATCAGCGAAGCTTCCTGATCCCACCCAATCGGTGACGATCACAGACGGCGCTTTCCGGGCAGGAAGGCGCCGTTTTTCGTTTCTGGACGTTTCCGACCTCCGCGAGGTCGGGTTTTCTCCTTAGGGGTGATCGGTCTCCGTGCTAGCCTTGGCGAAACTGCCGACGACAGGAGGGCATTGCGATGATGATCTACCCCACGATGGAACTGAAGGACGGCCGCTGCGTGACGCTGGACAAGGGGCGGCTCGACACCGCCATGATCTGGCACGTGGACCCGGTTGCCACCGCCTGCGGCTTTGCCGCCGATGGTGCCGAATGGATGCATCTGACCGATTTTGATGCCATCGAAGGCGACAACCGCAATGCCGAGCTGGTGGAGGAAATCATCCGCACCGCCGGTATCCCGGTTCAGCTGGGCGGCGGTATGCGCTCGCGCGAGCATATTGAGCATTGGATCGACAAGGGCGCCGGCCGTGTGGTGGTCGGCACGCTTGCCGCCCGCGACCCCGAACTGGTGCGCACGCTGACCCGTCTTCACCCCGATCAGATCGTGCTGGCGGTGGATGTCTGGCAGGGGCAGGTGATGACCGACGGCTGGCGTCAGGCCGGCTCGTTCACGCCCGAAGCCTTTATCGACGCCTTTGCCGATTGTCCCTTTGCGGGCATCATCATCACCGATATCGAAAGCGATATGACCGATGTCGAGGCGCAGCTGGGGCTGATCGCAGGGCTGGCGGAGAAAGCGCGCACGCCGGTGATCGCCAGCGGTGTGGTCCGCACCGCCGATGACGTGGCGCGGCTGAAATACATCGGTTCGATCTCTGGCGCACTGGTCGGGCGGGCGCTGTTCCGCAAGACCCTGACCGTGGCGGAGGCGCTGGAGGCGGCCCGCCCCACGCGTGAGCCGGTTGCCGAATTCCGCTAGGTCGGCGGCACGTCTCGGGCGGCACTGCTGCCGCATCGACCGATGGGCTGCGGTGTCGTCAGGACTGCGCAGCCCTTTTGATTTCAGCGCAGCCTGCGTGTCTTGGCTGCCTTGGGGAGCGGGCAGGCCGACGTGGGTTTGCAGCACCGGGCGCATGACCGGCGCGGCTGAGCTGGTTCGGCGCTGTCTATACAGGATCCGGTCGAGACCGCTGCCAATGGACCGGAATTGTCGAACCGACCTCTCGACGCCGCCGATGCACAGCTGATCGCGACATAAGCGGGCCGGAGATGTGGTCTCTGCCTGAAATTGACCAAACCGGGGCGCGCGCTTCCTGCATGGTCTATACCGGCGGAAGATCTGTCTGCTTCGCCGACTGATTGCGGAGCGAAGCACGTCCTGCCCCAATGGTCCGCATCTGCCACCATCCCACTACCACAGGGCTGCCACCGGTTCGCGAGGTCGGCTCCGCAAGGCATCGCAGGTGGGATCTGTCTGCATATTCGCGATCATGGCCGCGATCATGGTCCGCCAGACGCCAGCCAGACGCCAGCCGGACGCCCGTCCGCGCGCGCGATCTTTGCCGCGCGATCTTTGCCGTTTCGCCGCGACCGGGGACCCGTGATAGCAGCCGAGCCCAAGACAGGCCGACCCCCTTGTGACATCATCACGACGAAGGACCACGCTGCAGAGTGTCGCTCCGGCCATGCCGATCCGTCAGCCAGACACCGCGCCATGTGGTTCAAGCTCGGCAGGCGTCCCGTCGCGCCCGAACTCCCGTTTGGATTTTCTGGGCGCCCTGCGAAAACCCGCCAGAGCCTTCACCATATCGCGTGTGAGACGCTCCTTGAACTGCATGCCAAAATAGTTGGCATTGCACCATTGCACCCGACCGTGAAGATTTATCTGCGGCGCATCGCCGGGCAGGTCCAGCACGATGATATCCCCGGCGCCGAGGCGCGCTGCGGATTTGATCTTCGCCCCCTCCTGACTGATGTCCAGCAGGGTCGCCGCAACCCCGTTATCATTGTTGTGCACAAGGGTGCAGTCCAGGTTGCAGGTATGGCGCTTGCGGCGCCGCCTCAGCGTGGTCATGCGCCGTTCAAACAGCACAAAACACAGCGCTCCAAGCGCCACCAGACCCAGTGAACCGGCCGCCGCGGTGGTGCTGGAAATCTGTCCCAGCGCGGGCAAGGCGCCAAGGCCGCCGCCATCCTGCCCGCTACTGCCTGCACGAGAGCAGGGCATACGCGCCAGCTCCCGGCGATAGGCCGCCAGGGTTTCACTGGCAAAGAGTTTGACAGAGGCCCGTTCCGCATGGCGCCGGTCCTTCAGCGCCAGGACCCGCAGCAGGCTGCGGTGCTGGGCAATCAGGTTATGGGTCGCCTTCAGCAGATCGTCCATCTTTTCTCTCTGCATCGCGAGATGCAGCTCGGTCTTCGATGTCTTTGCCAGCAACCGTTCCATCTCCTGCACGGCGGGCGAATTGCTGCCGGTGCGCAGGTAGTCGAGAAAATCTTCACCGGCGAGCGTCAGCGTCATCAGTTTGTTGAAGACACGGCATTCGCGGGCGGCCAGCGGTTCAGCGCCAAGCAGCAGGCTGACCAGCAACAGCAGCGCAAATACGCCCAGCCCCCACATGCGCGAAGGGCGGCGGTGTGCCATCCGCCGAACCCTTCGTAGATCAGGATCAGGTGACGCAGGGCGTCCAAACAAGAACTCTATGTGCACCATTCACATCTTGCCCCACAGCCGCTGACCTTGGATCCTGCGCCCCGTCTGTTGGGCGCCGCATAGTGGTTCGCAGGCGCGCCATATCGGTACTGTCGCGACTACGAAACCAAAGAACAACCAAAAGGTACATTATCCAAGTTAACCGCAATCTAAGGCTGTCATTAAATTATCGCAAAACAACCGGAGACCACCGGCTCTTGCACCTCTGCGCCAATCCAAGCTATTTGGAGTCAAATTGCCGAGGCAGAGGAGTGCAAGAAATGCGTCGAGTAGTAGTTACCGGACTGGGCCTGGTCACACCGCTGGCAAGCGGCGTCGAAGAGACCTGGTCGCGGTTGCTGGACGGTCAGTCCGGGGCGGGTCCGATCACGCATTTTGATGCGGTAGAAAGCGGTGTCGCCACCACCTACGCCTGCGAAGTTCCGCGTGGCGACGGCAGCGATGGGACCTTCAACCCCGATGATTGGGTTGTCAAAAAAGACCAGAAGAAGATTGATGATTTCATCCTCTATGGCATTGCCGCGGCTGATATGGCCGTGCGTGACGCCGGCTGGACGCCCGAGGACGAGCAGAGCCGCCTGCGCACCGGCGTGATGATCGGCTCCGGCATCGGTGGCCTCAGCTCGATCGCCGACACCGCCGTGATGATCAAGGAAAAAGGCCCCCGCCGGGTGTCGCCCTTCTTTATCCCTGGCGCGCTGATCAACCTGATCTCCGGTCAGGTCTCGATCCGTTTTGGCTTCAAGGGGCCGAACCACTCTGTTGTGACCGCCTGTTCGACCGGTGCCCATGCCATCGGCGATGCGGCCCGTCTGATCAAATCCGGCGACGCCGACGTCATGATCGCAGGCGGCGCCGAGGCGGCGATCTGCGAAATCGGCATTGCCGGCTTCAACGCCTGCAAGGCGCTGTCCACCAAACGCGCCGATGACCCAAAGGCCGCCTCGCGCCCCTATGACGCCGACCGCGACGGTTTCGTGATGGGTGAGGGCGCCGGCATCGTGGTGCTGGAAGATTACGACCACGCCAAGGCCCGTGGCGCCAAGATCTATGCCGAGGTGCTGGGGTATGGTCTCTCCGGCGATGCCTACCACATCACCGCTCCCTCCGAGGACGGCGAAGGCGGCGAACGCTCGATGCGCGCGGCGCTGGCCAATGCGGGGCTTGAGCCGAAGGACATCGACTATATCAATGCCCATGGCACCTCGACCATGGCCGATACCATCGAACTGGGCGCGGTTGAGCGGATGATGGGGGATGCGGCGGGCAAGGTCACCATGTCCTCGACCAAATCCGCCACCGGCCACCTCCTGGGTGCGGCTGGCGCGATTGAGGCGATCTTCTCGATCCTGGCGATCCGCGATCAGGTGGCACCGCCCACCATCAACCTGGACAACCCGGCCGTTGAAACCGCTGTCGATCTGGCCCCGAACCAGAAACGCGAGCGCGAGATCAAGGTGGCGCTGTCCAATTCCTTTGGCTTTGGCGGCACCAATGCGTCGGTCCTGTTCGGAAAGCCTGAGTGATGTGGCGCAACCTCGCCTCAAACATGATGACGGTCCTGGTGGTGATGCTGTTCCTTCTGGGCGGCGTCATCCTCTGGGGGCAGTCGCAGTATACCTCCGAAGGTCCGCTGGACAGCGCGATCTGCCTGCGGGTGCCGTCCGGCAGCACGATGTCTCGGGTCAGCCGTGATCTGGAGAGCCAGGGCGCGATCAACTCCGGCCCGCTGTTCCGGGTTGGTGTGCGCTACGCCGAGAAAACCGATGCGCTGAAGGCCGGCAGCTATCTGGTGCCCGCAGGGGCCTCGATGGCCGAGATCGTCGATCAGATCACCCGCGGCGGCGCCAGCAGCTGTGGCACCGAAATCGTCTACCGCGTGGGCGTGACCCGCGTGCTGGCCGAGGTGCGCGAGCTGGACCCGGCCACCAACCGCTTTGTCGAGCGTGCGGAATTTGTGCCCGGCGTCGATGAGGTGCCCGCTGTCTACGAAGAGAAGAAAGCCGATGCCGACACCCGTTACCGCATCGCGCTGGCCGAAGGCGTGACCAGCTGGCAGGTGGTCGAATCGCTGAAAGCCATGGATATCCTCGACGGCGATCCGGGCACGCGCCCGGCGGAGGGGATGCTGGCACCCGACAGCTATGAGGTCTCCCCCGGTGATGACCGCGCCGAGATCCTGGCCGAGATGCAGGAGCGCCAGGAGCTGCGCATCAACGCCGCCTGGGAGGGCCGCTCGGACCGCGCAGCGGTTACCAGCCCCGAAGAGATGCTGATCCTCGCGTCGATCATCGAAAAAGAGACCGGCGTGGCAGAGGAGCGTGGGCAGGTCGCCTCGGTCTTCACCAACCGGCTGAACCGCGGGATGCGGCTGCAAACGGACCCGACGGTGATCTATGGTGTTACTCGGGGCGAGGGTGTCCTCGGTCGTGGCCTGCGCCAGAGCGAACTGCGCCGGGCAACCCCCTGGAACACCTATGTGATCGAAGGGCTGCCGCCGACGCCAATCGCCAACCCCGGCATGGCCAGCCTTGAGGCGGCGGTGAACCCCGATCAGGGCGACTACCTGTTCTTCGTCGCTGATGGCACCGGTGGCCACGCCTTTGCCGTCACGCTTGAGGAGCACAATCGCAATGTCGCCAAATGGCGCGAGATTGAAGCGCAGGGCAACAGCAACTAGGCGCAATCCAATCATGGATCAGATCTGAAAGGGGACGCTTCGGCGTCCTCTTTTTTGTGCGGCACCGTTAACCTTATGGTAGGTTAATCTGAAATTTACTTAACAAATCCGGCAGCTTGCGTCCGATACTTCAGGTTGTCAACTTTGACTTTTGCGCTGGTTTGTGGCAGGGTTCACAGGCAGCTGGGAAATTGGCAGATCCGCCCGCAGGACGCCCGATCATGGATCGCGCTTGTGGGGCGGCCTTGCGATTTTCCGAACGGAGGTCCCATGACTATGAGGCCCCAACCATGAGCACCTATACCCCGGAAAATCGGCTGGCAAAGACCGCCGATCTTCTTTTCTCCCTCCATAATTCCATCGAACGGCTCCGGCAGGAGGCCGAGCAGATGCTCGAACGGCTTGCCTGCGATGCAGACGACGCCGGCAGCGCGCCGCGTATCGCCAAATTGGAAAGCCTGATCCGTGACAGCCAGAAAGTGGAGAAAACCCTTGTCGAACAAAGTGAACAGCATCAGGCCGCAGCCGGGCTCGACATCGACGCCGCCCGCAGTGAAATCGAAGAGCGGCTGGCTCGCCTGCGCGCCAGTTTCGACGCAGAAGATGTTTCTGGACCGGCTCAGCGACCATGACCTCTGTGCGATGCCCTATGTCTTTGATCTCTGGGCGCTGCCGCACCAGCTGCCGCCGCCGGGCGACTGGCGCAGCTGGGTCATCCTCGGCGGACGCGGGGCAGGCAAGACCCGCGCCGGCGCCGAATGGGTGCGTACGCTGGCCGAAGGGGCAACACCGCTGTCCGCTGGTCGCGCCCGCCGCATCGCCCTCCTCGGGGAAACCTACGATCAGGTGCGCGACGTCATGGTCCAGGGCGACAGCGGCATCCTCGCCTGCACACCCCGCGACCGCCGCCCGACGTGGAAAGCCACCGAACGGCGGCTGATCTGGCCCAATGGCGCCACCGCCCAGGCGTTTTCGGCCCATGACCCTGAGGCGCTGCGTGGCCCGCAGTTCGATGCCGCCTGGGCTGATGAGCTGGCCAAATGGAAACGCGGGCAGGACAGCTGGGACATGCTGCAATTTGCGCTCCGGCTGGGGCAGGATCCGCGCGTCTGCGTCACCACCACACCGCGCAATACCGGCGTGCTGCGCGACCTTCTGGCCAGCCCCTCCACCGTGCAGACCCATGCCGCGACCGAGGCCAACCGTGCCAATCTCGCCGCCTCCTTCATCGCGGAGGTGCGCAGCCGCTATGCCGGGTCACGGCTAGGCCGACAAGAGCTGGACGGCATCCTGTTGCAGGATGTCGATGGCGCGCTCTGGACCAATGCCGGGCTGGTTGCGGCGCAGATCGCAAAGGCCCCGGCACTGGACCGGGTGGTGGTGGCGGTGGACCCGGCGGTGAGCGCCGGCAAACACTCCGACGCCTGCGGCATCCTCGTGGTGGGTGCCACGCTCACAGGCCCGCCGCAGGACTGGTGCGCCTATGTGCTCGCGGATTGCACGGTGCAGGGCGTCGGACCGCTGACCTGGGCGCAGGCCGCCATTGATGCGCGCGACCGCTACAGCGCCGACCGGGTGGTGGCGGAGGTCAATCAGGGCGGTGCCCTGGTCGAAAGCCTGCTGCGCCAGATCGACCCGCTGGTGCCCTTTACCGCGCTGCACGCCAGCCGGGGCAAGGGGGCACGGGCCGAACCGGTCGCGGCGCTTTATGAACAGGGCCGGGTGCGCCACCTGCCGGGGCTTGGCGCGCTGGAGGATCAGCTCTGCCAGATGACCCCGCGTGGCTATCTGGGGCAGGGCTCACCGGACCGGCTGGATGCCCTGGTCTGGGCGGTGCAGGAGCTGATCCTGACCCCGGCGACCCGCCACAGGCTGCCCCGCGCGCGCATGTTATAGCCGGGCCACCGGCCATCAAATCAGACGCAAAACGCCCGCAGTCCTGCGGGCGTTTTTTAGTTGCGTCAAAGGTTTAGCGCAGGTGTTGCGTGCCCTGCGCGCGCCTTGCTCAAATCTTCTTCAACCCCCGCCGTCATAAAGGATCGCAGCAAACAGGGGCATGGTTCGCCCCCTTCAAGCAAAGGAGTGGCCCCATGGTCTTTGACCTTCTGCGGCGCAAGCAACAGCCCGTCGAAACCAAGGCAAGCGCCGCCGCCCGTGTGGTGGCCTGGCAAGGTGGCACTGGCAGCACCGGCTGGAGCCCGCGCGACAGCAGTTCACTGACCCGCAGCGGCTTTGTCGGCAATCCCGTGGGCTACCGTGCCGTCAAGATGATCACCGAGGCCGCCGCCGCCCTGCCGCTGGTGTTGCAGGACGGCGCACAGCGCTACGACAGCCACCCGCTGCTGACGCTGCTGGCCCGGCCCAATGCCGCCCAAGGTCGCGCTGAGCTGCTGGAAGCGCTGTTTGGCCACCTGCTGCTGTCCGGCAACGCCTATATCGAGGCGGTCTGTGATCCCGACGGTCGCGACGTATTGCCGGTCGAGCTGCATGTGCTGCGCCCTGACCGCATGACCGTGGTGCCCGGCAGCGATGGCTGGCCGGTGGCCTATGACTACAGCGTGTCGGGTCGCAAACACCGCTTTGATGTGACCATGCCCTGCGCCCCGATCTGCCATCTGCGCAGCTTTCATCCGCAGGACGATCACTACGGTTTGTCGCCGATGCAGGCCGCAGCCATGGCGGTGGATGTGCATACCTCGGCCTCGCGCTGGTCCAAGGCGCTTCTGGACAATGCAGCCCGCCCCTCCGGCGCTCTGGTCTGGACCGGAGGCGATGGTCAGGGGCTGATGGCTGAGGATCAGTTTCGCCGTCTAAGTGAAGAAATCGAAATGAATTTTCAGGGCGCGCGCAATGCCGGCCGTCCAATGGTGCTGGAAGGCGGGTTGGATTGGAAACCAATGGGGTTCTCTCCATCGGATATGGAATTTC
Organism: Phaeobacter sp. JH204B; assembly: GCF_048055755.1. Taxonomy (NCBI): domain Bacteria; kingdom Pseudomonadati; phylum Pseudomonadota; class Alphaproteobacteria; order Rhodobacterales; family Roseobacteraceae; genus Phaeobacter; species Phaeobacter sp. JH204B. The sequence continues at coordinate 58,097 of NZ_JAYMXF010000012.1, forward strand.
ACCAGACCAAGGACGCCGCCGCGCGCGAAATTGCTCTCGCGCTTGGGGTGCCGCCAATGCTGCTGGGCCTGCCGGGCGATGCCACATATGCCAATTATCAGGAGGCCAACCGCGCCTTTTTCCGGCTCACCGTGCTGCCGCTTGTGACCCGTGTCACGGCCACGCTGTCGGACTGGCTGTCGCGCTATCAGGGGGCTGCGGTCACCCTGAAACCGGACCTTGATCAGGTGCCTGCGCTGGCCTCCGAACGCGAGGCGCAGTGGCGCCGCGTGGCCGCCGCGGAGTTCCTCAGCGTGACCGAAAAACGCAGCCTTCTGGGCCTGCCCCCGCAAGAGGAGGCGATGGCGGATGACTGAAATCCCGATACCGCCGTTTGAATGCTCACCGGGTCTGCGGCTCACCGCCCATGAGCGCATCGCCGAGATCCAGCAGGAGGCGATGAACCGGCGTCTCGACCGGCTGGAGATGATGATGGAGCGGATGGAAAAACGCCTCTGGCTCACCGTTTACGGCGTTGCCGCCGTGATCCTGGCGCAGGCTTTCCAGTCCTTTCTTGTGGTTCAGTAATTGCCAGAAATTCAAAGAGATAAAAGGAGAAGCTGATGCCATCTCATGCGCATCTGGAGCATAAGTACGCGCGCTTCGGCGAGGATCTGACCATTGGCGACGAGGCCGACGATATGGTCATGATCAGCGGATATGCCAGCCTGTTTGGCTGCGTCGACGCTGGCGGTGACATGGTGCAGCCGGGGGCCTATCAGGCGTCGCTCGACCGTCTGGCGCAGGCCGGGATCGCGGTCAAGATGCTGTGGCAGCACGATCCCGCACAGCCCATCGGCGTCTGGGATGAGGTCCGCGAGGATGCCCGCGGCCTGCATGTCCGGGGCCGTATCCTGACCCGCACCCAAAAGGGCGCCGAGGCTGCGGCGCTGATCGCTGTCGGCGCATTGGATGGGCTGTCGATCGGCTACCGGACCCGCCGCGCCGTGGCGCGCAAAGGCGGCGGGCGCTCCCTGTGTGAGCTGGACCTCTGGGAGGTCTCGCTGGTGACCTTCCCGATGTTGTCCACAGCCCGCGTCAGCCCAGCCGGGGCCGCCGCCAAATCGCAGACCGCAGAGCACGGCGCCATCGCCCCGGACGATACCCCGCAGATCTGGCGGGAGGTGATCGACCTGCTGCGCAGCGGTGCCAGCCTGACGCCGCTCGGCTGAATGCAGGCCCCGGCCGCCGCTGCGGTCGCGCCCCGCTTTGCCTTCCTCAATCGACCCAAAAGGACAGACAGATGAGCCATCCCCAATCCCACCCGGAACCAACGGCCCACTCCCATGCGGCCCCGCAGGAGGTCAAACAAGCCGTTGCCGACTTCGTGCATGATTTCAACGGGTTCAAAGACGACATTGCCCTGAAACTGAAACAGACAGAAGAGCGTATGACCATGCTGGATCGCAAATCCCACTTTGCCAATCGTCCCCCTCTGGCCGCTGCCGATGCAGGCGGCGCGCCTCATCAGAAAGCCTTTGATGCCTATCTGCGGTCCGGCGATGACGCCGCGCTGCGTGGCCTTGATCTTGATGCCAAGGCGATGGCCACCACTGTCAATGGCGATGGCGGCTACCTGGTGGATCCGCAGACCTCCGATACGGTCAAATCCGTGTTGAACAGCACCGCTTCGATCCGCGCCGTCGCCTCGGTGGTGACGGTGGAGGCAACCTCCTACGATGTGCTGATCGACCATGGCGATGTCGGTCACGGCTGGGCGAATGAGACGGCGGCGGTAACCGAAACCGCAACCCCGGTGATCGACCGCATCACCATCCCGCTGCATGAGCTGAGCGCCTTGCCCAAGGCCTCGCAGCGGCTGCTGGACGACAGCGCCTTTGACATCGAGGGCTGGCTGGCTGGCCGGATCGCCGGCAAGTTTTCCCGCGCCGAGGCGGCTTCCTTCATCAATGGCGATGGCAACGACAAACCGACCGGCATCCTCTACCACCCGGTGGTGGCCAATGACAGCTGGAGCTGGGGCAACCTTGGCTATGTCACCACCGGCGTGGAGGGCGATATCGGCGATGGCGATGCAATCATTGATCTGGTCTATGCGCTTGGCGCGCAGTACCGGGCCAACGCCAGCTTTGTGATGAACTCCAAAACCGCAGGCCTCCTGCGCAAGCTGAAGGATGCCGATGGCCGCTTCCTGTGGTCCGACGGGCTGGCAGCGGCGGAACCGGCGCGGCTGATGGGCTATCCGGTGGTCATTGCCGAGGACATGCCTGACGCCGGTGTGAACGGCTATGCCGTGGCCTTTGGCGATTTTGCGGCCGGCTACACCATCGCCGAACGCCCCGACCTGCGGGTGCTGCGCGATCCCTTCAGCGCCAAGCCGCATGTGCTGTTCTATGCCACCAAACGTGTCGGCGGCGATGTCAGCGATTTTGCCGCCATCAAACTGCTGAAATTCGGCCTGAGCTGACGCTTGGACCGATGGCGGACCCGGCAGCCCGGTTCCGTCTGCGGATGCGCGCCTTAAGGCCGCTGTCGTCCAGCTGCTCCCCTTCCGTCCAGCGGCAGCAGCCCGGCGCGCATCCGCCCCGACCCATCCGGCAACAGCCAGCCCGAGCAGCCCCCGAACGAACAGCCGTTGGAGTGAAGAGATGATGTTGAATGAAGTGACACCGGTGCCAGAGGCGGTTCTGCCGCAAGAGGCGTTCAAGGCGCATCTGCGTCTGGGCACCGGCTTTGACGAGGCGGGGGTGCAGCAGGCCGTGCTGATCAGCTTCCTGCGCGCTGCCATCGCGGCGATCGAGGCACGCACCGGCCGGGTGCTTCTGGCGCGGGATTTCCTGCTGACGCTCGCCGCCTGGCGGGATCCCCAGCTACAGGCGCTGCCGCTTGCACCGGTGCAGCAGATCCACTCGGTCACGCTGAGCGATGCCGCCGGGGTCGAGACCGTGCTGCCACCCGGTCGTTACCGGCTGGAACCCGACAGCCAGCAGCCCCGGCTGCGTCCGGTTGGCGGGGTGCTGCCCACAATTGCCAGCGGTGGTGCGGCGCGGATCCTGATGCGGGCGGGCATGGCCAACAGCTGGTCGGCATTGCCCGGCGATCTGGCGCAGGCGGTGCTGATGCTGGCGGCGCATTACTATGAGTTTCGCGATGACACGAGGTTGCAGGGCGGCTGTATGCCCTTTGGCGTCACCAGCCTGATCGAACGCTATCGTGCGCTACGGGTGAGCCTGGGCGTCGGCGGCGGGCATGGGATCGGGTTTGGCCGCAGCTTTGGGCCGGGGGCAGGCGCATGAGCCGCCGCACCACATCCCGCCCCGCTGCCCGCTCCACACCACGTCTCAACCGCTGTCTGGCGCTGGAGGATCCGCGCCGCACCTCGGATGGGGCTGGCGGGTTTCTTGAGGCATGGCAGCTGCTTGGCCACCATTGGTGCGAGATGCGTGCCCTCAGTGGCCGCAGCACCGATCACTCCGGCACCAGCCTGTCACTGCAACGCTACCGCATCACCCTGCGCGCCCATCCCACCGGTAGCCCGGCGCGGCCCCGGCCGGATCAGCGGCTGCGCGATGGTGCCCGGATCTTTCGCATTGATGCGGTGGCCGAAGGCGACCCTGACGGCCGCTACCTGACCTGTTTTGCCACCGAGGAGACCACCGCATGACCTATGCCCTGGCCCTGCCGCTGCAGGAGGCGCTGTTTCAGCACCTGACCAATGACCCGGCGCTGACCACCGCGCTGAGCGGCGCCATCTATGACGCGCTGCCAGCAGGCAGCCTGCCGCAGACCTATGTGACCCTTGGCCCCGAGGAGGTGCAGGACCGCTCCGACCGCAGTGGTGCCGGCGCGCGCCACCGGGTGGAGATCACCGTCCATACCGATATTGCGGGCTTTGCCGGTGCGAAGGCCATTGCCGCCAGCATCTGCGACAGCCTCGCCAGCGCCTCGCTCAGCCTGACGCGCGGGCGACTGGTGGGGCTGTGGTTCGACCGCGCCAGCGCCAGCCGCAAACCCTCCGGCGGCCGCGAGATCCGCCTGCGCTTCACCGCGCGGCTGGAGGACAGCTGACACCCGGTCGGTTTGGTGAAAATCCAACATTAATTACAATGCGTTGCGCGGCAAGGCTGATCTGAATTGGCGCGACGTCCCATCACTCAGCAACAGGAGATCACCGCTATGAGTGTTCAAAACGGCAAGGATCTATTGGTCAAGATCGACATGACCGGCGACGGTCAGTTCGAAACCATTGCGGGGCTGCGCGCCACGCGCATCAGCTTCAACGCCGAAAGCGTCGATGTCACCAGTCTGGAAAGCCAGGGCGGCTGGCGCGAGCTGCTGTCCGGCGCGGGGGTGCGCTCGGCCAATATCTCCGGCTCCGGTATCTTTCGCGATGCCGGGACGGATGAGCGGGCGCGGCAGCTGTTCTTTGAGGGGCTGACCCCCGCGTTTCAGGTGATCATCCCCGATTTTGGCATCGTCGAAGGCCCGTTTCAGGTCACCGCCCTGGAATATGCCGGCAGCCACAATGGCGAGGCCACCTATGAGCTTGCGCTCGCCAGCGCCGGCGCGCTGGTCTTCACCGCCGTCTGAGGGGGGTGACCATGACCCCCTCGGAACAGCCAGCCCCGGCAGTTAACGCCTGTGCGGCCAATCCCTATGCCGGCGAGGTGCTGCTGGCGGTAAACGGCGAGGTGCTGGCGTTAAAGCTCACCCTCGGGGCGCTGGCGGCGCTGGAAACGCGGCTTGGGACGGGATCGCTTGTTGATCTGGTGACCCGGTTCGAAAGCGGCGGGTTCTCGGCGGCGGATGTGCTGGCGCTGCTGGCGGCGGGGGTGCAGGGCGGCGGCCACCGGCTCAGCGAGGCGGATCTGGCCGTTGCCGATATCGACGGTGGTCCGATGCAGGCCGCACGGGTCGCCGCACAGCTCCTGGCGCGCAGTTTTGCGCTGCCGGGAGAGGCGGGCGCGCCGCCGCCCGGACCGGTGGCCCCATGACGCCCCGGCAGCACTCCACAGACAGACAGAGCACCGGCCTTGACTGGCCGGCGCTGATGCGGGCGGGGCTGGCGGGGCTGCGGCTCACGCCGGATCAGTTCTGGCGCCTCACCCCGGCGGAGCTGCGGCTGATGCTGGGGCAGGACAGCGGCGTCGCGCCGCTGGGACGGGCCGGGCTGGACCAGCTGATGCGCGCATTTCCCGATCCCGCCGCGCCGAGATCCCCAGAAACAGGAGCCGTAAGCGATGAGTTACACAGGATTGAACCAGCTGGAACAGCAGGGCGAGGCGCTGAGCGACAGCCTTGGCGATGCGGCGGGCATGGCGGCCACATTCGATGCCGAACTGCGCCGGGTGCGCGCCGCCTTTGCCGCCACCGGCAAGGATGCCGAGACCCTGGAACGCGGTATGTCGAAGGGGCTGCGCCGCGCCTTTGACGGTGTTGTCTTTGACGGCATGAAGCTCTCGGATGCGCTGGATACCATGGCGCAGTCGATGATCCAGACCACCTATTCGGCGGCCATGAAACCGGTCACTTCCCATATTGGCGGGCTGCTGTCGGATGGGGTGGGCAAGCTGATGAGCGGCATTCTCCCCTTTGCCGATGGGGCGGCGTTTTCGCAAGGCCGGGTGATGCCCTTTGCCAAGGGGGGGATCGTCAGTGGCCCGGTGAGCTTTCCCATGCGCGGCGGCACCGGGCTGATGGGCGAGGCAGGCCCAGAGGCGATCCTGCCGCTGACCCGTGGCGCCGATGGTGCGCTTGGTGTGCGCAGCCAGGGCGGGCGGGCCACCTCGGTGGTGATGAATATCCAGACCCCCGATGTGCAGGGGTTCCAACGCAGTCAGGGCCAGATCGCCGCCCAGCTGAGCCGCGCGCTGTCGCGTGGCAATCGCAACCGCTGAGCCGGAGGACAGCAGATGAATTTTCACGAGGTCAGATTTCCCGCATCGCTGAGCTTCGGCTCAATCGGCGGACCGGAGCGGCGCACCGATGTGGTGACGCTTGCCAACGGGCATGAGGAACGCAACACCCCCTGGGCGCATTCGCGTCGCCGCTATGATGCGGGGCTGGGCCTCAGGGGGCTTGAGGATATCGAGGCGCTGATTGCCTTTTTCGAGGCGCGGCAGGGCCAGATGTACGGTTTCCGCTGGAAGGATTGGTCCGACTACAAATCCGCCCGCGCCACGCAGGAGGTGGCGTTTGGGGATCAGGTGATCGGTATCGGCGACGGGGTGCAGCAGGTGTTCCAGCTGAGCAAGACCTATCGTTCCGGCAGCTTTGCCTATCAGCGTCCGATAACGAAACCGGTAGCGGGCAGCGTGCGCATCGGGATTGAGCAGGACGCTTTGCAGGAGACGGTAGACTACACGCTCGACAGCACCCTTGGCACCATCACGCTGGCGCATCCGCCAGAGGCGGGACTGTCGGTGAAGGCGGGGTTTGAGTTCGATGTGCCGGTGCGCTTTGACACCGATCGCATTCAGACCAGCGTGGCGTCCTTTCAGGCGGGCGACGTGCCCAATGTCCCAGTGGTGGAGGTCCGGGTCTGATGGCGGGGGTAAGCGAGGCGTTTCAATCCCATGTGGCCAGCGGTCTGACCACGCTGTGTCGTTGCTGGCTGGTGACCCGCAGCGATGGCGTGCGGTTCGGTTTTACCGACCATGACCGCGACCTGCGGTTCGAAAGTGCTGCCGAGGGCGAGGCCGGTCTGCTGTTTCGCGCAGGCACCGGGCTGACCGCGCGCAGCCTGCAACAAGCCACCGGGCTGGCGGTCGACAATACCGAGGCGCTGGGTGCGCTGAGTGATGCCGCCATCCGCGAGGACGAGATCGAGGCCGGGCGCTTTGACGGCGCCGAGGTGCGCTGCTGGCTGGTGAACTGGGCCGATGTCTCGGTGCGCTGGTTGCAGTTTCGCGGCAGCTTTGGCCAGATCCGCCGTGCTGGTGGTGCCTTTGAGGCGGAGCTGCGCGGCCTGACGGAGGCGCTCAACCAGCCGATGGGGCGGATCTACCAGAAACCCTGCACGGCGGTGCTGGGGGATGGCGCCTGCCGCTTTGACATGACGACACCGGGTTACACACTGGAGCTGGCCGCCGAAGAGATCCGCGAGGGGCAGTATTTCGGATTTGCCGCCCTGCCGGGGTTTGAGCCGAACTGGTTCACCTCTGGCCGTCTCACGGTGATGAGCGGTGCGGCTGAGGGGCTGTGGGGCTGGATCAAGCAGGACCGCCAGCAGGTCGGGCGGCTGGGACAGGACGCCACCGCGCCGGATCCGAACGCAGAGCACCGCCAGCTGACCCTCTGGGAACCGCTGCGGGCGCAGATCCGACCCGGCGATCTGCTGCATCTGGCAGCGGGCTGCGACAAGCGGCTGAAGACCTGCCGGCTGAAGTTCAACAATGGCGTCAATTTTCAGGGCTTTCCCGATATCCCCGGCGAAGACTGGGTGATGAGCGTGCCGCGCCAGAGCGGCAATAACACCGGCGGCAGCCGCAGATGAGCGGCGCGAGAGGGATATCGCGCGCCGAGCTGGTTGCGGCGGCGCGGTGCTGGTTGGGCACGCCCTATGTGCATCAGGCCGCCCGGCGCGGTGCTGGCTGCGATTGTCTCGGCCTGATCCGGGGGGTCTGGCGTGAGGTCTACGGCCAGGAGCCGGAGGCGGTGCCGGGCTATACGATGGACTGGTCCGAACCCCAGGGCGAGGAGGCGTTGTGGCAGGCGGCGCTGCGCCATCTCAGCCCCCGACCGCTGCCTGAGGCGCGCGCCGGTGACGTGATCCTGTTTCGGATGCGCCGGGGGGCGGTGGCCAAACATATCGCGCTGCAATCCGAGATCGAACCGGTCCCGCGGTTCATCCATGCCTATTGCGGCCACGGTGTGGTCGAGAGCGCGCTGAGCCAGCCGTGGCAACGGCGGATCGTGGCGCGGTTTTCCTTTCCTGATGTTGATGCTGATGAGGTGACGTGATGGCGACCATTCTTCTTTCTGCGGCGGGGGCGGCCCTTGGTGGCTCGGTTGGGGGGGCTGTGGCGGGTCTCTCCTCGGTAGCGATTGGCCGCGCTCTTGGCGCCACCGTCGGACGCGCCATCGACAGCCGCCTGCTGGGCGCGGGCAGTGAGCCGGTGGAGACCGGCCGGGTGGAACGCTTTCGCCTGACCCATGCCAGCGATGGCCAGCCGATTGCGCAGGTCTATGGCCGGATGCGGGTGGGCGGGCAGGTGATCTGGGCGTCTCAGTTCCGCGAGACCTCCACCACTAGTGGCGGCGGCAAGGGCGGCGGTCGGCGCCAGCCCAAGGTCACCAGCTACAGCTATGATGTCTCGCTGGCGGTGGCGGTCTGCGCCGGAGAGGTGGCCTCTATCGGGCGGGTCTGGGCTGATGGCGAAGAGGTCGCGCCCAAGGATCTGAACATGACCGTCTATCGCGGCACCATGGACCAGCTGCCCGATCCGGTGATCGAGGCGGTGGAGGGCACAGGCGAGGTGCCCGCCTATCGTGGCACCGCCTATGTGGTGATGGAGAACCTGGCGCTGGAGCGTTTTGGCAACCGGGTGCCGCAATTCTCGTTCGAGGTGCTGCGTGCCGAGCAACCGGCCTCCAGCACCTATGATCTGGATCTGCCGCAGCTGGTGCAGGGGGTTGCCCTGATGCCGGGGACCGGGGAATACGCACTGGCCAGCACGCCGGTGCATTACGACCACGGGCCGGGACAGGCCAAACCCGCCAATTCGCACAGCCCCTCGGGTGAGACCGATCTGGTCACCTCGCTGACGACCCTTGGCGAGGAGCTGCCTGCCTGTGGCGCGGCCTCGCTGATTGTGTCGTGGTTTGGCAATGATCTGCGCTGCGGAGTGTGTAGCGTCAAACCGAAGGTGGAGCGCCAGCATATCGAGGGGGCGAATATGCCCTGGTCGGTGGCCGGGCTGACCCGGACGGAGGCCGAGCTGATCGCGCGGCAGGATGACAGACCCATCTACGGCGGCACCCCCACCGATGCCTCGGTGATCGAGGCCATTCGCGCAATGCAGGCGCAGGGCAAGCGGGTGATGTTCTATCCGTTTATCCTGATGGATCAGATGGCGGGCAATGATCTGCCCGATCCCTGGAGCGGTGAGCCGGGTCAGGCGCATCTGCCCTGGCGCGGGCGGATCACCCTGTCGCTGGCACCGGGCCAGCCCGGCAGCCCCGATGGCACGGCTATGGCGCGGGCTGAGGTGCAGCAGTTCTTTGGCACGGCAACGGCGGCGGATTTCATCTTGGCTGACGGGAGCGTCACCTATAGCGGCCCGTTGGAGGATTGGGGGCTGCGGCGGTTCATCCTGCATAATGCCGCGCTTTGTGCGGCGGCGGGCGGGGTTGAGGCGTTCTGCATCAGCTCGGAGATGCGCGGGCTGACCCAGATCCGCGATGAGGCAGGCTTTCCTGCGGTGGCAGAGCTGCGGGCGCTGACGCAGGAGGTGCGCCAGATCCTCGGGCCGGATACCAAGATCGGCTATGCCGCCGACTGGTCGGAGTATTGGGGCTACCAGAGCCCGGAGGAGGATCGCTATTTCCACCTCGATCCGCTCTGGGCGGATGAGCAGATCGATTTCATCGGCATCGACAATTACATGCCGCTGTCCGACTGGCGCGAGGGGGAGGATCATCTGGACGCCCGGGCCGGGGCGCCGGGCATCCATGATCTTGAGTATCTGCGCGCCAATATCGAGGGCGGCGAGGGCTATGACTGGTATTACCACTCGCCCGAGGCCGAGGCGGCCCAGATCCGTACGCCGATCACCGATGGCGCCTATGATGAGCCGTGGATCTGGCGCTACAAGGATCTGCGCAGCTGGTGGTCCAAACCGCATCATGACCGGATCAACGGGCAACGTGCCGCGCTGCCCACCGCATGGGAGCCGCAGAGCAAACCGATCTGGTTCACCGAACTGGGCTGTGCCGCCATCGACAAGGGCACCAATCAGCCGAACAAGTTTCTGGATCCCAAAAGCTCGGAATCCAAACTGCCGAAATTTTCCAACGGGCAGCGCGATGACATGATGCAGCTGGCCTATCTGCGCGCGTTGCTGGGCTATTGGCAGGAGGAGGGGAAAAACCCCGTCTCCGAGGTCTATGGTGGCCCGATGCTGGATATGTCGAACGCCTATGTCTGGGCCTGGGACGCGCGCCCCTTTCCGGTGTTTCCCAATGCGGTGGAGGTCTGGAGCGACGGCGAGAATTACCTGCGTGGCCATTGGTTGAACGGACGGGTGGGGCAGCGCACGCTGGCCTCGGTGCTGGAGGAGATCTGTGCCGCCTCGGGTGTTGCGGCGATTGATGTCAGTGACCTGCCTGCGCTGGTGCGCGGCTATGCGATCAGCGATGTCGGTGAGGCCCGCGCCGCGCTGCAACCGCTGTTGCTGCGCCACGGGGTGGATGCCATCGAACGCGATGGTCTGCTGCGGTTCCGCCTGCGCAATGGGCGACAGGATGCAGCGCTGGATCTGGCGCAACTGGTTGAGGGGCAGGAGCTGGACGGGGTGCTGGAACAGACCCGCGCGCCGGAGGCCGAGCTGGCCGGACGGATGCGGCTGCGCTTTGTCGAATGGGGCGGGCGCCATGATCTGCGCGGCGAGGAGGCGGTGCTGCCCGATGAGGCGACCCATGCGGTCAGCGACAATGAGCTGCCGATGGCGCTGACCCGCGCCGAGGGGCGGCAGGTGGTCGAGCGCTGGCTGAGCGAGGCCCGCATGGCCCGCGATACCCTGCGGCTGGAGCTGCCGCCCTCCGCCATGGCGCTGGGCGCGGGCGATGTGATCCGCCTGCCGCTTGCCGGGGCAGAGGCAGGCCCGGAGGTCGGCTCAGAGACGGGTGCGGAGGTCGGCAGCGGTGCGCAGGCCCGTTACCGGATCGACCGGGTCGAGCAGGGCGCGGCGCAGCTGATCGAGGCGGTGCGGATCGAGCCGGAGAACTACCACCCGGCACCAGTGCCGGAGGAACTGCCCGGTGTCACCGCCTTTGCGGCACCGGTGCCGGTGCTGCCGCTGTTCATGGACCTGCCGCTGATTGGCGGCGATGAGGTGCCCCATGCGCCGCATCTGGCAGTGACGGCGCAGCCCTGGCCGGGGAGCGTTGCCCTATACGGCGCACAGAGTGATGCGGATTATGCACTGGAGGAAGTGCTGGCCGCGGCTTCAACCATTGCCATCACCAATACGGTGCTGCCTGCGGGCGCGCCAGGTCGCTGGGAGCGGGGCGACGATCTGGAAGTTGATATGATCTCTGGCCAATTGCAGAGCCGGGACCGGCTGGCGGTGCTGAATGGCGCCAATCTGGTGGCCATCGGCGATGGCAGCCCCGGCAATTGGGAGCTGATGCAATTTGGCGAGGCCGAGCTGATCGCGCCGGGGCGCTATCTGCTGCGCGACCGGCTGCGTGGGCAGCAGGGCAGCGATGCGCGGATGCCGGTGGCCTGGCCGAAGGGCTCTTATGTGGTGGCACTGGACGGGACGCCGCAGCAGATCACACTGGCTGCCAATCAGCGTGGCCTCAGCCGTCACTACCGTATCGGCACCGCCCGGCGCCCCTATGATGATCCGAGCTATGTGCATCTGGAGGCGGCCTTTGCCGGTGAAGGGCTGCGCCCCTATGCGCCGGTACATCTGCGCCAGAAAGGCGTGTTGGGCAGCGGCGCGGTCGGGCTGGACTGGATCCGCCGCAGCCGCATCGACGGCGACCGCTGGGATCTGGCGGAGATCCCGCTGGGCGAGGATCTGGAGCGCTACCGCCTGCGGATCCTGCGCGGCGGCGAGATTCTGCGCGAAGAATTGCTGGACGCTCCCGGCTGGAGCTATCCGCTGGCGGCCCAGACAGCGGATGCGGTGGTGCCGGGAGATCGTATCGAGGTGGCGCAGGTCTCGGCCCGCTACGGGGCTGGTGCGGTGACCGCCCTGCGGCTGGTCTGAGGCGGGGCGGGGATGCGACGGCCTATCCTGCCCGGTGATATCACCAGCACCGCCCGCGCCCTGCTGGCGGTGGCCCCGGCGCAGCGGCGCGCGCTGTGCCAGCGGATCTTTGCCGGGGCGGCGCAGGCGGTGCGCCATCTGCGCCGCCACCGGCGGCTTTGCCCGCGCTGGGGCGATGGCTCCCTGAGTGCTGCGGCGCGGAAATTCCCGCTGGCGGATGAGCCGTTTTATGACGCGCCGGACTATCTGGCCTGTACCCGGCTGGTGCTGGCTGAGCTGGCGCGTCATATCAGGCATAACCCGGGCTAGCGGCTGCCGGATGCCTTGTGATGAGGCTGTTGCGGCGCCTCAACGACGCTGGCAGCGTCTGTGCCGGGCGGCCATTTGACAGCCTGTGGCACCGTCAATATCGGGCCTGCACAGCCCCTGTGCATCGGGGCACGGGAGCTGGTGCGACGGGTGATCACCAATAAAAACAACGGGCTGTCGGTGCATGACTGCGCAGCCGGGGCAAAAGATCAGCAGATCCGATGGCTCTCATCACGGATTTGCGGTTGGCCTTTTTGCGCTGGGGGAGGTACTCTGGTTGCAACACAGGAGGCAGAGCCATGCTTGAGACGCGCCAGGCCGTCAGTTCCGTCGATCCCGTCTGGGATCAGATCACCACCGAGGCGCAGGACGCCGTGCGCCGCCAGCCGCTGATGGGCGGGCTGATCCATGCCTGCATCCTGCATCATACCTCGCTTGAGAAGGCGCTGTCCTATCGCATCGCGGCGAAGCTCTGCTCCAATGAGATGTCGATGGTGATCCTGCGCGAGATCGTCGACCGGGCCTATGACGAAAACCCGGATCTGATTGCCGCCGGGCGCGCCGATCTGATGGCGGTCTATGAACGCGATCCCGCCTGCCACCGGCTGTTGCAGCCGATCCTCTATTTCAAGGGGTATCAGGCGGTCCAGGCCTATCGGGTGGCGCATTGGCTGTGGCAGCAGGGCGATTACGATCTGTCCTATTTCTTCCAGATGCGGATTTCCGAGATCTTTGGCGTTGATATCCATCCGGCGGCCAGAATTGGCCGGGGCATCATGATCGACCACGCGCATTCCATCGTCATCGGCGAGACGGCGGTGGTGGGCGACAATGTCTCCATGCTGCATTCGGTGACCCTGGGCGGCACCGGCAAGGAAGAGGAAGACCGGCACCCGAAGATCGGCAATGGCGTGCTGATCGGCGCTGGCGCCAAGGTGCTGGGCAATATCAAGGTGGGCCATTGCAGCCGTATCGCGGCAGGATCGGTGGTGCTGGCCGAGGTGCCGCCCTGCAAGACCGTTGCGGGCGTGCCGGCCAAGATTGTCGGTGAGGCCGGCTGCGACCAGCCGTCGGTCAGCATGAACCAGGTGCTGGGCGGCGACAAGCCGCAGTAGGCCGCGCCGCTTTGCAGGTCTGGGCATGGCGGGCGGTGCGCGTGCCGCCATCGGTGCATTTGTGAGTATTTTTGGAAAAATGACGATGGAGAGCGGCAGCGCTGGCGGCCCCTTTTTTGGTGGGGTGTGGGAGGTGCGGATGGTTGCCGGTCGGGTAAGTCGCTGTCCAGCCCGAAGCCGACATTCATGCGGGGCGAAGCGCAAGGTTTGCTGCATGCGCGAGAGATCCGGCCAGACTTATCGTAAGCGGACTTTCGTAAAGGCATGGTGGACCTAGCGGATACTGCGTCCCGCTCCAAGATCAGTGGAGCGCAGTAAGTCAAAAGTGCAAAGTCGGTTGGCCGTCATATGCCTTTAACGTTCTGTTTCCGCTTAGATGTTGCCTTCAAAGCCCTCTGGGTAAGATCGCCCCATCTGTTGAAAGCTCTCCTCCCCAGCGCTATTTATTCGTAGAATGGCACTGCTGGGCAAAGGTGAAGTGACGTATAGATCAAATTCTTTTCGGTCACTAGGGTAACCGAATTTAGCTGTGAATGTTGCTATTGCCGCTTGAGCCGAACTGTGAACGTGTCCGCTAACTGACATGGGAACCGCAACCTCAAGTACTCGCGGGCGACCGATCTTAGAAAGCTTTGCTTTTAGTTTGTCATCCCGCAAATGGAATGAAGCCGCCTCTCCTCCCCAGATACCCAAAAGCTCTTCTAGGCCGCCATCGCAGATGGTTAGTGGGTGAGAGGTCATCCAGAACATTCCCTCTCTTATATCCTGCTGGGTCTGAAAGGGGCTCGCGTCTTGCAAAATTTCGACTTCGTCTTCTATCAAACTACCTGCGCTGGCAAGCTTAGCGAGGCGGGCACGCAAACTTTCAGGTGTTGAGAGATGTATACCTTCGCTGAGTAGAGTTTCGACTTCGTCATCCGTTAGCCGCGTATTATGGAAAGCCCTGATGGACCGCGACTTCATGAGATTAGATATGAGCCCCTCAACACCAAAGAAAGACCTCGCAAACACATTTTCAGGACGAACAGGTGGGCGGTCGAAAATTGATGCCCGATGGTAAGTATTGAATATTTCCTGTTCACGGAGAAAATAGTTGCAGAGAGTCTCAGTGTTGCTTTCAAGAACCGCAAGCAATTCAGCATCGAAGGTGTTCACATTCCATAAGTCTATGATTTTCATCAACTAAAGCCCACTCCTTTTAATGGCACCCCGTGCTTCCTGAAAAATTGCGGGACTGTATTCTTTTACTCTTCGTAATGAGGGCCATCCACGGTGACGTTAGACAAATCAAGCCCATCTTGCATCAGTACTAGACAGAATCGTTTGAAAAACGAAAAGAACTTTGGGCCAGACATCTCAATGTCTACAGCTCGAATATTGCTGGCAGGATCACCGAAACTACCTTTTTGTAGATAGATGAGAACACTTGGCTCATATTCATTACCATGGTTTCCACTGAAGGAAATTCTGTAACCGATGACCCGCTCGTCATCCATCGCATGACCGTGTTCTACCAGGTACTCCTTCATACTCTCGGTGTCAGACCGGTCTGCTGCAACAGACCCTTTAAAATCGTTGTACTGAACAGATGCTACGAAATCAGACATTTTCTACTCCAGGTCGTTTGGAGGGATTTTACTCAACCCTTTTCTGGGTCACTAGTATTGCAACCTGCTCTCCACGACAACACCTTCAGTTTGCGACGTCGCTGCGACCGTTTTTCAGCACCGCCGCAAGTCGACTTAGAGCACTTAGCCGCTACTTGGCTGCCTATCCGATTTAGACGCGATCATATCTATTGATGGTCTCCTCGATTGGGATAATGTCAGCCCAGTGGGGGGCTAGATGACATTCACGACGCTTGAGCAGGAGGCCATAGTTCTAAATGCCGCAATGGGCATGGTGGACGATATGGTGAACCACGCCATATTTTGTTCGCCGGGCGAGGTGAGAGAAAACACAAATCTCCTGCCTCAGACGTCGGACACCCTACGACAGTTCGCAATCCTGCTGCGCGATTTCCTTTCGCCGGTCACTGGGAGGGGGCAAAGACCGATGCCTTTCGGCCTGCCAAAGCCGCCCCAAGGCGGCAAGGCTACCGATCATACTACACTCTTTTATCTTGCGCGCATTTGCGAGAACCCGTTGTTAGGGAGCGATACAAAAAACCTTTCTATACAGGTTCATCATTTTATTGAATGGCTTGAATGCTCCGCCTTTGTTCCGGGAGTACGGTTGTCGAGCATCGAGGTGGAGGTCAATTTAACTATTAAGCGCATCGACTTCATTCGCATGGGTGGAGACATCGGGAAGCACAATTTCCTGCGTCTCGGCGGACAAGCTGCCAAACTGATAAGAATCCTCGGGGAGCACGGCGTTACGATTAATGAGAGCCAAGCCTATGCGGCGTTACCGGATTGCTGGGATTGGTTTCACACTCACTTGTTCGCCTACCATGCGAGCACGATAGCGGAATTCCTGAACAACATACGTTATGCCATTCGGCTCTATGTCGAGCCCGCCGCAAGATCTCGCTATCGGGTCACAGGAATAATCGACGATTACCTCGAAACCTACACCTATGACCGGCCCGCCGAGATCAAGTGCGAGTTTGCATGGGGGCAATATTATGACTTGCTGAACAGCACGCGGCGAAGACCAAACTTTCCGCAGTTCAGCGTGACGCAATCGTTGAAGAACCGGTTCTGAAAGGCTTACCGACTACGCTCCAAGCGAGCATCATGGGAAACGAGCAAGTCCGCTACCATCTCCCCTGAACCTAGCGCCACAAGGCTGCTCCCCTTAAGCGAATAGATGTTTTTGCCCAGTCAGCGAAAGCTAACATCGTCCGAACCCCCTCCGTTCGATTGTGGTTGGTTGATGCGCTTGCGGCGAAGGTCTGCTGTTCTCATTGCTCATACAGCATGCGTCCGCCGCCCAGTTGCCAGATCCTGCCACTTTGCAATTGTCGCTGTCTGCGCGTCGCTGTCTCTGGCAATCGTCCAGCTGCGCCCGCGTGCGGGAGGCTTAAGTGGCCTTTTGAGCAAGGCACCCGTTCCACAAAACAAGACACCCGCTCCACAAAAAAGGACCGGAGCGCTGCGCCGGTCCTTTCCTTTTGCTTGTCCAGTTGACCTGTGGCGGTTTAGGCCAGCATCATCATCGGGTTTTCAAGGTTGTCCTTGATCGCGTTCAGCAGTTCGGCGCCAAGTGCGCCGTCGATGACGCGGTGGTCGACGGACATGGTCACCGACATGACGGTGGCCACGGCCAGTTCGCCATCCGCACCGACAACCGGTTTTTTCACCCCTGCGCCGACGGCAAGGATGCCTGCGTGCGGCGGGTTCACGATGGCGTCGAAATTGTCGATGCCGAACATGCCGAGGTTGGAGATCGCAAAGCTGCCGCCCTGATATTCATGCGGCGCAAGCTTGCGGTCGCGGGCGCGTTTGGCGAGGTCTTTCATCTCCGTCGACAGCGTCGAGAGTGATTTGGTCTCGCTGTTCTGCAGAACGGGTGTGAACAGGCCGCCCTCGATCGCGACCGCGACCGCCACATCGGAGGCCTCCATCTTCAGCACGCGGTCACCGGCCCAGACGGCATTGGCATCCGGCACGGCCTGCAGCGCCAGGGCGCAGGCCTTGATGATGAAGTCGTTGACCGAGAGTTTGACGCCACGGCCCTCGAGCTGTTTGTTCAGCTCGCCGCGGAACTTCAGCAGCGCATCCAGCTGGATGTCGCGGCGCAGGTAGAAATGCGGCACCGTCTGCTTGGCCTCGGTGAGGCGGGCGGCGATGGTCTTGCGCATGCCGTCCAGTTTGACCTCCTCATAGCTGCGGCCTTCGTACATGCGGGCGACCTGATCGGCGGAGGGGCCTGTGGGGGCGGCGGCTGCGGCAGGGGCTGCGGCGGCTGCCGGAGTGGCTGCTGCCGGGGCGGCGGCGGCCTGTGGTTTGGCGTTTTCCACATCGGCCTTCACGATGCGGCCACGGGGGCCGGAGCCGGAGATGGCGGCCAGATCCAGCCCTTTGTCAGCCGCGATACGGCGCGCCAGGGGCGATGCAAAGATGCGGTTGCCATCGGCGCCCTGCGGGGCTGCGGGCGCGGGTGTTGCCGCAGCGGCGGCCTCTGCCGGCGCCGGGGAAGAGGCCGGGGCGGCTTCCTCGGACGCCGCCGGGGCGGCCTCGTCTGCCGCGGCGGTGGGGGCAGCCGGGGTGGCGCCGATGTCGTCGGCGCTTTCGCCCTCTTCCAGCAGCACGGCGATGGGGCTGTTGACCTTCACGCCTTCGCTGCCTTCGGGGATCAGGATCTTGCCGATCACCCCTTCGTCGACGGCTTCGAATTCCATCGTCGCCTTGTCGGTTTCAATCTCTGCCAGCAGGTCGCCGGAGGCGACGGTGTCGCCTTCCTTCACGAGCCATTTGGCAAGGGTGCCTTCCTCCATGGTGGGAGAGAGGGCGGGCATCAGGATTTCTGTGGGCATCGCTGTCTCTCCTTACCGGTAGGTCACTTGTTTCACCGCTTCGATCACCTCATCGGTGGTGACCAGCGCGTGTTTTTCGAGATTGGCGGCATAGGGCATGGGCACGTCCTTGCCGGTGCAGGTGATGACGGGGGCGTCTAGGTAATCAAACGCCTCCTGCATCACCACGGAGGAGATATAGCTGCCAACAGAGCCCTGCGGCCAGCCTTCCTCAACTGTAACCAGACGGTTGGTCTTCATCACCGATTTGATGATGGAGCCGGTGTCCATCGGGCGCAGGGTGCGCAGGTCGATGACCTCGGCGCTGATGCCATCCTCGGCCAGTTTCTCCGCCGCTTCCAGCGCATAGGTCATGCCGATGCCAAAGGAGACGATGGTGACGTCAGTGCCTTCCCGCCAGATCCGGGCCTTGCCAAAGGGAACGGTGTAATCATCCAGCTTCGGCACTTCAAAGGATTTGCCGTAGAGGATCTCGTTCTCGAGGAAGATCACCGGGTTGTTGTCGCGGATCGCGGTTTTCATCAGACCCTTGGCGTCGGAGGCGGAGTAGGGCATCGCCACCTTCAGGCCGGGGATCTGCATGTACCAGGCGGCGTAATCCTGGCTGTGCTGCGCGCCCACGCGGGCAGCGGCACCGTTGGGACCACGGAACACCATCGGTGCACCCATCTGACCGCCGGACATATAGAGCGTCTTGGCGGCAGAGTTGATGATGTGGTCAATCGCCTGCATGGCGAAGTTGAAGGTCATGAACTCCACAATCGGGCGCAGACCGCCAAAGGCCGCACCGGTGGCGATGCCGGCAAAACCATGTTCGGTGATCGGGGTGTCGATCACGCGCTTGGAGCCGAATTCGTCCAACAGACCCTGAGAGATCTTATAGGCACCCTGATATTCGGCGACTTCCTCGCCCATCAGGAAGACATCGCCGTCGCGGCGCATTTCCTCGGCCATGGCGTCGCGCAGGGCTTCGCGGACCGTGGTCTGCACCACTTCGGTGCCCTCGGGCCAGTCCGGGGTGGTGTCCACCTCGGGTGCGGCGGGGGCTGCGGCAGCAGCGGCGGCGGTTGTGGGCGCCGCAGGTGCCTCTGCCGCCGGCGCTTCGCTTGTGGAGGGCGCGGATGCTGCAGGGGCCGCATCGGGGTCGTAGCTTTCGCCGTCTTCCAGCAGCACGGCGATCGGGCTGTTCACCTTTACGTTCTCGGTGCCTTCACCGATCAGGATCTTGCCGATGACGCCTTCGTCAACGGCTTCGAATTCCATCGTCGCCTTGTCGGTTTCGATCTCGGCCAGAATATCGCCGGAATTTACTGTATCGCCCTCTTTGACCAGCCATTTGGCCAGGGTGCCTTCCTCCATGGTCGGCGACAGGGCGGGCATCAGGATTTCAGTTGCCATATCGTATTACGTCCCCTCAGGCGGTTTCTTGCGGCAGCTCATCCGCATAAATATCGGTCCAGAGTTCATCGAGCGCCGGTTCCGGGCTCTCCTTGGCGAAGTCTGCGGATTTGTTGACGATGTCCTTGATCTCTTTGTCGATCACCTTGAGGTCGTCCTCGCTTGCATGTTTGCCGGTGAGCAGCATGTCGCGGACCTGTTCGATGGGATCGCGTTCCTCGCGCATTTTCTGCACCTCTTCGCGGGTGCGGTACTTGGCGGGGTCGGACATGGAGTGGCCACGGTAGCGGTAGGTCTTGACCTCAAGGATATAGGGGCCTTTGCCTGCGCGGCAGTGGGCGACGGCGCGTTCGCCGGCCTCTTTCACGGCCAGCACATCCATGCCGTCGACTTCCTCGCCCTTGATGCCGTAGGCTTCGCCGCGTTTCCACAGGGCGGGGGATTTGGTCGAGCGCTGCACCGAGGTGCCCATGGCGTATTGGTTGTTCTCGATCACGAAGACGACCGGCAGATCCCAGAGCTGGGCCATGTTGTAGGTCTCGTAGACCTGACCCTGGTTGGCGGCGCCATCACCGAAATAGGCGAATGTCACGCGGTCGTTGCCTTTGTATTTGTCGGAGAAGGCGAGGCCTGCGCCCAGTGGCACCTGCGCGCCGACGATGCCGTGGCCGCCGTAGAAATGTTTCTCTTTCGAGAACATGTGCATCGAGCCGCCTTTGCCCTTTGAGTAGCCGCCTTCGCGGCCGGTCAGCTCGGCCATGACGCCGTTGGGGTCCATGCCACAGGCCAGCATATGGCCGTGGTCGCGGTAGGAGGTGACGCGTTTGTCGCCCTCTTCGGCGGCGGCCTCAAGGCCGACAACAACCGCTTCCTGTCCGATGTAGAGATGGCAGAAGCCGCCAATCAGACCCATGCCATAGAGCTGGCCTGCCTTTTCCTCGAATCGCCGGATCAGCAGCATCTCGCGGTAGTACTCGAGTAGCTCTTCGGCAGAAACGTTTGGTTTCTTGACACTTTTTCTCGCAGCCATAGTGGCGGGCTCCCCCTTAAGGCTAGATAGTTTAATGCTAAACTAGTTCATAATGGATTTTGTTACGTCATGCGAGTGTTATTATGACGTGCCGTCACCAAGGGGTAAAGGCGATGGTGTTTCACCAGTGTTTCAGCGGTGTTCCGGGGCGTTGACCTGAGGGCTGATCGGGGGCTGGCCTGCGGCGTGGGGTATCGGCTGGCATTGCGCGGCGCAGCCTTGCGCCCGCCGGACAGCAAAACGCCCGCGAGCGAGGCTGCGGGCGATCACATGTTTCAGAGCGGTCTGCGCCGGGGCGGCTGTCTAGCGGATGACGATTTCATCCGAGCGCAGCAGGCCCAGAACGGAGCGGGCCTGTTCATCCAGCAGGTCCAGATCGAGGTAATCATCGGACAGCCGGTGGGTGAGGTTCTCCATCTGCGCGGTCTCACGCTTCAGCTGGTCGAGATCCTGACGCAGCGCTTCCACTTCGGCCTGGATCTCGACCCGCCTGAACAACCCGAAATCCCCCTGCACGGCAGCGAAGGTGAAATATGCGCTCAGCGCGAATGCAATCGTGGAAAAGACGAATGCACCCAGAGAGGGACGATTGGTTCGGGTCACGGTGATGGCCTGTATGATCTGCTGCTCAAGTCTCGCGCCGGTTTACCCGGCGTCTGCAACAATACTGCCACAGGCATCATGGTTTGTGAAAGGTGAAAATTGTTAATTATGAACATTCTGACGCAAAAACGCACCCCAACCGGATGGCAGGGGTGCGAGGTGTTAACAAGTGGTTAACGGATCTTGCGGGTCTCCGCGATCTTAACCTTTTGGCGGCGGTACCGGCCTCCGGCCTGCAACAGGTGGCAGATTCGGCTCAGCCCTCCAGTGCGGCGACGCCGGGCAGGGTCTTGCCCTCCATCCATTCCAGGAAGGCACCGCCCGCGGTGGAGATATAGGTGAAATCAGCCGCGGCCCCGGCCTGATTGAGGGCCGCAACGGTATCGCCGCCCCCCGCGACGCTGACCAGCGCACCGGATCTGGTCAGCGCGGCGGCCTGTTGTGCGGCGGCATTGGTGGCGGCATCGAAGGGCGCGATTTCAAAGGCGCCCATGGGGCCATTCCAGATCAGCGTTTTGGAGGCGGAGAGTGTATCGGCGACGGCAGCGACAGTCTGCGGGCCTGCGTCGAGGATCATCGCATCGGCGGGGCAGGCGTCGGCGGCGACGGTTTCATTGTCGGCCCCGGCCTTGAATTCGCGTGCGACGACGACGTCGACGGGCAGGATGATCTTGCAGCCTGCGGCCTCGGCTTTGGTCAGGATCTCGCGGGCGGTGTCGGCCATATCGTGCTCGCAAAGCGACTTGCCGACATCAATGCCCTGTGCGGCGAGAAAGGTATTGGCCATGCCGCCACCGATCACCAGATTGTCGACCTTGCCGACGAGGTTGCCCAGCAGTTCCAGCTTGGTGGAGACCTTGGCACCGCCAACCACGGCGGTGACCGGGCGCTGGGGTTGGCCGAGGGCTGCGTCAAGCGCTGTCAGCTCAGCCTCCATCAGGCGGCCAGCACAGGCGGGCAGCAGACGGGCCAGCGCCTCGGTCGAGGCATGGGCGCGGTGGGCGGCGGAGAACGCATCGTTGCAATAGATATCGCCCAGCTGGGCCATCTCAGCCGCAAGAGCGGCGTCATTCTTCTCCTCGCCCGCGTGGAAGCGGGTGTTTTCCAGCAGCAGTACGGCACCTGCGGGCAGGCCCGCCAGCGCGGCCTCGGCGGCGGGGCCACGGCAATCGGCGGCAAAGGTCACCGGCGCGTCGAAGGCGGCTTCCAGGGCGGGCACCAGCGGGCGCAGCGACATCTCTGCGACAACCTTGCCCTTGGGGCGGCCGAAATGGGCCAGCAGAATCGGGGTGCCGCCCTTGGCGAGGATATCCTTGACCGTTGGGGCGACGCGCTGAATGCGTGTGTCATCGGTGACGCGGCCATCCTCGACCGGGACATTGATATCGACGCGCACCAGAACGCGCTTGCCTGCCAGGTCCATCTTGTCGAGTGCGGTCCAGCCCATGATCATATCCTTCTGTTGGTCGCGTGTGTTGGTCGTGCTGTGCGAGGCCAGTCGCGCGGAGGCGGGCTGGCGCTGTTGGCGCGATGTTTCGGGGCTTTTTGCCGCCCAGTCAATGCTCCGTGACCAAAGCTCCCTTGGCAATCGGCGGCGCGGGGCTTAACTATCGGGCGAATGCAAAGCACAGGAGGGCCACATGGCCGAGATCAAGGATCCCGAAAACACCATCATCATTGAGCTGAAAGACGGCAAGGTGGTGATCGAGCTGCTGCCCGATGTGGCCCCCCAGCACAGCGCACGCATGAAAGAGCTGGCCCGTGGCGGTGAATATGACAATGTGGCGTTTCACCGGGTGATCGACGGCTTTATGGCGCAGACCGGCGACGTGCAGCACGGCGATATGGAAGACGGGTTCAACCTGCGCATGGCAGGCACCGGCGGCTCTGACCTGCCGAATGTGCCGGCGGAATTCTCCAAGCTGCCGCATGACCGTGGCACGCTGGGCGCGGCGCGCTCCGCCAACCCGGATTCGGCCAATTCGCAGTTCTTCATCAACTTCAAGGACAACCATTTCCTGAACGGTCAGTACACGGTCTATGGCCGCGTGATCGAAGGTATGGAACATGTCGATGCGATCACCCGTGGCGAGCCGCCTGCGAACCCCGACCGCATGATCAGCGTCAAGGTGGCAGCCGATGTATAAGCTGGCAGCGGTATTTGCGCTGATGGCGGGGCCTGCGCTGGCTAGCGGTCTGGAGATCGCGGTCGAGGGCGAGGGCGCCAATGGCACCATCAAGATCGACCTGTTCGAGGATGTGGCCCCCAAACATGTCGAGCAGATCACTGCGCTGGCAGCCGAGGGCAAATATGATGGCGTGGTGTTTCACCGCGTGATCGAAGGCTTTATGGCGCAGACCGGTGATGTGGAATTCGGCAAGCTGGGTGGCGATATGCGCCGCGCAGGCATGGGCGGTTCCGAGCGCTCGGACCTGCCGGCCGAATTCTCCGATCTGGAGTTCGATCGCGGTGTGGTCGGCATGGCCCGCTCGCAGGATCCCGACAGCGCCAATTCGCAGTTCTTCATCATGTTTGCGCCGGGGCATTTCCTCAATGGTCAGTACACCATTGTGGGCAAGGTGACCGAGGGCATGGATGTGGTTGACGCGATCAAGCGCGGCAGCAGCAGTCAGAACGGCGCCGTTGTCGGCCAGCCCGACGTGATGAAAACCGTCACAGTGACTGAGTGATCCTGCGATCCGGCCTGCCGGATTGACCTGATATATATTGCAACGGCCCGTACCCTGCGTGGTGCGGGCCGTTTGCTGTTTCAGCCTGGGATACGCGCGCCTGTCACGGGCTTGTGCGGTGCATGTGAGGGGATTTTGCGGCAGGCTGTGCGCCTCAAGATCAGTTGCGAAGCTGGTCGCAGGTCAAGGGGGAGCGCAGAGATGTCACGGCTGGCGATAGGGAAACGGGATCCGCTGCGCGCTGGGACGGTCGGCGCTGTGCTAGCGGCTTTGCTGGTGATGCTGGGCGCTGTTGCGGCGGCTGATCCGGCGCAATGGGCGCGGGAGTGGCCGCAGACCGATTTCAGCCGCTCCGCCGTGGCCAGCTGGGATGAGATCAAATCCGGTGGTCCGCCAAAGGATGGCATTCCGGCGCTGAGCGATCCGGCGTTTCACCCGGCGGCGCAGGTGACGGGGCTGAGTCCCGCCGAACCGGTGGTGGTGCTGGATCTGCCGGGGCAGGCGGCGCGGGCCTATCCGCTGCGCTACCTGATCTGGCATGAAATCGTCAATGACCGTGTCGGTGGCACGCCGGTTGCGATCACCTATTGTCCCTTGTGCAATTCCGCCATGAGCTTTGACCGGCGGGTGGCTGGCCGCACCCTGAGCTTTGGCGTCACCGGCAAGCTGCGCCAGTCCGATATGGTGATGTATGACCGCGAGAGCGAGAGCTGGTGGCAGCAGGCCACGGGCACCGGCATCGTGGGCGAAATGACGGGCCGGGAGCTGCGTCAGCTGCCGAGCTGGCTGGACAGCTGGCAGGCATTTCGCGCCGCCTACCCAAAGGGTCTGGTGATGGCTGAGCCGCGCCACAACCGCAGCTATGGCCGCAATCCCTATCAGGGCTATGACCGGTCGAACTGGCCGTTTCTTTATGATGGCGCGCCGCCGCCCCATGGTATCGCGCCGCTGGCGCGTGTGGTGCGGGTGGGGGACCGGGCCTGGCCCCTGGCGCGACTGGCGGCGGCCGGGGAAATCCGCGAGGCGGGGGTGGTCCTCAGCTGGCGGGCCGGGCAGGCCTCGGCGCTGGATGCCGGGCAGCTGGGCAAGGGGCGCGACGTCGGATCGGTGCGGGTGCGGGGACAGAACGGTGCGGATCTGGCCCATGATGTGATGTTTGCCTTTGCCTATCATGCTTTCTGGCCCAAGGGGCGCTGGATGCTGGAGTGAGGAGGCGGTGCACAACCGAGTTCTGCACGAAAAAGAGGGCGCACCGGCAAAGGCGCGCCCATAGCCATATTCTGAGAGCGGTATCTAATCAGAACAGGAAGTTATCGGTGTCCATTAGCTGATCGACGGTCACGTCTTCGACCAGCAGGGAGACATTGGCGAAGGTGACGCGCACATCCGCGCCGAGCTGTGCAAATCCAAGGTGGTCGATGCGGGTTGCACCGCGGGTGATCTCGATCACATCCTCGCCAAGGCGGAAATCGGTGATGGTGTCCTGACCGGAACCACGGCCAAAGACAAAACTGTCGGCACCGCTGCCGCCGGTCAGGCGGTCATGGCCGGACTGACCGATGAGCCGGTCAGCGCCGTCGCTGCCAAACAGCGTGTCATGCCCGCGCCCGCCCAGCAGGAGATCATCGCCGGCATCGCCGCGCATCACGTCGTGGCCACCGCCGCCGCTGAGCCGGTCGCTGCCGGTACCGGCGGTCATCGTGTCATTGCCGCGCCCACCGGTCAGGCTGTCGTCGCCGGTTCCGCCGATGATCAGATCGCGCCCGTTGCCACCGTCAAGCCGGTCATTGCCGTCGCCGCCATCAAGCGTATCGGCGCCACTACCGGCCCTCAGCGTGTCGTGGCCTGCGTTGCCGTCAAGGCTGTCGTGGCCGCTGCCGCCAATCAGCAGGTCATTGGCATTTTCGGCCGGGCCAATCTCGTTGTCGCCACGCAGGGTGTCATTGCCAGCGCCGCCGATCAGCGTGTCATTGCCAAGACTGCCACGCAGGTTGTCGTGACCGGCCTCACCGGAGAGGTGATCGTCCCCCAGCTCGCCGTCGAGGAAATCATTGTTGCGCCCGCCCGACAGGGTGTCGGCGCCGGTGCCGCCCAGCAGGAAATCCTTACCCGCGCCGCCGGTGATGCTGTCATTGCCGCCCCGGCCATGGATCATGTCGGAGCTGTTGCTCTCCGCCGCGTTTCGGGTGGTCAGGATATCGTCGGCGCTGCCGCCTTCCTGAATATGCAAGGTCTGGGTGGCGAGGCGCACCGTCTCCACGCTGAGCAGCAGGTCCGGTCCGGCCCGCGTCGTGAGCTGCGCGCCTGCGATGTCGTCAAAGGCAAAGCTGTAGCTGGTGATCCCCTCCGCCAGTCGCAGCTCATCCTCGCCGGGGCCGCCGATGATGGTATCATTGCCGCCGCCTGCCTGAATGGTGTCGTTGCCGCCAAACCCCTGGATCCGCTCGCCACCGTTCCAGGCCGAGGTGATGGTGTCATCCCCCGCCAGCGCCAGTGCCAGCAGCGAATAAAGGTCACTGGTGGCAATCATCTGCGAGGGCAGGCTGAAGCCGCTGACCGACAGGATCAGGGTCTGGTGGTGGAACAGGGTAAAGCTGTTGAGCGGGCTGTCCGCAGTCAGATTGCCGGTCTCGTCAAAGGTGAACCTGCCCTGAAACACCAGCACAAAGTCGCGGTATTGCACGGCGATCTGGGTCTCGGATGTGCTGAGAACAGCCACTTTGGTAAAGTCGAAGTCGTTGAAATCAAACGGCGGCGCCATATTTGACGCGGCCGCTACAAAAAGCTCTGCCATGGTCTGACCTGCTGCCTGAATGCCCGTTGCATCTTTTTGATGCTTTTGTCGGGAACCTAGGGGGCGGGTCTGGATCGGGGAAGTCTCGGGTTAACGAATAATTAACCTTTGTTAATTCTGTTGCGAAAACTCTGCACCGTGTGCATCGCGGACTTGTCGCCTGTGGTATTGAAAAAGGCGCCCCGATTGGGGGCGCCCGTGGTCAGTGCTGATCTGCGATATCGCTCAGAAGAGGAAATTGTCCGCCGCCTCGATCTGCTCAAGCGTGCTGTTCTCGACCAGAATGGTGACATCGGCAAAGGCAATCTGAACATCGGCGCCCAGCTGGGTGAAGGTGAGATCCTCGACCCCATCCGCGCCACGCCCGATCTGAATAAGATCCTCGCCAAGGGTGAAATCGGTGATGACATCGCTGCCATAGCCACGATGGAAGACAAAGGTATCGGCGTGAGCGCCGCCGGTCAGCGTATCGTCACCCTCCTGACCGATCAGCCGGTCGCTGCCGCCATCACCATAGAGGCGGTCGTCTCCCTGGCCGCCCAGGAGTGTATCCTGGCCGGAGTTGCCGCGCAGGAGGTCGTGACCTGACTGACCGCGCAGCTGGTCATTACCGCCGCCGCCGATGAGTTTGTCACCGTGGGACCCGCCGACGATAATATCGTTGCCAAGATCGCCAGCCAGCCAGTCACGCCCGGTGCCGCCAAGCAGGAGATCATCCCCATCGCCGCCTTTCAGCGTGTCATGGCCCGTGCCGCCGAGCAGGCGATCGTTGCCTTCTTCGCCCAGCAGCATGTCGCGCCCGGAGAGGCCAGAGAGCGTATCGGCGCCACGTCCACCAAGCATCATGTCGCTGGTCAGCTGGGCATCCTGATCGCCGCTCAGCGTGTTGTCGAAACTGCTGCCGGTGCGCAGCGCGAAGCTGCGATTGGCAAATTGCAGCTGTTCGATCGACACCAGCGTGTCGCGGCCATCGGCGGACTCCAGCGTGATGGTTCCATAGAAGGACGACGCGGAAGCGCGGCCAAAATTGTCGTTGATGATCAAACGATCGGTGCCAGTGCCGCCATTTACATAGTCATTGCCGGTGCCAAGGCTGATGACATCGTCGCCGCCATAGGCCAGCCAGCGGTTGCCCTCGGTCATGTTGGAGGTGATGGTATCATCACCGGTCAGCAGCGCAGCTTCGAGAGCGCTGCCGCTGGACGAGGCGAACCGATAGAAGTTCATCGAAAATTCGCTGAAGGAATAGACCGTTGTCCTGCCGGTCGCCACGGACATGGAGTTCACGGTCCACAGGTAGGGAGAGGATGAGGTGAAGGTTCCGGTCAGGGTGACCGAGGTATCGCTGGGGGAGGTAAAGTACAGCCGGTTGCTGGTTCGGCTACTCAGGCTTAGACCTGCAAACCCAAGATCGTTGATGCCATCCAGGGTCAGCGTTCCGGTGGGATCATTTACAGTAAAAATTGCCATAACAGAAAGAGATCCTGATGAGAGATGCAGCAGACCAAATGCCTGCAACTTTAACGGTCTCGTACACTCAGCAACCTATGCCTGCAAGATCCGCGCCTAAGAATCGCGCTGCATTCACCGGGCGACGTCGCGTCCGCGTGCTGGGATAGTCGGGTCAGACGGGCAGATGACCATGGCGCAGCAAAAACGCCGCAGGCGGAACCTGCGGCGTTGATTTTTTGTCGATACGGCCGATGGAAGGCTCGGATCAGCTCTCGGCTTTATGCGCGGCGGTGGCTGCGGAGACGGCGGCGGAGGGGGCCGGTGCCGGGGCTGCGGCGCGGGGCGCTGCGGCTTTGCCGGGGTTCAGCGGGTCGTCCTGACGCTGCACGGAGCCTTCGAAATGGGCGCCGCTTTCGATTGCGATGGTCTTGTGGATGATGTCGCCCTCGACGCGGGCGGTCGAGGTCAGGCGCACCTTCAGGCCGCGCACACGACCGACGATGCGGCCATTGATCACCACGTCATCGGCGGTCACTTCGCCCTTGATGGTGGCGCTTTCGCCAATGGTCAGCAGATGGGCGCGAATATCGCCTTCGACCGTGCCTTCGACCTGGATATCGCCGGTGGTCTTGAGGTTGCCGGTGATGTGCAGATCCGAGCTGAGCACGGAGGCCGGTGGCTTGGCCTTGGGCGCGGTGGCCTTGAAATCGCTGGCGGGCGGAACCGGAGCGGAAGACGGCGCAGGTGCCGCAGGGGTTGCTTCGGCCGCTTTCTGGCCGGGCTCGTTGATTTTGCTTTTAGAAAACATTTCTCGCAGCCTTGATATAGATCATCGGGTTTACGGGGTTGCCATTGACCCGAACCTCGTAGTGGAGGTGGGTCCCGGTGGACCGTCCGGTGTTACCCATATCAGCAATGTGATCCCCGCGCGAGACCCTTTGACCGACCTTCACGCGGAGTTTCGAATTATGGGCATATTTCGTCTCAATGCCAAAGGCATGTTGAATTGTCACAAGTTTTCCGTAGCCGGATTGCCAGCCGGCATGAGTCACCACGCCATCGGCGGTGGCAAAGATATCGGTGCCGGTCTGTCCGGCGAAATCGGAGCCTTTGTGCAGGCGGCGGCCGCCGGTTTTGGGGTCGCGACGATAACCAAAGCCGGAGCTGCGGCGCACCAGGTTGAGGTTCACCGGCGAGGCGAAAGGCGCCTTCTGCGCGGCCAGCCGATAAAGGTTCAGCTGGTTCATCTGGTGCAGCAGGTCGTTGGCTCTGCGCTCTTCGCGGGTGGGTTCCTCACCGCGCGTGGACAGGGCTAAAGGGCTGAGCGGACCGCCCTGACCGCTGTAACCGCGCCGGACCTGTTCAAGGATACGGTCGGTGGGCATTCCGGCGCTGCGGAACATCTTGTCGAGGGGGGCGACGGAGACTTCCATCGCCTCTTCCAGCTGGCGGAAGATCTGATCGTTACGCTCATCCATCAGCCGCAGTTCCAGCTCCAGCGCGTCGCGCTGTTCAAGCGCGGATTGGGCATTGGCTTCGATCTGGTCACGCTCCGCGGCGGTTTCGGCCAGCGCCTCGGCCATGAATTCCATCTGCACGGGCGCGCTGACGGCCATCAGCTGGGCCGGGCTGTCGGCGGCGGTTTCCTGTTTCAGCGCGGCGAGGGCGTCGCGGGCGGCTTCGCGATCCTTCATGGTCTGGCGCAGAGTGGTCTGGATCACCTCGATGCCGGTTTCCAGCTCACGGCGGCGGGTCTCGGAGGCCAGCAGCTCGGATTGCATGGAAGAAATCTGCGTCAGAGCGGCGTTGAACCGTTCCTGGGCGGCCAGCGCCTCGGCGGCGCGGTCGTTGCGCTCGCTCGACAGCGCATTGAGCCGCGCACGATAGGTCATCTGGTCGCGCTTGGCCTGTTCGCGGAAATTGCCGGAGCCGATGCTGTCCATCAGCACGATGGCGGTGGCGACGATGGACCAGGCCACCAGCAGCGCCATGCCGGCAAAGGCGATGAGCTGGGTTTCGGAGCGCAGCCGGATGAAACGGGTATCCGTGTCGGATTTAAGGAACACACGTCGCTCCGGGAAACGACGTTCAAGAAATGCGTGAATTTTGATTGCCAGACGTGTTCGCACGCTTTGGTCCTTGTCCTGCCCCAGTTGTCGCACTGCCTGTACCGGCGCTCCTCCTGCCGGTGTGACGGTCGGTTCCGGTCCCCCTCGGAGCGCCCCTGTCGCAGTGCCTGGACGCGCAGATACGCGCCATGGCGAAAGGGAATAGCCAGCCGGAGGAATTTGGGCAAGCCTGTTGGCCCGGTGTTCGGCGGGAGGGCGCGGAAACCGCGCGGCAGGGCGAAGATCAGCGGGTGAATGAGCGAAAAATCGCCGATAACCGCCCGATCCGGGGTGTGAGGCCGGTAATGGGGCTGCGGCGGTCGGCTGCCGACACGGGGCAGGCTTACCGGATCGGAGGGGTGTTCAGGTCAGGTTGCTGGACCGTCTGCGGCGTCCTGCGCAGGCCGCTGGGAGCGCGCGCTATTGGCCACTTCGCAGAGCCGATGGCGCCGCGCCCCGCACCTGTTGTGGCTGTGGGTGGCCTAGCGCAGGGCCCGGGGCTTCATCGGGTTATCTTCGGTGAGCGGCCAGTAGAAATCTGGCGGGATGCCCGCCTCGGCACGTTTTTCCTCGTTGAAGGGCGGTTTCAGATGGCCATGGAAATATCGACCGACGAGATCGTGAAAGACCTCTTTCGGGTCCAGATTGTCGCGCCCGCAGAGGAAATGGAACCATTTCGATCCATAGGCCACATGGCTGACCTCTTCGGCGTAGATCACCTCCAGCGCATCAACCGCCTGGGTGAGCTTGGCCTTGCGGAAAATCTCGATCATGCCGGGGGTCACATCCAGGCCGCGCGCCTCAAGCACCATCGGCACGACGGCGAGCCGGCCCATCAGATCCTCGGCGGTGTCCTCGGCGGCGCGCCACATGCCGGCATGGGCCGGAAGATCTCCGTAATGGCTGCCCAGTGCCTCAAGACAATCACACATCAGATTGAAATGTTTCGATTCTTCATCTGCCGCCTTGACCCAGTCGTCAAAGAAGCCAAGCGGCATCGGCACATGAGAAAAGCGGGCGATGATGTCCCAGTGCAGATCCACCGCATTCAGTTCGATATGGGCTACCGCATGTAGCAGCGCCTTGCGGCCGGCCTCTGATCCGGGGCGGCGGCGCGGCACATCGCGGGGGTTCAGCAGCTCCGGGCGCTCGGGGCGGGCCGGGTGCAGCGGCGGGTTGGCGGTGCCGATCTCGATCTTATCCGCATCACCGGCGCGCGAGGCAAACCAGTGCGCGGCGTGGCGACGCGACAGCGCGGTTTTCTCGCGTCCGTCGGCGGTGGTCAGCACCTGCTGCGCCATCTGCGCAAGGGTGAGCGGGGCGGTGGTCTCGGCTGCGGTCTGCGGGGCGTCGCTGGTCATCTGGGCGGGTCCGTTACTGGCGGTGGGCTGCTCTTGTCCCTCCCTGCCACCGGCGGCTGTGGCGCGCAACCCGATAGGCGGCCCCGCGTCAGGCCGATCTGGATCAGCGGGGCGGCCGGCACGGTGGGCGGAATGGCTGGCGGGATGGGGCGGCGTTCAGAGCGCCTGCGCCGCCTCCAGCACCTCGGCGACATGGCCGTCAACCTTCACCTTGCGCCAGATCCGGGCGATATTGCCCTCGGCATCGATGAGGAAGGTCGAGCGTTCGATCCCCCAGTGTTTCTTGCCGTACATGTTCTTTTCTTTCCAGACGCCATAATCCTCGCAGGTGGTGCCGTCGGCGTCGGACAGAAGCGGCGTGGTCAGCCCGTGTTTGGCGACAAATTTGTCGTGTTTGGCAACCGGATCCTTGGAGATGCCATAGACCACGGTTCCGGCATCGGCAAAGGCCTGCAGGTGCTCGGAAAATCCGATGGATTCCTTGGTGCAGCCCGGGGTATCATCGCGGGGGTAGAAAAACAGGACAACGGCCTTGCCGCGCAGCTCCTCCAACGTCACGGTGCCACCGCCGTCGCGGGGCAGGTTAAAGGAGGGCGCTGGGTCTGAGGGGGCGAGCATAAGTTAAGGTCTCCAAAACGGTTTCGCAGGGTTTGCGTGCCATAGTTAGGCCATCACGGGCAAAGGGAAAGCAAGGATTAAACCGGTCTCACCCATAGCGGTGGATCCCGAGCGGGAGCCATCTTCCTCTGTGTCGGCGCAGGCCACGCAGGAGGCTGCACCCGATGGGGCTGCGGCGGATGAGGATGTGGCTGTTGCGCGCGCGGTGCCGCCGCCGGAGGGGGTTGTCTATCTGGGCCCCGATGAGGCGCCACCGGCAGAACCGGTGGAACAGGCGGTGCCGGGGCCTCGTGCGTCGGACGGGATTTCGGCCGGGGATCTGGGCATTCCTGCGGCGGCAGGGGCTGATCTGCCGCCCGCGGCGACGGCGCGCGCGCGGCCCCAACGGCGACTGCTGCGGCGGATGCTGCGCAGTGCGACCATCACCGCCGTGCTGCTGGCGCTGCTGGCAAGCGGGGTTGTCTTTCTCGGGCTGGGCACGCGCATAGATGCGCCGGACTGGCTGCGCGACCGGGTAGAGCGGCGGATCGAGCAGCACCTCGGCGGTCTGAGCATTGAATTCGGTGCCATTCATCTGGTGGTGAACAGGGGCTGGCGGCCCCGTGTCAGCCTGCGCGATGTGACCCTGCGCGATGAGACCGGCGCGCGGGTAGCGCGGCTGGCGGACGCGCAGGCCTCGCTGGCGATGCGGCCGCTGCTGCGCGGGCAGATCCGACCCAAGACGATCATGCTGAGCGGTCTTTACGGCACGCTGCGGCGCGACAACAGTGGCGGTCTGGCGCTGAGTTTGGCCGAGGGGGAGGCGCCGCTGCGGCAGGCCGCCACCCTGCCTGCGCTGATCGAACAATGGGACCGGCAGCTGGAACTGCCGGTGCTGTCGGCGCTGGTTGCGGTGGAGACCGAGGCGCTGACCCTACGCTATGAGGACGCGCGGCTGGGTCGGGTCTGGACGCTGGATGGCGGCAGCATCCGCATGGGCCGCAGCGGACAGGAGATTGAGCTGGCCGCCGGGTTCTCGCTGCTGAGCGGGCGCGATTATGTCGGCACGGTCGAGGCGAATTACAGGTCAGCCATTGGCGACAAGGCGGCGGATTTCGGTGTCCTGGTCAATTCGGTGGCGAGCAATGATATCGCCGCCCAGAGCGCCGCGCTCGGTTGGCTGGATGTTCTGGACGCGCCGATTTCGGGCTCTCTGCGCGGTGCCATCAGCAGCGAGGGTGCCTTGTTGCCGGTCTCTGCCAGCTTGCAGATTGGCGAGGGGGTGATCCAGCCCACCGCCGCCACCCGCCCGGTGCCGATCACCGGCGCGCAGAGCTATTTCACCTATCTGCCCGCGCGGCAGGAGCTGCAGTTCAACGAGCTGTCGGTGAACAGCGGCTGGGGCTCCGGCTCGATGGAGGGGCGGGCGCGGCTGATCGGGGTGGAGAACGGCCAGCTCACCGATCTGGTGGGGCAGCTGCGGTTTCAGGACCTGAGCCTCAATCCGGCGAAACTCTATGAGGCGCCGCTGGATCTGGCGGGGGTGACGGCGGATTTCAAGCTGGAGATGGCGCCGTTTCGGCTGCGTCTGGGCGAGATGCTGGTGCGTGACGGTGAGACGCGGATCCTGCTGGATGGCGAGATTTCGGCGGGGCAGACCGGCTGGGATTACGCGCTGAACGGACGCGCCAACCGGATGACCGCCGAGCGGCTGAAAGAGGTCTGGCCTGCCGCAGCCCCGCCAAAGCCGCGCGAATGGGTGCGCGAGAACCTGCTGGCAGGCTATGCGCGCGATGTGAATTTCGCGCTGCGTGGCCAGGGCACGGCAAAGCCGTTTGTCTATCTGGATCTGGCATTCGAGGAGGCGGCGGTCCGGTTTCAGAAAACGCTGCCGCCGCTGCGCGATGCGGCGGGGCAGTTCAGCCTTTATGGCAACCGTCTGGTGGTGATGGCGACAAAGGGCTGGGTGACGGCGGATCAGGGCGGGCGCGTGGATGCGGCGGGTACGTCGTTCATCATTCCTGACACTTCGGTGAAGGACGGCGCGCCGGGGATTGCCCGGATCGAGGCCACAGGCCCGGTGACGGCGGCGCTGTCGCTGCTCAACCGTCCGCCGCTGTCGGTGATGGACAAGGCCGGGTTGCCGGTGGATCTGGCGACGGGGCAGGTTGCGATCAGCGGCACGCTGGCGGTGCCCCTGCGCAAGGGCGTCACGCCCGAGGAGATCACCTATCACTACCGAGGGCGCCTGCGTGATGTCAGCAGCGATGTGCTGGTGCCGGGTCAGCGCGTGGCGGCGAAGGCCCTGAGCCTGAGCGGCAATCAGGACCATGTGCAGATCGAGGGCGGTGGCGCGCTTTCCGGGGTGCCGGGCAGCCTGATCTGGCGGCAGGCGGTGGGACCGGCGGCGGAGCGGGTGCTTGCGGCTGCGGGCGGGGCCGCGCCGGTGCGGGTCAGCGGCACCATCGAACTGTCGCAGAACACGATTGATACGTTTGATATCGGCCTGCCTGCGGGATCGGTATTCGGACGCGGCGAAGGCCGTTATGAGGTGGTGATCGACAAGGGGCAAGCGCCGCGGCTGACCCTGGAAAGCGATCTTGCGGGGCTGGGGCTGCGCATTCCGGCGCTGAGTTGGCGGCTGAGCGAGGCAGGCACCGGCCAGCTGAAACTCAGCGCGACCCTTGGGGAGACGCCGGATGTGCAGGCGCTGTCGCTGGAGGCGGCGGGGCTGCGGGCGGCCGGTGCCATCACGCTGGAGCCGGGCGGTGGTCTGCGCCGGGCGCGGTTTGACCGCGTTGACCTGCAGGGCTGGTTCCGGGGCGCTGTCGATCTGGTGGGGCGCGGCGCGCGGTCGCCGGCCATCAATGTGCTGAACGGGGTGCTGGATCTGCGGCAGATGCCCGATGGTTCCGGCGGCAGTGGCAGCAGCGGTGGTGCCTCTGGCGGCACCGGGCCGATCAGCCTGCAACTGGACCGGATGCAGGTCACCGACAGTATCGCGCTCACCGGTTTTGCCGGGCGGTTTTCCACCACTGGCGGTGTCAACGGCAACTTCACCGCGGCGCTGAACGGGCAGACCGGGGTCAGCGGCGTGGTGGTGCCCAAGGATGGCGGCTTTGCCACCCGGATCCAGTCTCAGGATGCCGGCGGGGTGTTCCGCGCGGCGGGGGTGCTGCGCCATGGCTCTGGCGGGACATTCGACATGTCGCTGGTGCCGGCCCCCGGCGCCCCCGGCGAATATGACGGCCAGATCGAGGTCAAGAACACCCGGATCAAGGACGCCCCCGCAATGGCGGCGCTGCTGAATGCGGTCAGCGTTGTCGGGCTGATCGACGCGCTGGCCGGGCAGGGCATTCTGTTCACCACGGTGGAGGCGAGGTTCAGGCTGGGGGCGACCCATCTGATTGTCCATGAAAGCAGCGCGGTGGGGCCGTCGATCGGCCTGTCGATGGACGGCAATTACGATCTGGAGCGCAGCGTGCTGAACATGCGCGGGGTGGTCTCGCCGATTTATCTGCTCAACGCCATCGGCCGCGTCTTTACCCGCAAGGGTGAGGGGCTGATCGGCTTTGCCTTTACGCTGAAGGGCACGGCGGATGATCCTCAGGTGCAGGTGAACCCGCTGTCGGGGCTGGCGCCGGGGATGTTCCGCGAGCTGTTTCGCGGACCGGCGCCGCGGCTGCCGGGGGAGGAGCC
Organism: Phaeobacter sp. JH204B; assembly: GCF_048055755.1. Taxonomy (NCBI): domain Bacteria; kingdom Pseudomonadati; phylum Pseudomonadota; class Alphaproteobacteria; order Rhodobacterales; family Roseobacteraceae; genus Phaeobacter; species Phaeobacter sp. JH204B. The sequence goes on from NZ_JAYMXF010000012.1 coordinate 93,676, forward strand.
GCCAGCCCCCGCCGTGCCGCGCGCCGAACGCGACAGGCCGAGCTATTCGGTTTCGCCGGGCGAAGACCGCTAGGGCGACCCGCTGCCATCGGACCATCCATGGGCCATTCTAAGGCGATCCATGGACGGTGTGCCGATCGCGGACAAAGGTGCAAAACCTATTGGCCAAGGGCCGCGCAACAGCCTATATCGCAGCCTATGAAACTCAGTGATTTTGACTTCGACCTCCCCGATGACCGCATTGCCACCCGTCCGGCAGTGCCGCGCAGTTCCGCGCGGCTGCTGGTGGCCGAGGGCGATAGCATCTGCGACGCGCGTGTTGCCAATCTGGGCCAGTGGCTGCGCCCCGGTGACCGGCTGGTGCTGAATGACACCAAGGTGATTCCCGCGCGGCTGAGCGGGCTGCGCCACCGCGACACCGCACAGGGGCCGATGGCCGCCAAAGTGGAGGTCACGCTGCTGGATCCCGGCGCCGATGGCAGCTGGGCGGCGCTGCTGAAGCCGCTGAAGAAGGTCAAACCGGGCGAGGAGATCGTGTTCTCCGAGGCGCTGAGCGCGACATTGGAGCGGGTCGAGGACGGGCAGGGCTACCTGACGTTCAATCTGAGTGGCACCGATTTCGATGCGGCTCTGGCCGAGGCGGGGGCAATGCCGCTGCCGCCTTATATCGCGGCCAAGCGGCCAGCGGATGAGCAGGACAAGACCGATTACCAGACCGTCTGGGCGCGCAATTCCGGCGCGGTGGCGGCGCCGACAGCCTCGTTGCATTTCGACGAGGCGCTGCTGGCAGAGCTGAAGGCCATGGGGGTCGAGATCAGCTATGTGACCCTGCATGTGGGGGCAGGCACCTTCCTGCCGGTCAAGGTCGAGGATGTGACCACCCACCGGATGCACGCCGAATGGGGCCGCGTCAGCGCCGAGGCCGCCGCCGAGATTGCCGCAACCAAGGCCGCAGGTGGCCGGGTGATCCCGGTTGGCACCACGGCGCTGCGGCTGATCGAAAGCGCCGGGCAGAGCGGTGCAATAGAGCCCTGGGAAGGCGATACCGATATCTTCATCTATCCCGGTTTCACCTTCCATGTGGCGGATGCGCTGATGACCAATTTCCACCTGCCGAAATCGACGCTGTTGATGCTGGTCTCGGCGCTGATGGGGCAGGACCGGATCCGGGCGATTTATGACCATGCGCTGGCAGAAAACTACCGCTTCTTTTCCTATGGCGATGCGTCGCTTTTGATACCGCCGGTGGCGGAGATGTCGCAGACCTGAGGGATAATTTCAGCGAGAAGCATTTTTAACTGGTCTGGGCTATGGTCCTGCCGGATCCAATTGTCACCGGGTTTGCAATGGGCACACCCGGTTTTTGGGGTCTCTTGGTCATGAAGCTGCCATAAGACCCTGTTCATAACGGCGCCGGGCGATTGCGATGCCCGTGACCAATTCACCAGGACCCCGGAGCGGGCCCAGAGCCCGTTCGGCGCGCTCTGGTACGGACAAGCGAAGTAGGAGAGACGGGCAATGTGGCAGGTGCTGTCGAGCGCATGGGCGCTGCTTTTGGGTATGGGTATGCTGATGGTCGGCAACGGTCTTCAGGGGACCCTGCTGGGCGTTCGGGGCGAGATCGAGGGGTTTTCTACCCTCGAGATGTCCTTTGTCATGTCGGCTTATTTTGTCGGCTTTCTGGGCGGATCGCGTCTGGCGCCGGAGATGATCCGGCGGGTCGGCCATGTGCGGGTCTTTGCGGCGCTGGCCTCGTTCATCTCGGCGGTGATGATCCTTTATCCGGCAATCACCAACCCGGTGGCCTGGATGCTGGGCCGGGTGCTGATCGGTTTCTGTTTCTCCGGCGTGTATGTCACCGCCGAAAGCTGGCTCAACAATGCCTCTGACAATGCCAACCGGGGCAAGGCGCTGTCGCTCTATATGATCGTGCAGATGATCGGCATCGTCAGCGCGCAGGCGCTGTTGCTGGTCGGCGATCCCTCGGGCTATGAGACCTTTGTCATCGCCTCGGTGGTGGTTTCGGTCTCCTTTGCGCCCATTCTGCTGTCGATCTCGCCAACCCCGGCCTTTGACCGGACCAAGCCGATGACCCTGCGCCAGCTGATGGATGCCTCGCCGCTGGGCTGCGTGGGCATGTTCCTGCTGGGGGGCGTGTTCTCGGCGCAATTTGGCATGAGCGCGGTCTATGGCGCTGCGGCCGGGCTGAGCCTGACGCAGATTTCGATCTTCGTTGCGACCTTCTATGTGGGGGCTGTGCTGATGCAATACCCGCTGGGGTGGATGTCGGACCGGATGGACCGGCGGATCCTGATCCTGTTTGGCGCGGCGGTTGCCGGCGGTGCTGCGATCGGGGCGATGATCCTGGGGGCTGATTTCCGTTTCCTGCTGATTGCGGCCTTCCTGATCGGGGGCATGACCAACCCGCTTTATTCGCTGCTGATTGCCCATACCAACGATTATCTCGACTATGACGACATGGCGGCGGCCTCGGGCGGGCTGGTGTTCATCAACGGGCTGGGCGCTGTCGCCGGGCCGCTGATCACCGGCTGGCTGATGGGGGATGAGGTCTTTGGTGCGCCGGGGTTCTTCCTATTTACCGCGCTGCTGCTGCTGATGCTGGCGGTCTATGCTGCCTATCGCACAACCCAGCGCCCGGCGATTCCCACCGAAGAGACCGGGATCATGTCTGCGATGTCGCCGACGGCCTCTCCTGTTGCGGTTGAGTTCGCCCAGGAATATGCCATCGAGGCGGACATCGAGGAGCAAGAAGCCGCCGCCGAAGCGAGCTGATTGCGCTAACTCACGGGAACTGTGGCAAGTTTTTCACGAAACTGTCGTGTATGACGCAAATCGTGACGGGCTTGCCCTTGTAAAATCTCTGCAAAAAAGTCTGAATTTCAGAACGGTATCTATGTGGAGGCAGACCTATGACAGGTCCCGAGGAGATCCTGGACTTCTGGCTTGTAAGCACGGGAGAGAAGGGGTGGTACATGCAGGATGACGCGCTGGATGAGGAGATCCGGCGCCGGTTTCAGCCAACATGGGAGGCGGCCTGTGCCGGCAAATGCGACCATTGGCGCAGCAGCCCGCAGGGGGTTCTGGCCTATATCATCCTGACCGATCAGTTTCCGCGCAACATGTTCCGGGGGCAGGCGCAGGCTTTCTCGTCGGATACATTGGCACTGGCGGCGGCGAAATGTGCGATCAGCAAGTCCTGGGACATGAAGATCGACGAACCGCAGCGGCAGTTTTTCTACCTGCCGCTGATGCATTCGGAGAACCTGTGCGATCAGGAACGCTGCGTGCGGCTGATGCTGGAGCGGATGCCCATGAACGGTGCATCCAATCTGCTGCATGCGCGCGCCCACCGCGAGGTGATCCGCCAGTTCGGCCGTTTCCCCTATCGGAACGAGGCGCTGGCGCGCAGCAGCACCGCGCCGGAAATGGATTACGTCATGGCCGGTGGCTATGGCAGCACCATGCGCAGTCTTCAGGCAGCAGGCTGAGGCGGCTGCCTTTCGGGCTTGCCTGAAACGCATCCTGCCCTGACACTGTTTTTGCGCCGCGCCCCAAGGAACGGGGTGCGGCGTCGCTGTTTCTTGCATGGCTCCTATGCGGTTGCATAGTGTGATTGCAGTGCCGCGAGAAATAGTTTAACGGTGAACTAGTTTTTGATCCAGTATGGCGAGGAACCACCATGGCCGCAGAAACCTATGACGTGATCGTAATCGGCGCAGGGCCGGGGGGCTATGTTGCCGCCATCCGTGCCGCCCAGCTGGGGTTGAAGACCTGCATTGTCGAACGTGAACATATGGGTGGCATCTGCCTGAACTGGGGCTGCATCCCGACCAAGGCGCTGCTGCGCTCGTCGGAAGTGTTCCACCTGATGGAGCGGGCCAAGGATTTCGGCCTGAAGGCAGACAACATCGGCTATGATCTGGACGCTGTGGTGAAACGTTCGCGCGGGGTGGCCAAGCAGCTGTCCAGCGGCATTGGCCATCTGATGAAGAAGAACAAGATTGCCGTGGTCATGGGCGAGGCGACGATCCCGGCCAAGGGCAAAGTGTCGGTGAAAACCGAAAAGGGCACGCAGGAACTGGCGGCGAAGAATATCGTGCTGGCGACTGGCGCCCGTGCGCGCGAGCTGCCGGGGCTGGAAGCGGACGGCGATCTGGTCTGGACCTACAAACACGCGCTGCAACCGGTGCGGATGCCGAAGAAGCTGCTGGTCATCGGCTCCGGCGCCATCGGCATTGAATTTGCCAGCTTCTACAACACGCTGGGCGCTGACACCACGGTTGTTGAGGTGATGGACCGGGTGCTGCCGGTCGAGGACGCGGAAATCTCCGCCTTTGCCAAGAAGGCCTTTGTCAAACAGGGCATGAAGATCATGGAGAAAGCCATGGTCAAGCAGCTTGACCGCGGCAAGGGCAAAGTCACCGCCCATATTGAGGTCGGCGGCAAGGTGGAGAAGCAGGAGTTTGACACCGTGATTTCCGCCGTGGGCATCGTTGGCAATGTCGAGGGGCTGGGGCTGGAAGGTCTGGGCGTGAAGGTCGACCGGACCCATGTCGTGACCGATGAATACTGCCGCACCGGTGTCGATGGGCTTTATGCCATCGGCGATATCGCAGGGGCGCCCTGGCTGGCGCATAAGGCGTCCCACGAGGGCGTCATGGTGGCCGAGCTGATCGCGGGCAAGCACGCGCATCCGGTGAAGCCGGAAAGCATTGCCGGCTGCACATACTGCCAGCCGCAGGTCGCCTCTGTCGGTTATACCGAAGCCAAGGCCAAGGAGCTGGGCTATGATATCAAGGTCGGCCGCTTCCCCTTCATCGGCAATGGCAAGGCGATTGCGCTGGGGGAGGCCGAGGGCATGGTGAAGACCATCTTTGACGCCAAGACTGGCGAGTTGCTGGGGGCCCATATGGTTGGCGCCGAGGTGACCGAGATGATCCAGGGCTATGTGGTGGGTCGCCAGCTGGAGACCACCGAAGAAGACCTGATGAACACCGTCTTCCCGCATCCGACGCTGAGCGAGATGATGCATGAGAGCGTGCTCGATGCCTTTGATCGGGTGATCCATATGTAATCTGGTCTTTTGGCCTGATTGATTGAGATGACAGAAACGCCCGAGGCCATGCTTCGGGCGTTTCTGCGTCCGGGGGGTCGTGTTTGATGTATCGCTCGGCTGGTACTTTGCAGTGGGGCGCGCTATGCCATGCGCTTCGACCGGTTTTGGCGGATTCCAAGCGCCAGGCGCAATTGCAATGAGGGCAGCCCCATGAACACCCCCCACCTCCAGGAACCGCAGACCCGCTGGGGCGTGGTGATGATCATCTGGGTCGCCGGTCTGGGGGCAGCGGCGCAATACGGCAAGATCGCGATCATTTTTGATCAGCTGGGGCTGCTGTATCCGGCTGCGGGGTCATCGCTGAGCCTGACGGTGACCATGGTCGGGGTGCTGGGCATTCTGCTGGGCGTGGTTGCGGGCGGGTTTGTCGCCTCCTTCGGCTATCGCCGCAGCCTTGTCTGGGCGCTGTGGATCGGGGCGGCGATGTCGGCGCTTCAGGCGCTGCATCTGCCTTATGGTCTGTTTCTGGCAACACGGCTGATCGAAGGTCTGTCGCATCTGGGGATCGTGGTGGCAGCCCCAACACTGATCCCGCAGATCTGTAGCCCGCGCCACCGTGGCACGGCGCTGTCGATCTGGAGCACCTTCTTCGGTGTGTCCTTTGCACTGCTGGTCTGGTTCGGCCTGCCGCTGGTTGCCGGGTTCGGCCTGTTGTCGCTGTTTGGCGCCCATGCGCTGGTGATGGCGGTGCTGGCGCTGGTGCTGGGGCGGGTGCTCAAATCGGTGCAGGTGCCGCCGCGTCTGCCGCTGCCCAAGCTGGCGGAGCTGCCGGGCCTGCATCTTGAGATCTACCGCTCTCCGGCCAAAGTGGCCCCGGCGGCGGGCTGGCTGTTCTATACCACCTGTTTCGTGGCGCTGCTGACGGTCCTGCCGCCGCATCTGGATGCGGACGTACGGGTCGGCGTGGTCAGCGCCATGCCGCTGGTCAGCATTGCCACCTCGATGACGCTCGGGGTCTGGTTGCTGCGCCGGGTGGCGGCGGTGCGGGTGGTGCAGGCCGGGTTCCTGCTGGCCGCTGGTGGCGCCGTCTGGCTGCTGCTGATGCCGGGGCTGCCGCTGGCCTGCATGGCGCTGGCGGTGGCCTTTGGGTTGGTGCAGGGAGCCAGCTTTGCCTCGGTGCCGCAGCTGAATGCTGAGGCGGCAGAGCAGGCGCAATCCAATGGCGCGATGAGCCAGGCCGGCAATATGGGCAATGCCATTGGCACGCCGCTGATGGTGGCGGCTGTTGCGCTTGGCGGATACCACGGGATGATGGGGATGGCGCTGCTGCTGTTCCTTGGCGGCTTGGCCGTGCATGTGATGCTGGCCCGGCGGCGGGCGCAAAGGGCAGCTATCTGAAGGCGTTCGCTCTCTGTTCTCTTTTTTCTATTGGAGACTCGGCGCGCAGTCCCTATCTGTAGGGTCGGACACCGGTCGCAAGGGCGGCTGGCGTTGAATCTGGGGGCAGTATGGCTGAGTTGAAATCGATCGAAGTGCGCGGCGCGCGCGAGCACAACCTGAAAAACATCGACGTGGATATCCCGCGCGATCAGCTGGTGGTGATCACCGGCCTGTCGGGCTCGGGCAAGTCCAGCCTCGCGTTTGATACCATCTATGCCGAAGGCCAGCGCCGCTATGTCGAGAGCCTGTCGGCCTATGCGCGCCAGTTCCTCGACATGATGGAAAAGCCGGATGTGGATCACATCAGCGGCCTGTCGCCTGCGATCTCCATTGAGCAGAAGACCACCTCGAAGAACCCGCGTTCGACTGTGGGGACCGTGACCGAGATCTACGATTATCTGCGTCTGCTGTTTGCCCGCGCTGGCACGCCCTATTCGCCGGCCACCGGAATGCCGATCGAGGCGCAGCAGGTGCAGGATATGGTCGATCGCATCATGACGCTGGAGGAGGGCACCCGTGGTTTCCTGCTGGCGCCCATCGTGCGGGACCGCAAGGGGGAGTACCGCAAGGAGTTCCTCGAGCTGCGCAAACAGGGCTTCCAGCGCGTGAAGGTGGATGGCGAATTCTACGAACTGGATGAACCGCCGACATTGGACAAGAAGTTCCGCCATGACATTGATGTGGTGGTTGATCGTCTGGTGGTCCGTGAGGGGCTGGAAACCCGGCTGGCCGACAGCCTGCGCACAGCGCTGGATCTGGCTGATGGCATCGCCATTCTGGAAACCGCCCCGCGTGCGGCCGAGGGCGAAGAAGCGCCGACGCCGGAGCGGATTACTTTTTCCGAGAATTTTGCCTGCCCGGTCAGCGGCTTCACCATTCCCGAGATCGAACCACGGCTGTTTTCCTTTAACGCGCCGTTTGGGGCCTGCCCGGAATGTGACGGTCTGGGGGTTGAGCTGTTCTTTGACGAGCGGCTGGTGGTGCCGGATCAGAACCTGAAGATCTATGACGGCGCGCTGGCGCCCTGGCGCAAGGGTAAATCGCCCTATTTCCTGCAGACCATCGAAGCCATCGCCAAGCACTATCAGTTCGACAAGAACACCAAGTGGAAGGACCTGCCCAATAAGGTGCAGCAGGTGTTTCTGCACGGTTCTGGCGATGAGGAAATCAAGTTCCGCTACGATGAGGGCGGTCGTGTCTATGAGGTGACGCGGGTTTTTGAGGGGGTGATTCCCAATATGGAACGTCGCTACCGCGAGACCGACTCCAGCTGGATCCGCGAGGAGTTCGAACGCTATCAGAACAACCGCCCCTGTGGCACCTGCGAAGGCTACCGACTGCGCGAAGAGGCGCTGGCGGTCAAGATCGCCGGGCTGCATGTGGGGCAGGTGGTGCAGATGTCGATCCGCGAGGCGCTGGCCTGGATCGAGGATGTGCCCAACCACCTGTCGACGCAGAAACAGGAAATCGCCCGCGCCATCGTGAAGGAGATCCGCGAACGTCTGGGGTTCCTCAACAATGTCGGTCTGGAATATCTGACGCTCAGCCGCAATGCCGGCACGCTCTCCGGTGGCGAAAGCCAGCGGATCCGTCTGGCGTCGCAGATCGGCTCTGGTCTGACGGGCGTTCTCTATGTGCTGGATGAACCTTCTATCGGGCTGCATCAGCGCGACAATGACCGGCTGCTGGAGACGCTGAAGAACCTGCGCGATCAGGGCAATACGGTGATTGTTGTCGAACATGACGAGGATGCGATCCGCGAGGCGGATTATGTTTTTGACATCGGTCCGGGTGCCGGGGTGCATGGCGGCCAGGTGGTCAGCCATGGCACGCCGGAGATGGTTGCCGCTGATGAAGGGTCGATCACCGGGCAGTATCTCTCCGGCACACGCGAGATTGCGGTCCCATCGGTGCGCCGCAAGGGCAATGGCAAATCGGTGAAGGTGGTCAAGGCCACCGGCAACAACCTCAAGAACGTCACGGCAGAGTTCCCGCTGGGCAAGTTTCTGTGTGTGTCGGGCGTGTCTGGTGGCGGCAAGTCCACGCTGACCATTGAAACCCTGTTCAAGACCGCGTCCATGCGCCTGAATGGCGCACGCCAGACCCCGGCCCCCTGTGAAACCATCAAGGGGCTGGAGCATCTGGATAAGGTGATCGACATTGACCAGCGCCCGATCGGGCGCACGCCGCGTTCAAATCCGGCGACCTATACCGGGGCCTTCACCCCGATCCGCGAGTGGTTTGCCGGGCTGCCGGAATCCAAAACCCGTGGCTACAAACCGGGCCGGTTCTCCTTCAACGTGAAGGGCGGTCGCTGCGAGGCCTGTCAGGGTGATGGGGTGATCAAGATCGAGATGCACTTCCTGCCGGATGTCTATGTCGAATGCGAAACCTGCAAGGGCGCACGCTATAACCGTGAGACGCTGGAGATCCAGTTCAAGGGCAAGTCGATTGCCGATGTGCTGGATATGACGGTGGAGGATGCGCAGCAGTTCTTCCAGGCGGTGCCGTCCATCCGTGACAAGATGGATGCGCTGATGCGGGTGGGCCTTGGCTATATCAAGGTGGGCCAGCAGGCGACCACCCTGTCCGGCGGCGAGGCGCAGCGGGTCAAGCTGTCAAAGGAACTGGCCAAACGCTCAACCGGGCGGACGCTCTATATTCTGGACGAGCCGACCACTGGTCTGCATTTCGAGGATGTGCGCAAGCTGCTGGAAGTGCTGCATGAGCTGGTCGATCAGGGCAATTCCGTCGTGGTGATCGAGCATAACCTCGATGTGATCAAAACCGCCGACTGGATCATTGATATCGGTCCTGAAGGTGGTGACGGCGGCGGTCAGATCGTGGCCGCAGGCACACCCGAGGAGGTTGCCGCCACCGAAGGCAGCCATACCGGCCACTACCTGAAGGATATCCTGAAGGCGCGCAGCCTGGCGGCGGAGTGATCCGCCAGGCGCGGCCGTCAGTCTGTGGCGGGACATAGTCCCTGTCGCGCTGAGCCGATCCTGCCAGTGTCCTGCGAAACGGTATCCTGAAACGACGAAGCCTAAAAAGACGAAGCGCCGCCGACATTCTGTCAGCGGCGCTTTCCACAGAGCTGGATTGGGACGGCGCGGCACCCTTCGGGGGGGTGGGGGAGAGCCTGCGGACGAGGGGCGCAGGCAGCAGATGCCGCAAACCAAAATCGTTTAATCCAATTGGCGTGGAAGTCTTCTTCTCAGAAGCCAAGCGAACCTGTGTAAATGCGACGAAATAGACGATACCGGTGGGGGTTCAGTGTCGTTTCTTACGTATTCGCAAAGTGTCGCTTATATATAGGTCGGTCCTTTCCTGATAATTGCTGTATTAATGTCTATACGCCATCGGCCTACTGCCAATTAACGAAATAGGGCCCGGATTGCTTCCAGAGAGAGTGGCCGTTTTTAGCCGCATCGTCAGGGGGGATCAGATATTTGGCTGATCTATTCGTAGGTTGACATATGAATATTCATGCGTCTAGGAAAAAGTTAACGCGTCGCCCTGCGTAAAAATAATAATTTTACATTTCCTAATGTGAGGATCTGTTAATTAATTGCCTGTTAACGAAGGTTTCCCGACAAACTGTTGATCATTTTATTTAATTCCCCCGCTTGTAAAGCGCCTGAGGGGGGCAGCATCAAAATGCGTGAATAACGCCAAATCAGAGAAAAACGCCGCAGCCCGGAATGGGTGCGGCGCCTGGATGTTTTTTACGAACCCTGAGTCAGGCGTCAGGTCACGGGGGGCCGGATCTGGCGGAGACAAAAGGCTCAGCTGTCGGATCAATCGTGGCGGCTGCGGGCCGCGAAGCGCGGCAGCATGGCGCTGAAATCCTTGCCTGCGCCGCCTTCTTCCTCAACAAACATGGAATAAAGCGCCTGCGCCAGCGCCCCCATCGGCGTGTCGGCATCGGCGCTATGGGCGGCCTGCTGGGCCAGACGCAGGTCTTTCAGCATCAGCTCGGCGGCAAACCCGGGTTTGTAGTCATTATCGGCAGGCGACTGCGGGCCAACCCCCGGCGCCGGGCAATAGGCGTTCATCGACCAGCTGTAGCCAGAGGAGGTGGAGACCACATCGAACATCTTCTGACGGTCGAGACCCAGTTTGTCGGCAAGGGCAAAGGCCTCGCAGGTGCCGATCATGGTGATGCCGAGGATCATGTTGTTACAGATCTTGGCGGCCTGACCGGCGCCGGCATCGCCGCAGTGCACAGCCTTTTGTCCCATCACGTCAAACAGCGGCTTGGCTGCGTCGAAGGCGGCCTGGCTGCCACCGGCCATGAAGGTCAGCGTGCCGGCCGATGCGCCACCAATACCGCCGGAAACCGGGGCGTCGACAAACATCAGATTGGCCGACCCGGCACGATCGGCGACCGCGCGGGCGCTGTCGACGTCGACGGTAGAGCAGTCAACCAATGTAGCACCGGTCGCCATTGCGGGGATCACGTCATCGGCAACCGAGCGCAGGATCTCGCCGTTGGGCAGCATCGTGATCACCACCTCTGCGCCGGTCGCGGCCTCAGCGGCGGAGGCCGCCATGGTGACGCCCTCGATCGAGACATCCGCCATGTCAAAGCCGGTGACGGTGTGGCCTGCCTTTGCCAGATTGGCGGCCATTGGGCCCCCCATATTGCCGAGACCGATAAATCCGATGTTCATGTCTTACTCCTCCTCGAACTGCAGCGTGTCGCGGGCCAGTGGCATCAGCATCTGGCTGACAGCGGTAGCAGGCACTTCACGATCTGCATATTGCCATTTGGGCTGGCGGTCCTTGTCAATGATCTGGGCGCGGATGCCCTCCAGAAAATCGCCCTTTTCCATTGCGCGGTGAGTAAAGCGATACTCCAGTTCCAGCGCTTTGCGAATACTCATGCTGCCAAGGCGCAGCCGGTGCAGGAGCTCGACGGTGCAGGCCATTGATAGCGGCGAATTGCGGCGGAGGGTTTTCAGCGTGTCCTCGGCAAAGCTGCTGGCGTCATGATTGAGCGCCGTCAGGATATCGCCAAGCGCCTCGCCGCCAAAGCTGCGGTCAATGTCGGCACGCAGCGCGGCCAGCTGCCCTTCGGGGGCGGTCTCTGCGCTGCTTTCGAGACTCTTGGCACGGCCGGTCTGCTCAAGCTCCGAAATCAGCGCAGGCCAGCTGACCTCGGGAATGTAATGGTCGGCAAAGCCTGCGTAGATCGCGTCCGCCGCCGTCATGCGCGCACCGGTGAGGCCCAGATATTCACCAAGCCGACCGGGCGCCAGAGCCAGCATCAGGCTGCCGCCCACATCGGGGATGAGGCCGATGCCGACCTCGGGCATGGCAATACGTGTGCTGTCGCCGACAATGCGATGGGTGCCGTGGCAGCCAAGACCGACGCCGCCACCCATGACAAACCCCTGAAGGAAGCTGACCACCGGTTTGGGATATTCGAAGATCCGGGCGTTCATACGGTATTCATCGCGCCAAAACCGGCGACCATAGTCGTAATCGCCACTGGTGCCGGTCTGGTAGAGTTCGGCAATGTCACCGCCGGCGCAGAAGGCTTTTTCGCCCTCGGCGTCCATGACCACCAGATCGACCGCGTCATCCGTTGCCCAGGCCCTGAGGGCGGCATCGACCGCCAGACACATGTCATAACTCAGCGCATTCAGCGCCTTGCCACGGGTCAGGGTGATCCGCCCGGCGCGGCCGGTGATGCGGATATCAATATCGCTCATGTCGGCCTCAGTGGTTTTCCGCCAGCATATGGCGCGCGGTAATCACCCGCATGATTTCATTGGTGCCTTCCAGGATCTGGTGGACGCGCAGATCACGCACCAGTTTTTCGATGCCGTAATCGGCAAGATAGCCATAGCCGCCATGCAGCTGCAAACACTGATCCACCACTTTGGAGCCTGCTTCGGTGACAAATTTCTTTGCCATCGCGCAGTGTTTGGAGGCATCCGGCGCGCCCTGATCCAGCTTCCACGCCGCCTGACGCAGGAACACACGGGCCGCCTGCAATTCGATTTCCATATCGGCGAGGCGGAATTGCAGGCCTTGGAACTGGTCGATGGTTTTGCCAAAGGCCTTGCGTTCGGACATGTATTTCAGGGTCATGGTCAGCGCCTGCTGCGCGGCCCCGAGCGAGCAGGAGGCGATATTCAGGCGCCCGCCGTCGAGACCCTTCATCGCGTATTTGAAGCCGCTGCCTTCTTCGCCGACCAGGTTATTGGCCGGGATCGTGCAGTCGTCGAACTGGACCTGCGCGGTGGGCTGGCTCTTCCAGCCCATTTTTTCCTCAAGCCCGCCAAAGCTGAGGCCCGCCGTGCCATCTTCGACATAGACGGTGGAGATCCCCTTGGGGCCGTCTTCGCCGGTGCGCACCATGCAGACATAGGCGTCAGAGTAGCCGCCACCGGAGATGAACGCCTTGGTGCCGTTGAGGGTGTAGCCCTCGTTGGTCTTGGTGGCGCGGGTTTTGAGGGCGGCGGCATCGGAGCCGGAGCCGGGTTCGGTCAGACAGTAGCTGAGCACGGTCTGCATCGACAGAATGTCGGGCATGATCCGGGCCTTCATCTCGTCGCTGGCAAAGCTGTCGAGCATCTTGGCGCACATATTGTGGATCGACAGGAAGGCGGCAACAGACGGGCAGGCCATCGACAGCGCCTCAAAGACCAATGTGGCATCCAGCCGGGACAGCCCCGCGCCGCCGGTTTCCTCGGAGACATAAAGCGCGCCGAACCCCAGCTCGCCGATCTGCGGCCAGAGCGATTTCGGAATGGTGCCTTCGGCCTCCCACTGGCGGGCGAAGGGGGCGATATGCTCCTGTCCAAAGGCGAAAGCCATATCGAAAATGGCGGTCTGTTCCTCGGTCAATGCGAAATCCACAGCATATCCTCCCTGATGTGAACGCGGCCCGGCCCGGATCTGACCCGCCGGGGTCGTCATGAATTGAACGGTTGTTTATTTTCTAGCGACCCAAGGGCAGCAGGGCAAGCCGCAGCGGTGCAAAGCTGCTGTGCAGAAATGTCGGTCCGGCGGCGTTTGCCGATGGTTGACCGTGGCATTGACGCAAGGGGCGCCATCTGGCTGTAAGTGAACCGTTTCTTAGGCATTTTCTTCCAAACTGACCGAAATTTGTCAAAAACCGTGGTGCATCGCCCGCCATGGATGATCAGCTGAGGGCAGACTTTCGATGAACAAGCCATTGCGCACCAAACATCTTCCGAAATCAGCGCGTCGCAGGCTGGAAACTCCGGCGCCATCGCCGGCGCTGGCGCTGAAAGCAGAGGCGGGGCGTGCCTTTATCGAGGCTGACTATCCACGCGCGCGCGACTTTGCGACCCGCGCGCTTGCCTTTGAGCCGGACAACGCGACGCTGCATGCGGAGATTGCTTCCAGCTTCATGCAGGAGAAAAAATACGAACTGGCGCTGAAGCATCTTATGGGTGCGCTTAAACTTGAGCCGACCAATCCGAAATGGCTCAGCGCGATCGGGACCATTCTGTTTCTGATGGACAAGCTGACAGATGCCGTTGGCTTCTTTGAGGCGGTTTATCAGATCGACCCGGAAAATGCGATGAATGTCTCCCGGCTTGTGCAGTCGCAGATGAACCTTTGCGACTGGACCGTCTACAAGGATCAGAAGAACAAGCTGAGGATCCTCGATAACGACCCGGCCAACGGCGATCCGTTCACCACGCTGCTCTATGTCGATGACGCCGCGTTGCAGAAGAAACGCGTGGTGAGCAAGACGAAGAACAAGGTGACGATTTCCGAACGGAAAGTGGCCCGTAAGTTCAACAGGACTCCGGTGGCTGGTCGCAAGATCCGGATTGGCTATTTCTCCTGCGATTTCTTCAATCACGCGACCATGTTCCTGATGGCGCGCCACTTCGAATTGCATGACCGTGATAACTACGAAATCTACATCTATGACTACAGCCGCGAACCAAGCGATGTCATGCGTCAGCGCGTGCTCGACGCTGCCGACTGCTACCGGCCGATCCATAACCTGAAAGACGAGGATGTCGCGGAGCTGGCCCGGGGGGACAGTCTGGACATCGCGATCGATCTGAAAGGCTACACCAAAGACGCAAGGCCAACGATATTCGGCTTTCGCGCGGCACCGGTGCAGATCTCCTATCTCGGCTACCCAGGCACCACGGGAATGCCCGCGATGGACTATTTCGTCGCTGACGCTGTCACCGTAACAAAAGAGGGGCGGCGCCATTTCTCAGAAAAAATCCTGTATATGCCGAATTGCTATCAGGTAAATGACAACAGTCGTCCCCATCCCGAGACCGGACCGACCCGCGCGGATATGGGGCTGCCCGAGGATGCGGTGGTTTTCTGTTCGTTCAACAACCATAACAAGGTTTCCCCGGCGGAGTTCGACATCTGGATGGACCTGCTTAAGGAGGTCGATGGCAGTGTCCTGTGGTTCCTTGCGGTGCCTGGTGTGATCCGTGATAACATCCGCAAGGAGGCGGAGGCTCGTGGCGTGCCGCCGGACCGGATCGTCTTTGCCGGGCGTTGTCCTACTCCCCATCACATTGCGCGTCTGCCGCTGGCGGATATCTTTCTTGATACCTTTGCCTGTAATGCCCACACCACGGCGAGTGAGACGCTGTGGTCGGGTGTTCCGGTGGTGACCAAACCGGGGCAGCAGTTTGCGGCGCGGGTCGCGGCGAGCGTCGTCACCGCCGTGGGTTGTCCTGAGCTGATTGCCGAGACGGAGGAGGAGTATCGCGCGCTGGCGCTGCGGCTGGCCCGGAACGCCGAGGAACGACAGGCGCTGCGCGAGAAGCTGAAGGCGAATATCGCCACCACGCCGCTGTATGATACCGAGCAATATGTCCGCGATTTCGAGGCGCTTCTAACAAAGGCGATCCAGCGCTATGACGATGGGCTGAAGCCGGATCATTTAAGTCTGGCGGAGGGCAAGGTCTAACCCGCCATCCGTGGCGTCGCTGACCGGGATCCGCATTTGCTGAGCCGGCGATGCTTCCGGCGCAAAGCCTGCCGTCGAAAAAGCGACCCGCCAAAGAGTAAAAAACGCGCCCCGGTCTGCCGGAGGCGCGTTTTTGTTATGACATCCGCGTGGCGCGGGGATCTGCCATGGTGGCCGACCGGCGCTCAGGCCGACGGATACTTGACCGGCCGCCGCCTGCGGGCGGATGGATCAGAGCAGGCGCACCTTTGTGCCGATCTTCACCATCTCGTAGAGCGATTCGACGTGCTGATTGTAAAGGCCGATGCAGCCGGAGGAGCTTTGCCGTCCGATCTTGCGGGTGTCATGGGTGCCATGCACCAGATAGGCCGGCCAGTCGAGATACATCGCACGTGTGCCCAGCGGGTTGCCCGGGTCGCCGCCGTCGATGCGGACCGGCAGTGTCGGGTCACGCTCGCGCATGGAGGCGGTTGGAGTCCAGCTGGGGTTCTCCGCCTTGCGCACGATTTCGGTATAGCCGCGTCGGGTCAGCTCCTCGGTCATCGGCACCGAGGAGGGGAACAGCCGGTAGGTCTCGCCATCCGGCCCCCAGTAATGCAGCGCGCGCGAGGAAATATCGGCCAACATGCAGCCCACGCCCAGATCATCGAAGTGATCCTGCCAGGCCTGCTGCTGGAAGGAGGAAATATTGCGTTTCACCGGGATTTCGGTTTCGATCTTTGGCTCTTCCACCGGAAAGGCGTCGCTCGACTGGGCGCGCAGCAGCGCCGGGGTGGCCAATGTGGCGCCAATCCCGGTGAGGGCAGCGCGGCGGGTCATACGAAAGTTGCTCATGGTATCCTTCGACAGTCTGCTCGGGCATTAGTTGGCAAACTAGGTAGTGCTGCGGAATTTCCTAGGGGCAGGTCGCGAAATTCAGCCGGTCTCACAGGGTTGTGTAGCCCGGTGAGACCGTGAGTGGCGGAAGTCTGCCGTTCTTTCGGCGCCTGGGCGCCGGTGAGGGTCAGCCGTAGAGCTGGCGTGCCTGGGCAAAGGACAGCAGGCGCTTGGTCTTCTCGTCCCAGAGGTGCAGCCGCGCATTGGCAAGGCTTTCGCGGATGGTCATCCGGTTGCCCTCGGCCAGTTCGGCATGGTCGCGCAGCACCTGGGGAAGCCGGTAGAAGGGAATGCGGCTATAAAGGTGATGAACGTGGTGGATGCCGATATTGGCGCTGATCCATTGCAGCACCGGCGGCAGAACATAATGGGAGCTGCCGTGCAGGGCGGCGTCATGCAGGTGCCAGTCCTCTTCCTGTTCCCACTGTGTCGTCTCGAACTGATGCTGGACGTAGAACAGCCACAGCCCGGCGGTGGCAGCCAGCAGCGTGGCGGGCACAAAAATCAGCAGCAGCGGCATCAGCCCGCCGAAATACCAGATCACCGCCAGCGCCAGAATAATGGTCAGATTGGTGCCCATGGCGCTGATCCAGTAGCGGGCTTGGCCCATCAGCCCGTAGGGGATACGGTTTTGCAGGAAGAACAGATAGCCGGGGCCGATGGCAAAAAGCGTCACCGGATGGCGATAGAGCCGATACATCAGCCGGCCCCAGCGGCTTTCGGCGTGGTATTCGGCCACGGTCATGGTGTGGATATCGCCCATGCCGCGTTTGCCCAGATTGCCATGGGTGCTGTGATGGATCGAATGAGTGCGCCGCCAGACATCATATGGCGTGAGGGTCAGCACCCCGATGATGCGACCGGTCCAGTCGCTGAGCCGACGGTTGCTGAAGAAGGAGCCATGGCCGCAATCGTGCTGAATGGTGAACAGCCGCAGCAGGAAGGCGGCGATCAGAACGGAGATGGCCAGCGTCAGCCAGTAACTGATCGACAGCGACCACCAGGCCAGGGCCCAGAGCAGCAGGAAGGGCACGACCGTCACTGCCAGCTCAAAGCTGCTGCGCAGGGGGCTGGGGTCGCGGTATTGGGCCAGGATCTTGACCCAGTCGCGGGCGGATTTCGCAGCCGCCTGCGGCTGGTTGGATTCGTCTGTCGTGCTCATGCGCCTGCCGTTTTTCTGTCCATCCATGACCGGATAGACGAGTTACGCGGCGGAACAAGCATAAATTGGTCGAAGCCCTTATTTTTCTGGCCCTGTGCCGTGAATAACGCCCGCCTGCCGCTCTATCTGGGCGGGAGCGCGCGGCGCCATGGAAAAAGGCCCCGGAATGTCCGGGGCCTTTTCTCGTTTTGGGGCGACAGCTCAGTCCATCGCCTTGAAGTTGAATTCGCCACCTTCCTTGATGCCCGAGGGCCAGCGGGAGGTCACGGTCTTGGTGCGGGTGTAGAATTTGAAGCTGTCGGGCCCGTGCTGGTTCAGGTCACCGAACATCGATTTCTTCCAGCCGCCGAAGGTGTGATAGGCCAGCGGCACCGGGATCGGCACATTGATACCCACCATGCCGATGTTCACGCGGGAGGCAAAGTCGCGCGCGGTGTCGCCGTCACGGGTAAAGATCGCGGTGCCATTGCCGTACTCGTGATCCATCGCCAGCTTCAATGCTTCCTCGTAAGTGCTTGCGCGCACAGTGGAAAGCACCGGACCGAAGATCTCCTGCTTGTAGATGTCCATGTCGGGGGTGACATGGTCGAACAGGTGGGCGCCGACAAAGAAGCCGTCCTCGTAACCTTGCAGTTTGAAGTCGCGGTTATCGACCACCAGCGTGGCGCCCTGGTCAACGCCGGACTGGATCAGGCCCAGGATGCGTTCCTTGGCGGCCGCGGTCACAACAGGGCCCAGGTCGACGTCGTCGCCTGCGGTGTAGGGGCCGACTTTCAGTTTCTCGATGCGCGGGATCAGCTTTTCGATCAGCTTGTCGGCGGTTTCCTCACCAACCGGAACCGCAACCGAGATTGCCATGCAGCGTTCGCCGGCCGCGCCGAAGCCTGCGCCAACCAGCGCGTCAGCGGCCTGATCCAGATCGGCATCGGGCATCACGATCATGTGGTTCTTGGCGCCGCCGAAGCACTGGGCGCGCTTGCCGTTGGCGGTGGCGCGGGAGTAGATGTACTGCGCAATCGGGGTGGAGCCGACGAAGGACACGCCCTGAATGATTTCGCTGTCCAGAATGGTGTCAACCGCCTCGCGGTCGCCGTTCACCACCTGGAACACGCCTTCGGGCAGGCCTGCCTCGACGAACAGCTCAGCCAGCATCAGTGGCACGGAGGGGTCGCGCTCGGACGGTTTCAGCACCACGGCGTTGCCGCAGGCCAGAGCCGGGCCGACGTGCCACAGCGGCATCATGGCGGGGAAGTTGAACGGCATGATGGAGCCGACAACGCCCAGAGGCTGGCGCATGGAGTACATGTCGATGCCGGGGCCGGCGCTGTCGGTGAATTCCCCCTTCAGCATCTGCGGCGCGCCGATGCAGTATTCGATCACTTCCAGACCGCGCTGCAGGTCGCCCTTGGCGTCCGGGATGGTCTTGCCGTGCTCGCGCGAGAGCGCCTCGGCCAGCTTGTCCATGTCGCGGTTCATCAGGCCAACCATCGCCATCATCACGCGGGCGCGCTTCTGCGGGTTGGTGGCGCCCCATGCGGGCTGTGCCGCGGCGGCCTTTTCGATTGCATCGGTGGTCTCCGACGCGCTGGCCATCGGGCATTTGTACTGCACTTCGCCAGTTGCCGGGTTGAAGACATCGTCAAAACGGCCCGAGGTGCCGGACACCAGCTTGCCGTTGATAAAATGGCCGAGTTCTTTCATCGGATCCTCCTACATTCCAGTTGCCGGTATCGTAGGCTTGCAAAAAACACTGGAAAAGAGGAAAGATCTCAAAGAGGCTTTGCAGGAACGCAAAGGTTAACAGAATGTTGACGGCAGGAGAGGGAAAAGCTCATGGATCCACAATGGGATGACATGCGGGTGTTCCTGGCAGTGGCGCGCGAAAGCAGCCTGTCGGGGGCGGGGCGGATCCTGAAGATGGATCCGGCCACCGTGGGTCGGCGGATCTCGCGCTTTGAGGAGGCGCTGGACACGCCGCTGTTCGTGAAATCCCCGCAGGGCTATGCGCTGAGTGCTGCGGGGGACCGTTTGCTGGGCCATGCCGAGGCTGCCGAACAGGCGATGCGGGCCGGGCAGGAGGCGCTGGTCGGCCCCAGTGACACGCTGTCGGGTCAGATCCGCATCGGTGCGCCGGATGGCAGCGCCAATTATCTGCTGCCGCAGGTCTGTGCCAGAATCGGGGCCGAGAACCCGGATCTGGATATCCAGATCGTGGCGCTGCCACGGGTCATCAACCTCAGCCGCCGGGAGGCCGATATGGCGGTGACCGTCAGCGCGCCCACCGCAGGCCAGTTGCTGGTGCAGAAAATCACCGATTACAAACTGCATCTGGTGGGATCGCGCCACTATCTGCGCGCCCATCCGCCGATCGAAAAGCTGGAGGATCTGAAGGATCACAAGATGATCGGCTATATTCCTGACATGATCTTTGACCGGGAGCTGGATTATCTCAATGATCTTGGGGTGGACCGGGTGGCGCTGGCCTCCAATTCAGTCTCGGTGCAGATCAAACTGGCGGCGGAGGGTACGGCGCTGTGCGTGGCGCATGATTTCACGCTGCCGTCGCACCGCTCCCTGCGCAAGGTTCTGACCGACAAGATCAGCCTGACGCGCAGTTTTTATCTGGTGCGCCACCAGGGGGATCAGCGCAGCGACCGGCTGAACCGGTTTGCCCAGGCGTTGTCAAAAGGCATACGCGACGAGGTGGTCCGGCTGGAAGGCTTGACTTGATGCCGGGTTAGGGCAACCCTTGGTGGTACGTAATAAAATTACAAAAAGGAGCGCCTATGCTGGTTCAATTGATTCTGAAGTCCAAGGCAAGCTCTGGGGTGGTCACCATTGCTCCCGAGGCAACGATATCCGAGGCCGCCAAATTGCTGGGCGAGCACAAGATCGGTACTGTTGTTGTCTCCAGTGATGGCGAAACCGCCGAGGGTATCCTGTCCGAGCGCGATATCGTGCGCGAGCTGGCCCGCAGCGGCTCCGGCTGCCTGAGCAAGGCCACCAGCGAATATATGACCCGCAAGCTGGTCACCTGCACCAGCCAGTCCAACGTCGAGGACGTGCTACAGCAGATGACCGAAGGCCGCTTTCGCCACATGCCGGTGGTCGAAGATGGCAAGCTGATCGGGCTGGTGTCGCTGGGCGATGTCGTGAAGGCGCAGCTGGCCGAGGTCGCGATGGAGAAAGACGCCCTTGCAGGCATGATCATGGGGCACTGACCTCAGGATCCTGGCACCCGGGGCTGTGGCCCCGCGTCTGATGCGGTGTCCTCCCGCATCGGACGGCTGACGTCACGGCGCAGGAGCAGGTCGGTATTTCCACGCTCTTGCGCCCTGATGACAAAAATGTTTGCTTGCGCGCAACCAACCAGCAGGCAGGAGAGGCCCCATGCGTATTGGCTTGTATCCCGGCACATTCGATCCCATCACATTGGGGCATATAGATATTATCCGCCGGGCCAGCGCGCTGGTGGACAAGCTGGTGATCGGCGTTGCGATCAACCGGGACAAGGGGCCGCTGTTTTCGCTGGAAGAGCGTGTCGCCATGATCGAGGCGGAATGCGCCAAGCTCAGCGAACAGACCGGCACCGAGATTGTTGCCCATCCGTTTGAAAACCTGTTGATCGACTGCGCCCGCGACGTGGGCGCGCAGATCATCGTGCGCGGGCTGCGCGCGGTGGCGGATTTCGAGTATGAATTCCAGATGGTTGGTATGAACCGGGCGCTCGACAGCTCGGTCGAGACGGTGTTCCTGATGGCCGAGGCGCGCCATCAGGCAATTGCCTCCAAGCTGGTGAAGGAAATCGCCCGGCTGGGGGGCGATGTTTCGAAGTTCGTCACGCCGATGGTCAAGAGCGAGCTGAGCCGCCAGCTGGCGAAATAGTCAGCCTGCGGCGATAGAGATGCGACATTGGGAGCGGCCCGGTTCGTGGCCGCTTTTTTATGTCTGCAAACACTGTGTTGTGACCTGTTCCTGATCTGCGCGGCGCCGCCGGATCAGCGCCAGAAGGCAATCCAGTCGATCAGTTCAAACAGGCGTTTGCCCAGAAACACCATATGCCCGGTGCCAAACAGCCAGAGATCCACGGCCAGACCAGCCAGGATCAGCAGTGCAAGGAACAGGGCAATTCTATTGGTCATGATGGGTCTGGGGCCGGGGTAAACAAGATACGCCCGGCCAGATATGCCTGACCGGGCGGTGTCTTACAAGCCATGCGGGCCAAGTGCTGCGCACAGAGGCCGTGGTGCCGGGGTCAGCCCAGACGACCCATCGCGACAGCGACGTCCGCCATACGCACCGAGAAGGCCCATTCGTTGTCATACCAGGCCAGAACGCGCACCAGGCTGTTTTCCACGACGCGGGTCTGATCCGGCGCGAAAATCGAGCTTTGCTCCGTGTGGTTGAAATCAATCGAGACCAGCGGCGCGGGTTCATAGCCGATCACGCGGGACATATGGCCCTTGGCGGCTTCGCTCATGATGGCGTTGATTTCGGTGACGCTGGTCTGCTTGCTGGAGCGGAAGGTCAGATCCACAGCAGAGACATTCGGGGTCGGCACGCGGATCGCAGAGCCATCCAGACGGCCCTTCAGGTTTGGCAGCACCTCACCCAGCGCCTTGGCGGCACCGGTGGTGGTCGGGATCATCGCCATGGCAGCGGCGCGGGCGCGGTAGAGATCGTCGTGGCGGCGGTCCAGTGTCGGCTGATCGCCGGTATAGGCGTGGATCGTGGTCATGATCCCGCTTTCGATGCCGACGGTTTCATCCAGCACCTTGGCCAGAGGGGCGAGGCAGTTGGTGGTGCAGGAGCCGTTGGAGACCATGCGGTCGCCCGCCCGCAGCTTGTCGTCATTGACGCCAAAGACGATGGTCTTGTCGACATTGGTGCCGGGGGCGGACAGCAGAACCTTCTTGGCGCCGCGCGCCAGATGCGCCTTGGCCTTTTCGCCGTCGTTGAATTTGCCGGTGCATTCCAGCACCACGTCACAACCGGACCAGTCCAGATCGTCCATATTATAGGTGGAGAACATCTGCATATCGCCACGGCCGAGGTTCATGGTGTTTTCACCCAAGGTGACCTCGCCGGGGAAACGGCCATGCACGGAGTCGTATTTCAGCAGATGCGCTGCGGTTTCCAGCGGGCCGGTGGCATTGACCTTGACCACTTCGATATCGTCCCGGCCCGAGGCTGCGATATGCGCCAAGGTGCAGCGGCCGATGCGGCCAAACCCGTTGATCCCGACTTTGATGGTCATATGCGTATCTCCAAGCGAGCAAGAATTGCCTTCGCTATAGCTGCCATTCCCTCGGGTCAAAAGATTAAAAATGGCTTTATTCCAGACTGTTAGCGCAAAACTTGACTGGTTGCGGTAACAAAATTGACTGATTGCGATAACGGTTTTTGCGGCCCTGCGGCGGATGTGCGAGGCGCCCCGGATTGAACACCATTGGGAACAAAGCGGGCGCTGAACGGCTTGTACCTGTTAGGCGATAGGATAGGGTGGGCCAAAATGCGCGCGAATGGAAAAGGGGACCGGGTATGAGCGGTTTGTTGGCTTTGCTTGATGATGTGGCAGGCATTGCAAAGGTGGCTGCGGCCTCGGTGGATGATGTGGCCGCGGCGGCGGGCAAGGCGGGCGCCAAGACGGCGGGCGTGATCATCGACGATGCGGCGGTCACGCCGAAGTATCTGCAAGGCTTTGCCCCGGCGCGCGAACTGCCGATCATTTGGCGCATCACCCGTGGGTCGCTGTTCAACAAACTTATCCTGTTGCTGCCGGTCGCCATGCTGCTGGCGAATTTCGCGCCCTGGCTGATCACGCCCTTGCTAATGCTCGGCGGCTCCTATCTGTGTTTTGAGGGGGCCGAGAAGATCTTTCACGTGCTGTTCCCCCATGCGAGCCACGCCATTGACGAAGACATGAGCATCAAGGATCCCGGCCATCTGGAAGAGCAGAAGATCAAGGGCGCGATCAAGACCGACTTCATCCTGTCGGCGGAAATCATGACCATCGCGCTGGCCGCGATCGAGGCACCAACTGTGTGGATGCAGGCAGCAACACTGGCAGTGGTGGCCATCGGGGTGACGCTGGCGGTCTACGGATCGGTTGCGGTCATCGTGAAGATGGACGATGTGGGGCTGTATCTTGCGGGCAACGCACCAACACCCATCGGGCGCGGTCTTGGCCGTGGGCTGGTAAAATTCATGCCGGTGCTGATGTGGATCCTGTCGGTGGTCGGCACCGCCGCAATGCTCTGGGTCGGCGGATCCATCATCATCCACGGGCTGGAGGTGCTGGGCTTTGGCTGGCTGGGCCATCTGATCCACGACTGGGCCTACGCCGTCGGTCACGCGGTGCCTGCGGGCTGGATGGGCTTTGCCGAGTGGAGTGCCAAGGCGGCGATGGACGGTGTGTTTGGGGTTGTTTGGGGGCTGCTGCTGATCCCGCTGGCGACTAAGGTTGTGGGGCCGTTGATTGCGTCGGTTTCGGGGAAGTCTGCCAGCCACTGAAAGAAATTAGTCACACAGTTACTAGGATTTAAGGGGGCGCTTTTGAAGAAGCCGATTATCAAGATTCTTTCCGGTCCAACTCCAAACCAAGTTGCTGCGGGTGAAATAGCAACAGGCGGAACGGCGTCTTTGCTCTCGGCAATCAGCAAGGCAGCGGACCTCGCCCCCATGGATGTGAAACAGTTGTACGGTTTCCTCCATTTTCGCCTGCATACCGCAAAACAGGCACAAGCTCGCAGTGGCTGGTTAGGAGGCCGGTTGTTCAACAAATTCAGCGGCGAGTCTTCGGACTATATCCCGCTTTCCGGCACTCAAATGAAGCAAGCTTTCCTTGCTGCGGGGATAGAACCTCCAGAATTCATCGTCGCCAGCGGTAACTACGAGCTGCGTTTGGACTATGCACAGAAAGCCTATGACGCGTTGAAGGAAATGGCCGAAACTGACAACGCGCAATAGGTGGTTCAAACCGAAAAAAAGGGCTCCGACAGGAGCCCTATTCTGTTTCTATTGTTTGACGGGCCTCAGCCCAGCAGCTCTTTCACTTTCGCCACCGTACCCTCGGCCGTAATGCCGAACTTTTCGAACAGCTCGCCCGCGGGGGCGGAGGCGCCGAAGCGGTCCATGCCGACGAAACCGGCTTTCTTTTCCTGGCCGCGCTCGCCCATCAGCAGGCGATCCCAGCCGCCGGCGCGCATGGCGGCTTCGATACCCACGCGGACCGGGCCTGCGGGCAGGACCTTGCGGCGGTAGGCTTCGTCCTGCTCGGCGAACAGTTCCATGCAGGGCATGGAGACAACGCGGGTGCCGATGCCGTCGGCCTCCAGCTTCGCCTTCGCCTCCAGCGCGACGGAGACCTCAGAACCGGTGGCGATCAGGATCACCTGACGCTTGCCCTCGGCCTCTGCCAGAACATAGCCGCCCTTGGCGGTCAGATTGCTGAGCTTATGCTCGGTCCGCACGGTGGGCAGGTTCTGACGGGTCAGGGTCATCACCGAGGGGGTGTCCTTCGAGGTCAGGGCGATTTCCCAGGCCTCTGCGGTTTCCACGGTGTCGGCGGGACGGAACACATAGGTGTTCGGGGTCGCGCGGCAGATTGCCAGATGCTCTACCGGCTGGTGGGTCGGGCCATCTTCGCCAACGCCGATGGAATCATGGGTCATCACAAAGACGGTCGGGATCTTCATCAGGGCCGCCAGACGCATCGCCGGACGCGCGTAGTCGGTGAAGCAGAAGAAAGTCCCGCCATAAGGGCGCATCCCGCCGTGCAGCGCCATGCCGTTCATCGCCGAGGCCATGCCGTGCTCGCGGATGCCCCAGTAGACGTAGCGGCCCTTGCGGTTGTCGGTGTCAAAGACGCCCAGATCGCCGGTCTTGGTATTGTTGGAGCCGGTGAGGTCAGCAGAGCCGCCGACGGTTTCCGGCATGATCGGGTTGATCACTTCCAGCGCCATCTCGGAGGATTTGCGGGTGGCCACCTTCGGCTGGGTTTCGGAGACCTGCTTTTTCAGCGCCTTGATGGTGGCCGACAGCTTCTTGGGCGCATCCAGCGCATAGGCGCGGTTGAAGCGGTCCTGTTTCTGCTGCGAGGCTTCGGCAAAACGGGCTTCCCAGGCTTCGCGCTCGGCTGCGCCGCGCTGGCCGATGGCTTCCCACTGGGATTTCACATCTGCGGGCACCTCAAACGGGCCGGTGGTCCAGCCGTAGGCGGCCTTGGCGGCCTTCATCTGCTCGGCGTCGGTCAGCGCACCGTGACCTTTGGAGGTGTCCTGTGCAGCGTGACCCAGCGCGATGTGGGTCTTGCAGGCGATCATCGAGGGTTTCTTCGATTTCTTCGCCGCGGTCAGGGCCTCGTCGATGGCCTTGGGATCGTGACCGTCGATTTCGATGACCTGCCAGCCAGAGGCCTTGAAGCGCTGCACCTGATTGGTGCGGTCGGAGAGTTCAACCGTGCCGTCGATGGTGATGTTGTTGTTGTCCCAGAGCACGATCAGCTTGCCCAGCGAGTGGCGACCGGCAAGGCCGATGGCCTCCTGGCTGATGCCCTCCATCAGGCAGCCGTCGCCTGCGATCACATAGGTGTGGTGATCGACCAGCTTGCGGCCGTAATGCGCGCGCTGCATTTCCTCGGCCATGGCAAAGCCAACGGCATTGGCAATGCCCTGACCCAGCGGGCCGGTGGTGGTTTCGACGGCATCAATCAGGAAGTTTTCCGGGTGACCGGCTGTCAGCGCGCCCATCTGGCGGAAATTCTTGACCTGATCCAGCGTCACCTGTGCATCGCCCATGAGATAGAGCAGCGAATAGATCAGCATGGAGCCGTGACCGGCGGACAGGATGAACCGGTCGCGGTCTGGCCACTGGGGGGTCGCCACATCGAACTTCATGTGTTTTTCAAACAGGACGGTGGCGACATCGGCCATGCCAATCGGCATGCCGGAATGGCCGGAATTTGCCGCGGCAACGGCATCAAGGGTCAGGGCACGGATGGCCGCAGCCTTGGTCCAATGTTCGGGGTTTGCGTTGCGCAGGGCTGTCAGATCCACTGGATTTTTCCTCTGGGTTTTCGGCAGACTGAGCGCTCAATAGCAGTGATATGGCAAAGATCAAGCGTTTGCGCGGCTTCCTGCGCGAAGTTGACGCTGCAAGTGGTTGAAAGCAAACAGGGGGTAATTTATCCCTGCATGAACTAAGCTGGATGTGCAGCGCCGGATCCCTCTTGATTCGCCCTCCGTTTGCGGAGACGAGCGGAAAAACGGGGCGATGGCGCGGCGCAGGGTCCGGCGGAAAAGACCGGCAGATACTCACGGGGTCGTAAAGGGGCAGGCATGGAGCAGATCGAAGAATTGCAGGGTCGGATCCTGGCGGCAATGGACCGGATTGGCGCAGGTGCCGCAGCATTGCAGGCCGGCGCACAGGCTTCGGCAGAGGCGCATGCGCAGGCCCAGGCAGAGGCGCAGTCACGGACGGCTGCTGCGCAGAGCGACCTCAGCCGCGCGCTGGAAGAGGAAAAGATCGCCAATGCCCAGCTGGAAGAACGGCTGAAGGTTCTGCGCGCCAAGCTGGAGGAGGCTGAGGCCAATGCTGCCCCCGCGCAGGGCGCCGATATCGGTGAGCTGGCGGCGTTGCAGGCCGAGGTCGAGCTGCTGCGCAACGAGGTGGGCAATACCGCCGAGAAAGACGCGCTGAAGTCCGAAGTGGCGCGGCTGAAACAGGAATTGGAAGTGCAGGGCAACGAGGCGGCCACCGCCCGCGAAACCCTGCAGGATCAGCTGGATGAGGCGCAGGCCTCGCTGGCGCGGCTACAGGAAGAGCTGGCCGAGCAGCCCGATGATCTGGGGGCGGCGGTGGATACAGCCGCGCTTGAGGCCGAAGCGGAGGCGCTGCGCGGTCAGCTGGCCCGGGCTCAGGACGAGCTGGCCCAGGCGACGGCCACCCTTGCGGCGCGACCCGCAGGTCCCAGTGCCGAAGAGATTGCGCAGCAGAATGAGACGCTCTTGCGTCTGGATGCCACGCTGCAGGAGCTGCGCCACAGCAATGATCAGCTGCGGGCCTCCAATGCGGCGCTGCGAGACGCAAATGCCGCTGGTGTTGGTGATGCGACGCTGATCAATGCAGCGCTTCAGGCCGATATCGACGCGCTGACCGCAGCGCGCGCCAGCGATCAGGCCGAGGTCGATGCGGTGCTGGCCAAACTGGAACCCCTGCTGGCGGCTGAGCCTGCGCAGGGCGCGGCCCCCGCAGCCCCGGCTGAGGCGGCGCCGATTGCCCAGACGGCGGCGCCCGTCGATGTGATGCCTGCATCCGCAGCGCCCCTGGTGCCCCAGGCGCCGATCACGCAGCCGCGAACCGCCCAGCCTATGCCCGAAGGGGAGGATGTATGATGCCCGAGGTTACGATTCATATCGGGGGGCGCGGTTTCGAAGTCTCCTGCCAGGAAGGCGAAGAAAGCTATCTGCATTCGGCGGCCAAGATGCTGGACGATGAGGCTCAGGTGCTGTCGGACCAGATTGGCCGTATGCCCGAGGCGCGGATGCTGCTGATGGCGGGGCTGATGCTGGCTGATAAAACCGCAGCGGTCGAGGATCGCATCAAGGAGGTTGAGGCAGAACTGGCAGAGCGCACCGCAGAGCTGGCCGAGCTGCGCGCCGCCCCGGCACCGGAGCCTGAGCGGATCGAGGTGCCGGTGGTGCCGCCGCTGGTGACCGAGACCCTCGCCGAGCTGGCCGCCCGCAGCGAGGCGCTGGCGCAGGAACTGGAAGAGCAGGGGGCCGCTGGCTGACAGGCCGCGAACCGCGACGCTCAGATTTGAAACCGCCGCATGGGTCAGCCCCATTGCGGCGGTTTTCTATGATATTGGAACCAAACGGTGCTTAAAAAAAACACCCCCGGCCAACGCCGAGGGTGCGGATCTTCTGGTCGCCAGCCACAACAAGAGGCCAGCGGGGACAGGCTTAGCCGTTGGCTTCGCGGATCTTGTCGGCGGCATCCTTGTCAAAGGCGACACCGTTTTCAGCAAACATGCCGTCCAGTTCGCCGGAGAGGGTCATCTCGGTGATGATATCGCAGCCGCCGACAAACTCGCCTTTGACATAGAGCTGGGGAATGGTCGGCCAGTCGGAATATTCCTTGATGCCCGCGCGGATTTCCTCATCCGCCAGCACGTTTACATCGGTGTATTCGACGCCGATGTAGTTCAGCACGCCAGCCACGCGGGAAGAGAAGCCACATTGCGGCATGTCCTTGGTGCCTTTCATGAAGAGCACCACGTCGCTGGCTTTGACGGTTTCATCAATACGGGTTTTTACGTCGGTCATTTTCGTCTTCCTCTCGGCGAATGTGCCGTTGATCAGTTGGCCATGATATAGGCAATTACATGCGGCTTGCCAATCCGGGGCGCTAAGTTGGCGCGGCGAGCTGCTCTGCGGCTATCTTTTCCCTCTTGGAACAAAGAAACGGGCGTATTCGTCCGGGTCCTTGGGCACCTTCCATGTGCGCATGGAGCCGCCGCCCATCCCCGACTGATAGTCGGAGCGCAGGGTGTGGTAATTTGGGTCGTTGTCATCCTCCTCCAGCGGCGCACGGCGCTGCCCAACGAGGGCAACAACCGCCGTCATGACAACAATGCCGAGGATCAGAAGAGACATGAACAGCGACATGGCAGGTTACTCAGGCGCCTTGGTGGTCAGGGCCAGCGCGTGCAGCTCGCCGTTGGCGCCGTCCATCTTGCCCTTCAGGGCTGCATAGACAGCGCGCTGCTGCTGGACACGGTTCTTGCCGCGAAAGCTTTCGTCGATGACCATCGCGGACATGTGCACACCGTCATGGCCACCAACCTGGATTTCCGCATCGGGAAATGTCTCGCGCAGCAGGTCTTCGATTTCTTGGGCTTGCATCGGCATTGGGGGGTGTCCTTATTTCTAGCTTATCAAAAATGTAGGGTGCGGCGGGGGCCTCTGCAAGGCGGATTAGCCGCGCAGCGTCACATAGGGAGCAAGGCGCGGGATGAAGGCGGGCACCTCGGCCAGCGCCTCCTGGACCTGCGGCTCCTCAAAGTCCCAGATTGTGCGCCCGTTGCTGACCGCCAGCGTCGCCATCAGAACATTCAGATCGGCCCGCAGCGCGTCCGGCAGCGGCAGGCCGGCTGCCTCGCGCAGGATCAACAGCGCCTCATGGATGGGGCGCAGGACACGCAGGGCGTGGGTCATATGCGGCAGAAGGTCAGCATCGTCGCGCCATGTCTCGCCCTGAAACAGCACCTCGCTCACCCGCTGCCCGGCGCCCGCGCAGGAATAGGCAATACAGCCGCCAAAGCCACGGGTATTCAGATTGGCGTGGATGGTGCAGCTGAAACAGGATTGCGAGAGGTTGGGGCAGGGGGTGTCGGTCTCCTTCAGGATCGCGAAATCCTCGTCCTCCTCAAACGGGTAGGCCACACAGCAGAGCGCGGCGCAGCGGCTGCAATCTGCTGTCAGTTCGGGGAGGTCGATATCAGGAGTTTGGCCGGACAGGGGCATGGGGTCACCTGCGAGACATCAAAAAAATGGGTGGGACGGCGATGCCATCCCACCCGGTATCATCGTGTCGAGGACCATGCCCCAACGCGGCCTGCGCTCAGGCAACGGCAGCAGCGAAGCTGCTGCGGAAGATTTCCGCCAGCTCGGCCAGTGGCGCTTCGGAGCCGCCGATTTTCACCATGTCGCCGCCGAATTTGCCGACGGTGGTGATGGTGACACCGGCCTGACCTGCGGCCATCATCAGGGCCTCGGCCTGATCGAAGTTGCAGGCCACGAGGTAGCGCGCCTGATCCTCGCCAAAAACCGTCGGGGTGTCGCCTGCGTCAAGCTGCACGCCGACACCGGCCGCTTCGGCCAGCTCAAACGCCGCCAGCGCCAGGCCGCCGTCGCCAAGGTCGGTGCAGGCCTTGATCAGCTCGCGGTTGGCGCGGATGAATTCACCGTTGCGCTTCTCTGCTTCCAGATCCACCGCCGGGGCGTCGCCGTCCTCGCGGTTGAAGACTTCGGCCAGCAATGCCGACTGGCCCAGATGGCCCACGGTTTCCCCCACCAGCAGCGCCACATGGCCGTCACGCGCTTCGCCGATGATCGGTTCTTCACCCGCGGCAATCAGGCCCACGGCGCCGATGGTCGGGGTCGGCAGGATGCCCTTGCCATCGGTCTCATTGTACAGCGACACGTTGCCGGAGACGATCGGCATGTCCAGCGCAGCCACAGCATCGCCGATGCCTTTGATCGCGCCGACGAACTGGCCCATGATCTCGGGCTTTTCGGGGTTACCGAAGTTCAGGTTGTCGGTGGTTGCCAAGGGTTTGGCGCCGACAGCGGTCAGGTTGCGGTAGGCCTCGGCCACCGCCTGTTTGCCGCCCTCATAGGGGTTTGCCTTGACGTAGCGCGGCGTCACGTCGGAGGTGAAGGCCAGCTGTTTGTCGGTGCCATGGACCCGCACGATGCCGGAACCTGCGCCCGGGCGGCGGGCGGTGTCGCCCATCACCGTGGTGTCGTATTGTTCATAGACCCACTGCTTGCCGGCATAGTTCGGGCTGGAGATCAGCGCCTTTAGCCCGTCGATCGGATCAATGGTCGGCACATCGGCATCACTCAGCGCCTCGGGCGCGGGAGTTTCCACCCAGGGGCGGTCGTATTCCGGCGCGGTAGAGGACAGTTTCGACAGCACCAGATCGGCCTTCACTTCGCCATTGTGCATGATCAGGAACCGGTCCTCGGCGATGGTTTCGCCGACGATGGCAAAATCGAGATCCCATTTTTCGAACACTGCACGCGCCTCGGCTTCCAGCTCCGGCTTCAGCACCATCAGCATCCGCTCTTGGGATTCCGACAGCATCATCTCGTAGGCGGTCATGTTCTCTTCGCGCTGCGGCACGTTTTCGAGATCCAGACGGACGCCCAGCTTGCCCTTGTCGCCCATTTCCACGGCAGAGCAGGTGAGGCCCGCGGCGCCCATGTCCTGAATGGAGATCACCGCGCCGGTCTGCATCAGCTCCAGCGTGGCTTCCATCAGGCGTTTTTCGGTGAAGGGGTCGCCGACCTGCACGGTGGGGCGTTTTTCTTCGATAGTGTCGTCAAATTCCGCCGAGGCCATGGTAGCACCGCCAACGCCGTCGCGACCGGTCTTGGCACCGAGATAGACCACCGGCATACCAACACCCGAGGCGGCGGAGTAGAAAATCGCGTCGGTCTTGGCCAGACCGGCGGCAAAGGCGTTCACAAGGCAGTTGCCGTTATAGGCGGGGTGGAAGCGCACTTCACCACCGACGCATGGCACGCCAAAGCAGTTGCCATAGCCGCCGATGCCCTCAACCACGCCGTTGACCAGTCGCCGGGTCTTGTGGTGGGAGGGTTCGCCAAAGGACAGCGCGTTCATTGACGCGATGGGGCGTGCACCCATGGTAAAGACGTCGCGCAGAATGCCGCCAACCCCGGTCGCCGCGCCCTGATAGGGCTCGATGTAAGAGGGGTGGTTGTGGCTTTCCATTTTGAAAACAACGGCATCGCCGTCGCCAATGTCCACGATGCCTGCGTTCTCGCCGGGGCCGCAGATTACCTGGGGGCCTTCGGTCGGCAGGGTGCGCAGCCATTTCTTGGAGGACTTATAAGAACAGTGCTCGTTCCACATCGCGGAGAAAATCCCCAGCTCCGTGAAGGTCGGCTCCCGCCCGATGATGTCGAGGATCAGATCATATTCCTCGGGCTTCAGCCCGTGGTTGGCAATCAGTTCAGGCGTGATGGCGGGTTCTTGCATCCGTAAACGTCCCCAATGGCTGCGATTGCGCGCCTTTTAGGGCAAGCAGGGCCAAGGGGGAAGGAAAAAGCGCAGACTTGCAGGCGGCGGTCGGCCTGGCCGTGCCAATGCTGCGGATTTCGGCACGTCGGGGCGCGCATCACGGTGCGGGCGATGCGCCAGACCCCATGAAAAAGGCCAGAGCCACGACGGCTCTGACCTTATGATGGTCCCCGGTCCCGCGCTGCGGCGGGGCGTGACCCTCAGACGGTGGCGATCAGTTCAGAACGGAACCGTCGGTCAGTTTCTCAGGGTTTTCACTGGCAAAGGTTTCCAGCATGGTGCGCAGCTCGCCCGTGGTCTGGCCCATGCGCAGCACGCCATCGGTTTCCCACATGCCGTCCAGCGTGAAGCGCATGCCGCTCAGCTTGTCGGAGAAGCTGTCGCGGAACTCCACCAGGATCTTGCGGTCAGGGCCCGGCTCGGTGCCGACCTCAACAACTTTGCCCAGGAAGACACCGTTGACGTCAACCACGGGGGCACCCATGAATTCCATGTTTTCTTCAAGAAAGGTCTCGCCCGCATCGTTCGGGGTGGCGTTTTCGGTCAGCACCTCGGCGCTGGCGGCGCCGGTCATTGCGATCAGGGCGGCGATAGAGGTCATGCGGAGCATAGTGGCTCTCCTTCAAGTCAGTTGCATTTGTCTTGCGTTCTGGCTGCTCAACGGAGGAGACCGACAAAAGGTTCCTGAGTTTTTTTCGCGCGATGATGGGGGTGATCGCCAGATCGGCGGTGATCTGCACAGGCTGATCGGATTTCCAGCAGCTGCGGTGAAAATTGCGGCGTTCCGGGGAAATGTGCTGCCTGAATATCGCGCGCGGCGGCAGGCCCGTTGACGGCAGGCGGGGCGCTGGCGACGCTACACGCAGACTAGTCATTGCCAGCCGGCCTGTGAGTGCCGATCGTTAGGATAACGCCGAGCGAAGCCTTGATCCGGCGGCCAGTTCTGCGGATCACGCCGCCGGCGTTTGAACCAAAAAAAAGGCCGAGCACTAAGCTCGGCCGAAGTCCAACAGGGAGGTATGAAGGGCGACAGCGTCGCTGCCTTCGAGATGTGATTTAGGGGGGCAGCGCGCCTCGATCAAGAGTTAACAGACCTGGAAAATGGCAAGGCCGCTATGCGCTGTGCGCATGGCTCGGATCTGGCTAGATTTTGCCCAGTTCTTTCATGTGCTTGCGATGTGCAATAATCTCATTCTGGACGAAATCGCGGAATGCGGAAATCCGCCGGGAGTGGCGCAATTCTTCCGGGTAGGCGAGGTAGACCGGCACGTCGCTGGTATCCTCTTCCTGAAGCACCGGCACCAGATCCGGGAAGTCCTCGGTCACGTAATCGGGCAGAACGCCAATGCCCAGATCGTGGATAACGCCCTGCAAGACACCGAAGTAATTGTTCACGGTGAGCAGCGAAGAGGGGTTATAGGTCATCAGTTTCTGTACCAGGACAGCCGCGGAGCCAACCTGCGCCGAGCGCGGGTTCTGGCAGATCAGCCGGTGATCTGCGATATCCTCCGCCTGTTCCGGCGCGCCGTTGCGTTCGACATATGCACGGGAAGCATAAAGCTTCATCTGCACCGTCATCAGCCGCTTGCGGATCAGGTCGGCCTGGCTCGGCTCCTTCATGCGGATCGCCACATCGGCCTCGCGCATGGGCAGGTCAAGAACCCGCTCCTCCAGCATCAGGTCGATCTTGAGATCGGGGTAATGTTCATAAAGCTTGGTCAGGCGCGGCGCCAGCCACAGAGTGCCGAAGCCAAAGGTGGTGGTAACGCGCAATTCGCCAAACACCTCTTCCTCGCTGTCGCGAATGCGGGCAGAGGCGGCTTCCAGCCGTTTTGACATCGATTTCGTAGCGTCAAACAGCAGCTCCCCCTGTTCGGTGAGAATCAACCCCCGCGCGTGGCGGTGAAACAGCGTCGAGCTCAGACTCTCTTCCAATGCGCGAATCTGTCGGCTGACTGCCGATTGCGACAGGTTCAGCTTGTCGCCTGCATGGGTGAGGCTGCCTGCGTCCGCCACCGCGTGAAATATTCTAAGCTTATCCCAATCCATACCCGTCACTTTCGATGCCTCTGATGTAGCCTATATGAAATGTATCGAAACTTTCAATTTGATAGGGCGGTCAGAAACATATTCCGGCAGAAAACAGTATACAGGTCAGCAATTATGACCTAATATATCGCCAAGAAGTGCAAGCTAATCGAGGTTGGGGAGGCCCAGGATGAGCACGCAGAAGATTTCTCTGAACGACAAATTCGATCTGACAAAATCACCGGTGATGCTGAATGGCACCCAGGCGCTGGTGCGTCTGATGCTGATGCAGAAACACCGGGATAAGGCGGCGGGGCTGAACACGGCTGGTCTGGTGACAGGCTATCGCGGCTCGCCGCTTGGCGCTGTCGACATGCAGATGAAGCGGGCGGAAAAACATCTGACCGCAAGCGATGTCACCTTTCAATTCGGTCTGAACGAGGATCTCGCCGTGACCGCCCTTTGGGGTGCCCAGCAGGCCGAGGTGCGTGGCGAGGGCAAATATGACGGCGTCTTTGGCCTGTGGTACGGCAAGGGGCCGGGGGTTGATCGCTCTGGCGATGCCATCCGCCATGCCAATATGGCCGGCTCGTCGAAATATGGCGGCGTGTTGATGGCGATGGGCGATGACCACACCGGCGAAAGCTCCACCGTGCTGCATCAGTCGGAATGGTCGCTGATGGATTGTTACCTGCCCATCGTCAGCCCGGCTGGCGTGCAGGAAATCCTTGATTACGGGATCTACGGCATTGCGCTCAGCCGCTTTTCGGGGCTGTGGGTTGGTCTGAAAACCATGAAGGACACGATCGAGGTGACATCGGTCGTCGATGGCAACCCGGACCGTATGCAGCTGGTCACGCCGGAGTTCGACATGCCGGCCGATGGCCTGAACATTCGTCTGGATGATGATCGTTTCCGTCAGGAAAACCGGATCATCGACTACAAGCGCTTTGCGGCGGAGGCTTTCAGCCACGCCAACAAGATGGACAAGCGCATGTGGGGCAAGCCGGGCGCCAAGATCGGCTTTGTCGCGGCGGGCAAGAACTGGCTGGATCTGGTCCACGCGATGTCGCTGCTCAACATCGACGAGACCATGGCCGAACGGCTGGGGATTACAACCTATAAGGTTGGCCAGACCTGGCCTCTGGACATGAAGGGGTTCAACGCCTGGGCCGAAGATCTGGACCTGATCGTTGTGGTCGAGGAAAAGCGCAAGCTGATCGAGATCCAGATCAAGGAAGCCCTGTTTGACGAGCGCAAGGGCCGCCGCGTCTACGGCTGGTACAAGGGCGGCGCAGGCGGGATGCACCGCGACGAGCTGTTCCCGACGAAATATGCGCTCGACCCGATCATGATTGCCGAAAAGCTCGGCCAGATCCTGATCGAAGAGGGCCGCGAGACCGAGGCGATCCGTGCTGGTCTCTCGGCGCTGGATGAGGCGAAGCGTGCCGACAACGCCGAGGAAATCGCTGCCCGTCTGCCCTATTTCTGCTCGGGCTGTCCGCATAACTCCTCGACCAAGCTGCCGGATGGCTCCCGCGCCTATGCCGGGATTGGCTGCCATTTCATGGTGCAGTGGATGGACCGCGAGACCACCGGCTTCACCCATATGGGCGGCGAAGGTGTGAACTGGGTCGGCGAGGCGCCGTTCTCCAACCGCAAGCACGTGTTCCAGAACCTTGGCGACGGCACCTACAACCACTCCGGCGTGCAGGCCATTCGCGCGGCGCTGGCCGAAGGCACCAATATCACCTTCAAGATCCTCTATAATGACGCGGTCGCCATGACCGGCGGACAAGAGGCCGAGGGCGGGCTGACCGCCCAGCAGATCGCGCATGAGCTGACGGCGATGGGCGTGAAAACCATCGCGGTGGTCTATGACGAGAAGGAAGATGTCGACGCCAAGCTGTTCCCGGCAGGTATGCGGATGCATGAGCGTGCGGAGCTGATGGTGGTACAGAAGGAGTTTGAGAAGGTCGAAGGCGTCTCCGCCATCATCTACATTCAAACCTGCGCCGCCGAAAAACGCCGCCGTCGCAAGAAGGGCCTGTTCCCCGATCCCGACATGCGCGTGTTCATCAACTCCGACGTCTGCGAGGGCTGTGGCGATTGCGGGGTGCAATCGAACTGCGTCTCCATCGTGCCGAAGGAAACCGAACTGGGCCGCAAACGCGCCATTGATCAATCGTCCTGCAACAAGGATTTCAGCTGCGTCAAAGGCTTCTGCCCATCATTCCTGACCATCGAAGGGGCAAAGATCCGCAAGGAGCCGACCGCCGCACTGGACCTGCCGGACCTGCCCACGCCTGAGCTGCCGAGCATCAATGGCACCCACAACGTGGTTATCACCGGCGTCGGTGGCACCGGCGTTGTCACCATCGGTGCCGTGCTGGCGCAGGCCGCGCAGATTGATGGCAAGGGCGCTGGCATGATGGAGATGGCCGGTCTCGCCCAGAAAGGCGGCGCGGTGCATATCCACTGCCGCATTGCCAACAGACCCGAAGACATCAGCGCCATCCGCGTGGCCACTGGCGAATGTGATGCGCTGATCGGCGGCGATCTGGTTGTGTCTGCCGGGGCAAAAACCATCGGGTTGATGAAAACCGGCAAGAGCGGTGCGGTGGTGAACAGCCATGAGATCATCACCGGTGATTTCACCCGCGACACGGATTTCCAGATCCCGAGTGATCGGCTTCAGGTCGCGCTTGAGGCCCGTCTGCGGGATCGTCTGGATCTTTTTGACGCCTCCGAACTGGCGCGCGCCAGCATGGGCGACTCGATCTTCTCCAACATGATGATCTTTGGCGCCGCCTGGCAGCGCGGTCTGCTGCCGATCAGCCTGGAGGCCATTCGCGAGGCGATCACCCTCAATGGGGCTGCGGTTGAGCGCAATCTGCGCGCCTTTGATATCGGTCGCTGGGCGGTGCTATATCCGCAGGAGGTGCAGAAGCTGATTGCCCCCAATGTGGTCGAACTGCCCAAGACATTGGAGGATCAAATCGCTTTCCGCAGTGCGCAGCTGGTCGATTATCAGGGGCCGCGTCTGGCCAAGCGCTATGGCAAGATGCTGGACGGCATTTCTGACAAAGCGCTGAAGGAAGCTGTGGCCAAGGGCTACCACAAACTGTTGTCCTACAAGGACGAATATGAGGTGGCGCGGCTGTTGCTGTCGAGCCGTGAGAAAGCCGAGGCCGAGTTCGAGGGCGATCTGAAGATCTCCTACAACCTCGCGCCGCCGATGCTGACTGGCACCGATCCCAACGGGCGCCCGAAAAAGCGCAAGTTTGGTCCGGGTCTGGAACGCTGGCTGCGGCTGTTGGCAAAGTTCAAAGGCCTGCGTGGCACGCCGCTGGATGTGTTTGGCTATACCGCCGAGCGCAAGATGGAGCGGGCGCTGATCAGCCAGTATGAGGCCGACATGAAGGAATGGCTGCCCAAGGCATCGCCTGAGATCATGGCGCCGCTGATTACGCTGGCGGAATTGCCGCTGGAAATCCGCGGCTTTGGTCCGGTGAAACAGGCCAACGAGACCAAGGCCGCCAAACGCCGCGAGGAACTGCTGGCCGCATTGCGTCAGGGCGGCAGCGAGTTGAAGACGGCCGCGGAATAACGCGGGCCGCTGCTGGCGGTCGTTCTGGCCGAGCCACTTGGGCCAGACCACTTCGGAAGGGCGTTACCGGTCGGATCGGGGGCGCCCTTTGTCGTTGGTCCGGGGGATCTGGAACCGGAAAGACACAGATTGCCAACCCGCTGTCGCATCGCCGTTACCCTGGTTGTGTAGACCGGGGCGCAGGCCCTATAGCCTGAGCGGGGGGCTGGTTGCCCCTGCGTAAACCAGAGACTGAGACCACGAGGCTCGCTATGTCGTCCATCCGCAGCACGCCCGGCAACATGAACAGCTATGCCAGAGACACTGGATCACGACGTGAGGCGATGCGCAGCGCACGCGATCTCTCTTATGCGTATTCCGCCCAGACCCGGCCCGGACGGGCGATGATCCGGGTGATGGAGAATGCCACCGGGCGGCTACAGCTGATCAAACGTGCCGAAGGCTATGAGGCGGATGTCGCCGCCGGGCAGAGCTTCTGGACTGTCATGCGCGACCGCTACGGGCTGCAGCTGGAGCTGCTGGGAGGTACGCTTGCCAATATCCCGAAGGATCAGCCGGTGGTGGTGATCGCCAATCATCCCTACGGTATTCTGGATGGTCTGATGCTGGGGCATATCCTGTCCGAGGCGCGGGGCGATTTCCGCATTCTGGCGCATCAGGTGTTTCGCAAGGCCGACGATCTGTCCCGCGTTATCCTGCCGATTGATTTTGCCGAAACCAAGACGGCACTGAAGACCAATCTGGAGACCCGCAAGACCGCGCTGGACTATCTGGGGCAGGGCGGCGCGATCGGCATCTTTCCGGGCGGCACGGTGTCCACCGCCGCGCGGCCCTTTCTGCGGCCGATGGTGCCGCCGATGGATCCGGTCTGGCGTGGCTTTACTGCGCGGATGATCGCCAAATCCCGCGCGGTTGTGGTGCCGATCTACTTCGACGGGCATACCTCCCGGCTGTTCCAGATCGCCAGCCATGTCCACCCGACTCTGCGTATGGGCCTGTTGATCAAGGAGTTTCGCAAACGGGTGGATACGCCGGTCCGGGTCGCCATCGGCAGCCCGATCGGGCGCGAGATCCTCGATCCGCTGGCAGGTGACGCAAAAGCAATGATGGATTTCCTGCGCAAAGCCACGTATGAGCTGTCTCCGAAACCACTCAAATCCTATGACTATGGGTATGAGTTTGAGGAGAAACACCGCGCCTGAGCGGTGAGCGAGAGAGACAGATGGCTGTAGGTATCTTTGATTCCGGCCTTGGCGGGCTGACGGTTCTGAATGCCGCGCAGGAGCGGCTGCCGGATGTGGACTTCCTCTACTACGCGGACAGCGCCCATGCGCCCTATGGCGTGCGCGATGCCGAAGACATTTACCAGCTGACCAAGGCCGCAGTTGAAGACATGTGGTCCAAGGGCTGCGATCTGGTCATTCTGGCCTGCAACACCGCCTCGGCGGCGGCTCTGCGCCGGATGCAGGAAGGCGGGCTGCCCGAGGGCAAGCGCGTGCTGGGTGTGTTTGTCCCTCTCATCGAAGCGCTGACCGAGCGGCAGTGGGGCGACAATTCGCCGCCGCGCGAAGTTGCGGTGAAACATGTCGCGCTGTTTGCAACGCCCGCCACCGTCTCCAGCCGCGCGTTCCAGCGTGAACTGGCGTTCCGCGCCATCGGCGTCGATGTCGAGGCGCAGGCCTGCGGCGGTGTTGTGGATGCCATCGAAGACGGCGACATGATCCTTGCCGAGGCGCTGGTGCGCAGCCATGTCGATGCGCTGAAGCGCAAGATGCCACAGCCGCAGGCGGCGATCCTTGGCTGCACCCATTACCCGCTGATGGAAGATATCTTTCAGGCGGCTTTGGGCGACGGGGTTCAGGTGTTCAGCCAGGGCAAACTGGTGGCCGAGAGCCTTGCCGACTATCTGGAGCGTCATCCCCATATGATGGGCGCGGGGCAGGGCGGGTTCTACACCACCGGTGTGCCGAGCCGCGTCAGCGATCGCGCCACGCAGTTCTTGCGACGAGAGATGATCTTTCAGGCGGCCTGAGCCGCGCCGGTGAGCGGATTTCGGCGATCGTTTGATCTGCCGCAACTCTGGTCACCACCGTCTTTGCTATCACTGCCGCAATCTCGACGCGGCATCTCGTTCTTCCCTTGTTTCAAAGAGGTCCATGATGACCCATAAAGTAGCTATTCTGGGCGCCTCCGGTTACACCGGCGCTGAACTGGTGCGGCTGATTGATCAGCACCCCATGATCGAAATTGCCGCCCTTTCTGCCGACCGCAAGGCAGGCATGACCATGGCCGAGGTGTTCCCGCATCTGCGCCATATGGATCTGCCAGTGCTCTGCAAGATTGACGAAATCGACTTTGCGGGCATCGACCTGTGTTTCTGCGCGCTGCCGCATAAGACCAGCCAGGACGTGATTGCCGCCCTGCCGCAGGATCTGAAGATCGTGGATCTGTCGGCGGATTTCCGGCTGCGCGATCCTGCGGAATATGAAAAATGGTACGGCAACCCCCATGCCGCGCTGGCGCAGCAGAAAGAGGCGGTCTATGGCCTGACCGAATTCTACCGCGAGGAAATCAGATCCGCGCGG
Source organism: Phaeobacter sp. JH204B (assembly GCF_048055755.1). NCBI lineage: Bacteria > Pseudomonadati > Pseudomonadota > Alphaproteobacteria > Rhodobacterales > Roseobacteraceae > Phaeobacter > Phaeobacter sp. JH204B. The sequence continues at coordinate 134,224 of NZ_JAYMXF010000012.1, forward strand.
CTGGTGGCCGGCACCGGCTGTAATGCGGCCACGGGCCAGTTTGCGCTGCGCCCGCTGATCGCGGCCGGGGTGATTGATCTCGATGACATCATTCTGGACCTGAAATGCGCCGTTTCCGGCGCTGGCCGCAGCCTGAAGGAAAACCTGCTGCACGCCGAGCTGAGCGAAGGGTACCACGGCTATGCCATCGGTGGCACGCACCGCCATCTGGGCGAGTTTGACCAGGAGTTTTCCAAGATCGCAGGCCGCCCGGTCAAGGTGCAGTTCACCCCGCATCTGGTGCCGGCCAACCGCGGCATTCTGGCCACCGTCTATGTCAAAGGGAACGCACAGACGATCCATCAGACCTTTGCCAGCGCTTATGCGGATGAGCCCTTCATCGAGCTGCTGCCCTTTGGTGAGGCGCCCTCAACGCGGCATATCCGTGGCTCCAACTTCTGCCACATCGGGGTCGCCGCAGACCGGATCGAAGGCCGCGCCATCATTGTTGCGGCACTTGATAACCTGACAAAAGGTAGCAGCGGGCAAGCCTTGCAGAACGCCAACCTGATGTTAGGTGAAGAGGAGACCACGGGGCTGATGATGGCGCCGCTGTTCCCCTGATACCCGATTGTCTGGCGCCCTCCGGCGCCGGACCGCACCCAAGAGGCTCCGATGAAGTCACTGAAGAAACAACGCCGTATCCAGATCATCGCGCTCACCACTGTGGCGCTGGTGGTGGCGACGGCGTTGATTGGCTACGCCATGCGCGACGGCATCAATTTCTTCCGCTCGCCCAGCCAGGTGATTGCGGCGCCACCGGAGGCAAGCGAGGTCTTTCGCATCGGCGGGCTGGTCGAGGAGGGCAGCATCGTGCGTGGTCAGGGCGAGACGCTGCGCTTTGTGGTGACGGATGGCGGCGCCTCAGTCCCGGTCACCTATACCGGTGTGCTGCCGGATCTGTTCTCTGAGAACCAGGGTATGGTCGGCACCGGTCGCTACATCAATGGCGTGTTTGAAGCCTCTGAAATACTTGCCAAACATGATGAGACCTATATGCCGAAAGAGGTCATGGACGCGCTAAAGGAACAAGGCGTGTATCAGGCCCCGGAGAGCTGATTCTCCAGTTGTCTTGACACCCGATCACGCGCTCGGATCGGGTGTTGCGATCCGAGCGCGCGCCGAGGTCCGGGTGCGCTCATTTTTCATTGTCATGCTGGTGTCCCGAACCAATCAAAGGGACTGACCCATGCAGGACATCAAAGCCATCGCTCAGGAAATCATCGCCCGCGAAGGCGGCTATGTGGACGACCCGGATGATCCCGGCGGCGCCACCAAACACGGTGTGACACTCGGCACGCTCCAGCGCCTCGGCATGGATCTGACCGGTGATGGGGACATCGACAAGGCGGATGTCGCGGCTGTCAGCGAGGCGCAGGCGGTGGATCTCTACATCCGGCATTACTTCGACCGGCCCCGGATCGCGGCGCTGCCGGAGGTGCTTCAGCCCTCGGTCTTTGACATGTATGTAAATGCCGGCGCCAATGCGGTGCGGATTTTGCAGCGCCTGCTGGTGCAGATGGGCTATGAGCTGGCCGTGGATGGGCGGATCGGCCCGCAGACCGCCACGGCGGCCCGCGCGGCGGCCAAGATCGGCCGCGTTGCGCTGCGGGACGCCTATGGCGTGGCCCGGCGGAACTATTACTTTCGCATTGCCGACCGGCGTCCGGCCAGCCGCAAATATGCCCGAACCCGCAAGGGCGGCAAGGGTGGCTGGATCCTGCGGGCCGAAAGCTTCATCTCGCCGCAATATCACCTCAGCCCGGCAGAATTTCAGGCACGGGTGGCGACATGGGGCTGATTGCGGATGTGCTGCGGGGCCTGTTCGGCCGGGAGCGGAATGTCGTTGTCGAAACGCTGGAGGTGTTTCGCGAGAACGCCGAAGCCGGTGCGGAGCGGGATCAGGCGCGCCGCGCCGATGCGCTGGCCCAGCTGGCGGCGGAATTTGCCCGTGGCGGCGGCAGCGCGCCCAGAGGCTGGTTCGACCGCTGGATGGACGGGCTGAACCGGCTGCCGCGGCCCTTGCTGGCGCTGTCGACGCTGGCGCTGCTCGGCTCGGCGATGGTGGATCCCGTGTGGTTTGCGGCCCGAATGCAGGGGCTGGCGCTGGTCCCGGAGCCGCTGTGGTGGTTGCTGGGCGTGATCGTCTCCTTCTATTTTGGGGCACGCCAGCAGCTCAAAAGCCAGGGGTTCCAGCGCGAGATCGCCGAAAGCCTCGCGCAGGTTCCGGCGGTCGCGGCGAATGTCGCCCGGATCGACGCGCTGCGCCGCGCCGACCCTCAGGGCCCGGCATCGGCAAACTCACCGGTGCTGCATGGTGATGTCGACGCAAGTGATTATGATCTCGTTGAAAATCCAGCGCTGGAGGACTGGATGGCCCTCTCCCGAGCAGCCAGGTGACAGGGGTGGTGTACGCGACGCCTGTGCCCTCAGAACAGCGAACACTGCGGCGTGAGGACGCGCCGATTGCGATTGGCGGCCTTGCCGGATCGCCCTATAGATAGGCTATGATTACAGAACTCGGTCACTTCGCCCTCATCCTTGCCTTTGTGATTGCCACCGTGCAGATGGTGGTGCCCTTGGTTGGCGCCCATTTCCGCTGGCCCGGCTGGATGTCGGTGGCCGAGCCTGCGGCGCAGGCGCAGTTCTTCTTTACCGCCTTTTCCTTTGGGGCGTTGATGTGGGCCTTTATCACGTCGGATTTCTCGCTGCGGCTGGTGGCGCTGAACAGCCATTCCGCCAAGCCGATGCTTTACAAAATCTCCGGCACCTGGGGCAATCACGAAGGGTCGATGCTGCTCTGGGTGCTGATTGTCAGCCTGTTTGGCGCCGTGGCCTCGGTCTTTGGCAATGGCCTGCCGCCAACGCTGAAGGCCCGGGTGCTGTCAGTACAGGCGGCGATTGGCGTGGCGTTCTTTGCCTTCATCCTGTTTACCTCAAACCCGTTCCTGCGCCTTGCGGTGCCGCCGTTTGACGGGCAGGGGCTGAACCCCTTGTTGCAGGACCCCGGTCTCGCCTTTCATCCGCCGTTCCTCTACCTCGGCTATGTCGGCCTGAGCATGGCGTTTTCCTTTGCCGTGGCGGCGCTGATCGAGGGGCGGATTGACGCCGCGTGGGGGCGCTGGGTCAGGCCCTGGACATTGGCGGCCTGGATCTTTCTCACCATCGGCATCGCGCTGGGGTCCTGGTGGGCCTATTACGAGCTGGGCTGGGGCGGCTTCTGGTTCTGGGATCCGGTGGAAAATGCCTCCTTCATGCCCTGGCTGCTGGCGGCAGCGCTGCTGCATTCCGCCATCGTGGTGGAAAAGCGCGAAGCCCTGAAAAGCTGGACCATCCTGCTGGCCATTCTTGCCTTTGGCTTTTCGCTGATTGGCACGTTTATCGTGCGATCCGGCCTGCTGACCTCGGTCCATGCCTTTGCCAGCGACCCGGAGCGCGGGGTGTTCATCCTCTATATTCTGGCGATTTTCACCGGTGGCGCGCTGCTGCTGTTTGCGCTGCGCGCACAGGCGATGCAGGCCAAGGGGGTCTTTGGCCTCGTCAGCCGCGAGACCGCGCTGGTGGCCAATAACATCCTGCTGGCGGTGAGCTGTTTTGTCGTCTTCTTCGGCACGCTCTGGCCGGTGGTGGCGGAGATGGCCTTTGATCGCAAGCTGAGTGTGGGTCCGCCGTTCTTCAACGCAGCCTTCACCCCCTTCATGGTGGTGCTGGGCGCGCTCCTGCCGGTGGGTGCGATGCTGCCGTGGAAACGCGGCCTTCTGGCGCGCACGGCCTGGCGGCTGCGTTTTGTCTTTGCGCTGGCGCTGGCGTTTGGCGTGCTGGCCTGGGCGATGCAGACCGGCCGGTCCGGCCTGGGGCCAATCGGGCTGTTCCTCGGGGTGTGGATCGTGGTTGGCGCCTTTGCTGACCTCTGGCTGCGGGGCAGCGCGACCGGGCGCTGGCAGCGTCTGTTGCGCCTGCCGCGTGCGGATTGGGGCAAGGCGCTGGCCCATGCCGGTCTGGGGGTCACGATCTTTGCCATCGCCGGGCTGACCGCCTGGCAGGACGAAGACATTCGCGTGGCCGAGGTGAACCGGCCCTTCGACGTCGGCGCCTATACGCTGGAGCTGCAGGCCGTCCGCCGGGTGCAGGGGCCGAATTATTTCAGCACCATGGCGGATATCGAAGTGACCCGGGCAGGGCGGTTCGTGGCGCTGCTGAACCCGGAGAAGCGTGAGTATCCGGTGTCGCGGATGCCGACCACCGAGGCGGCGATAGACTACCGGTTCCTGCGCGATCTCTATGTGGTGATCGGCGACCAGCAGGCCAATGGTGGCTGGACGGTACGGACCTATATCAAACCGCTGGCGAACTGGATCTGGGGTGGCTGCCTGTTGATGGCCTTGGGTGGTCTGCTGAGCCTGAGTGACCGTCGTTTCCGCGTTGCGGCAGGGGCGCGCCGCGCCCCGCGTGAAGGAGTGCCCGCCGAATGACACGACTGTTTCTTGCCCGGCTGTTGCTGGCGTTGACGCTGCTGGCTCCGATGGTTGCCACCGGCACCCCGGCGCTGGCGGTTGAACCTGACGAAATTCTTGATGATCCGGTTCTGGAAAGTCGCGCGCGTGAGCTGTCCAAGGATCTGCGCTGTCTGGTCTGCCGCAACGAGAATATCGACGAAAGCAATGCCGATCTGGCCCGTGATCTGCGCCTGCTGGTGCGCGAGCGGCTGGTGGCCGGTGACAGCGACGCCGAGGCGATGGCCTTCATCGTGGAGCGCTACGGCGAATATGTGTTGCTCAGCCCGCGTGCAAATGGTGCCAACTGGCTGCTTTATGCCGCCGGTCCGCTGATGCTGGTGATGGCGCTGCTGCTGGCCGGGGGCTATATCCGCGCCCGCAGCCGCACTCCGGAGGCGGAGGACCCCGGCGCCGACAGCCTTAGCGCGCAGGAACGTGCGCAGCTCGATCGCATCCTGAAAGACTGAGTCACCAAGACGCGCCGCGCGGGTGGGGGCGACTGGACCGCCCATACAACCGCAGCGGCACAGCGCCGGCCAGCGCCCCCCCGCGGGTGGTTTTGCAGTAAGAGGTTACGCGGCGTTTGCCTTTTCCTGCGGGCTTGCATAGGCAAGTCTGCGAAAAACCTTTAACCACGAGGCCCTTTGATGGATTACAAGGAAATTCTGTTCTCGCTGGAAGACGGCTTGGCCGTTGTGACGCTGAACCGACCCGCAAAGATGAACGCGCTGACCGGTCTGACGCGGGCGGAGATCACCCATGCGATGCAGCGCGCGGGCAAAGAGGCCCGTGCGGTGGTCCTGACCGGTTCCGGCGTGTCATTCTGTTCGGGGCAGGACCTGTCCGACGCCGCAAGCCAGGGCAAGCTGGATCTGGAACGGACGCTGCGGGATGAATACACCCCGATGCTGGAGGCGATCTATAACTGCCCGGTGCCGACCATTGCCGCGGTAAACGGCCCGGCTGCGGGTGCGGGTGCCAATCTGGCGCTGGCCGCCGATGTGGTGATCGCCACCGAGAGCGCTTATTTCATGCAGGCCTTTGCCCGTATTGGCCTGATGCCGGATGCCGGCGGCACCTGGTTCATGCCGCGCCAGATGGGCATGGCCAAGGCAATGGGGGCCGCGCTGTTCGCCGATAAGATCTCCGCCAAACAGGCGAGCGACTGGGGCATGATCTGGGAAGCCATTCCCGACGCCGAATTTGACGCCCATTGGCGCGCCCGTGCGGCCTATCTGGCGAATGGCCCGACCCGTGCGTTCGGCGCGATCAAGAGCGCGATCCGCGATGGCTATGGCAACAGCCTGCCGGAGCAGCTGTCCGAGGAGGCCCATCTGCAAGGCCAATGCGGCAAGACCCGGGACTTCATGGAAGGGGTCACCGCTTTTATGGAAAAACGCCCCGCGAAGTTCGAAGGCCGCTAAGACGGTGCAATCCGTGATCGGCTGATGCCGTTCCTGAAATGCAAAACCCGCCCCTGATGCGCATCGACTGCGCGGGGGCGGGTTTCTTTTTGCGCCAAGGGGCCTGCCGGACCGGGCCGGATCAATTGACCCGGCCCGGCAGATCACCTGGTCAGCTGCTGCGGGCCACCAGGGCGACATGTTCGGCCAGGTTGAAGCTGGCTCCGGCATTGATCAGGCGCACGACCTCCTCGCCGTCTGCAACGAGATAGGCATCGGTGCCGCCGTCCTCATTTGCGCGGGTGATCACCTCCAGCTCCGGCTCGTCTTCGGTTTCGTCGTAGTAATAGACCACCCGGTCATCATCCGCCGTGAAATCGGTAATGGTCGCCTGTTCATCCTCGGTCAGCCAGGCTCCGGTTTCGAAGCTGTCGTTGCCGCTGCCACCGGTCACCGTATCGTTGAGACCAAAGAGCACGGAGTCGTCACCGGCACCGGCATTGATGGTATCGCCAGCAGCGTCCTGATCGACCGTGTAGTCAAAGTTCAGCAGGGCGTTGACCTCGGCTGCGGAGGTCGGCGTCTCGCGGCCCTGAACGATGTCTTCATAGGCGCCTTCGTCCAGAATGCCTGCGGCGATGATCAGGTCATTGCCCTGACCGCCGACCAGATGATCCGCGCCGCGGGTGTCAATCAGCGTGTCGTCACCGGCATTGCCGCGCATGAAATCAGCGCCATTGCCACCGATGAGAGTGTCATCACCATCGCCACCAAAGACGTTGTCATTTGCCGAGCCACCGTCCAGCCGGTCGTCGCCTGCACCGCCTTCGATCGTATCGGGACCGCCGCGTGCGTCGATATTGTCGTCACCCTCACCGCCAAGCAGGTTTTCGCTGCCGGTGGTGCCGAACAGCAGGTCGGCACCCTCGCTGCCCTCGATCACGGTCGCGTTTTCCTCGTTACCGCTTTCATCTGCGTTGGAGTCATTGCTGTCGGAATCGTCGGAATCGTTGATGATCACACCCGCCAGCAGGCCGACCCCCAACATTGTCATAAGCATTAGCACGGTGCGTCTCCCGTTAAGGTTTAATTAGCAATTGCGATTATGCCTATTGCCGAGGTCAAAATTCGTCAATCGAAACCCTTCGTAGTTGAGTAAAATGCGATGAAAAGGGTTAACCAGGTTTCTGCATTGGAAACATCCCGGACCTAACCTTTTGATTGTTGACCTATCCGAAAGGCGCGGACCTGCAATCTAAAGATGTGTTGCACTGCGGCGCGGGCGCGCGCCTTGGGGGTTGCAAGGTCGGCGCCATGAAAAAGCCCTGCCTCCTAGGAGGCAGGGCACATATCTGTGATGGTCAGCGAGGTCTGGGCAGACCGGCTGCCGGTCAGCGCTTTTCGATGTCGACGTAATCGCGGGCGGTTTCGCCGAGGTAGAGCTGGCGCGGGCGACCGATTTTGTTCTGCGGATCCGCGATCATTTCTTTCCACTGCGAAATCCAGCCGACGGTGCGCGACAGCGCGAAGATCGGTGTGAACATCGAGGTCGGGAAGCCCATCGCCTCAAGGATGATGCCGGAGTAGAAATCGACGTTCGGGAACAGTTTCTTCTCGATGAAATACTCATCGTTGAGCGCAGTGCGCTCCAGTTCCTTGGCGACCTGCAGCAGCGGGTTGTTTTCAACGCCCAGCAGCTCCAGAACCTCATCGGCGGACTGTTTCAGCACCTTGGCGCGCGGATCGGTGTTCTTGTAGACCCGATGGCCAAAGCCCATCAGACGGAACGGATCGTTCTTGTCCTTGGCGCGTTCGATGAATTCGGGGATCCGGTCAACGGAGCCGATTTCCTTCAGCATTTCCAGGCAGGCCTGGTTGGCGCCGCCGTGGGCCGGACCCCAGAGGCAGGCGATGCCCGCAGCGATACAGGCAAAGGGGTTCGCGCCGGACGAGGACGCCAGACGCACGGTCGAGGTCGACGCGTTCTGCTCGTGATCGGCGTGCAGAATGAAGATCCGGTCCATCGCGCGGGCGAGGATCGGGTCGACGTGATATTCCTCTGCCGGAACCGAGAAACACATGTGCAGGAAGTTGGCCGCGTAATCCAGATCGTTGCGCGGATACACAAACGGCTGGCCGATGGAATATTTATAGGCCATCGCAGCAATGGTGGGCAGTTTGGCGATCAAGCGGATCGCGGCCACTTCACGCTGCCAGGGGTCATTGATGTCGGTGGAGTCGTGATAGAAAGCCGACATCGCACCCACAACACCCACCAGGGTTGCCATCGGATGCGCGTCGCGGCGGAAACCGCGGAAGAAGTTGTGCATCTGTTCATGCACCATGGTGTGACGGGTCACGCGGGTCTCGAAATCTTCCAGCTGGGCTGCGGTCGGCAGTTCACCATAAAGCAGCAGGTAGCAGACTTCGAGGTGGTGCGATTTGGATGCCAGCTGGTCGATCGGATAGCCGCGGTGCAGCAGCTCACCCTTGCCGCCGTCGATATAGGTGATCGTGCTGTCGCAGCTTGCGGTCGAGGTGAAACCGGGATCATAGGTGAACACACCGGCCTGGCTGTAGAGCTTGCGGATATCAAGAACATCGGGCCCGGTCGTCGGCGAAAAAATGGGAAGCTCGTAAGTTTCGCCATTCAGGCTGAGCTGGGCGGTTTTCTTTGTATCGGTCATAGATGTCCCTTCCTGATACAGGCGCGAAAGCGGGGGAGGCCCCCGCCTTGTGCAGGCAGCACCTGCACGGCAACCGCGCAGGTGAGGTCATAGCGGTACCGGCTTACCCAGCGGTTAACGATGGGGTCAGTCGGCAACGTCGGCGAGTCGGGCCAGTGTTTCGTCCCGGCCCAGAATCAGCATCATATCGAAAACTGAAGGTGTTACCGCACGGCCTGCCAGCGCTGCCCGCAACGGGCCTGCCAGTTTGCCGAACTTGGTATCCCGTGCTTCTGCAAATGTATTCAGAAGCGCCTCCAGATCGTCTCGGGACCAGCTAGCATTTTGCAGCTGCGGCGTCAATTCACTCAGTATACCGTCGGATACAGATGCCAGGGCCTTTGCCGCCTTCTCGTCGAGATCGAGCGGGCGTGAAGCCAGAATAAAATGAGCCTTTTCAAGCAGCTCCGGAAAAGTCTTGGCCCGGTCCTTGAGGCAATACATCGCACGTTCAATATCGTTTGACTGAACGTCATTTAACTGTGGTTTGCCAGCAGCGGCAAGATAGGCCTGCAGCTCATTCCGCAGCGCAGCATCATCGCTGATCGCAATGTGCTGACCACAGAGGTTTTCGAGCTTCTTGGTGTCAAATCGTGCCGGGCTTTTGCCGATACCGTCAAGGTCGAACCAGTCACGGGCCTGCTCATCCGTAAAAAATTCGTCATCGCCATGGCTCCAGCCGAGACGCGCCAGATAGTTGCGCATGCCCGCAGCCGGATAGCCCATCGCCTGGTATTCCTGCGCGCCGAGGGCGCCGTGGCGTTTGGACAGTTTCTTGCCATCAGGGCCATGGATCAGCGGGATATGGGCCCAGACCGGAACATCCCAGCCCATGGCTTCGTAGATCATCATCTGGCGCGCGGCATTGTTGAGGTGGTCATCGCCCCGGATGACATGGGTGACGCCCATATCGTGATCATCCACCACCACGGCCAGCATGTAGACGGGCGTCCCATCCGAGCGCAGCAGGATCATATCGTCAAGCTGCTCGTTCTTGATGGTGACATCGCCCTGAACCTCGTCTCGGATGACGGTGCTGCCCTGCTGCGGCGCCTTGATGCGGATCACATAGGGCGCATCGGGATGGCTGCTGGCATCGGCGTCTCGCCAGGGCGAGCGATAGAGCGTCGATTTGCCGTCGGCCTTGGCCTGGTCGCGGAAGGCGGCAATTTCGTCCTGCGTTGCAAAGCACTTATAGGCCTTGCCCGCCTCAAGCAGTTCACGCGCGACGGCGGCATGACGTTCGGCGCCTTCGAACTGGCTGACCACCTCGCCATCGTGATCCAGACCCAGCCAGGCCATGCCCTGCAGAATGGCGGCGGTCGCCTCGGGGTTGGAGCGCTCGCGGTCGGTGTCCTCGATACGCAGCAGGAATTTGCCGCCGCGCCCACGGGCATAAAGCCAGTTGAACAGCGCGGTGCGCGCACCACCGATATGCAGATAGCCGGTGGGAGAGGGGGCGAAACGGGTGACGACCGGTTTGGACATGGGGGTGATTTACCTTTTGGAAACCATGGAAAGGGTAGTTTTGTCGCCTGTCTACCGAGCCAGAAGGCAAGGAGCAAGCATGCGCGCCCTGGGCATTCTTGACAGTCTGCTGCAATCCCAGCGCGGGGAGCTGTTTCCCTGGGTGCCGGTCCTGTTCGGCACCGGGATCGGGGTTTTCTTTTCTCTGCGGTTTGAACCTGTGGCAGTTCACTATTTCGGCCTGGGCGGCGTAGCGCTGGCTGGGGCGCTGCTGTTGCGACGTGGTGACAGGCAGAACGGGCTGGTGTTTCTGGGCTGGGCGATTGTGACGATCGCGCTCGGCTTTGCGGCCGCCGGGATGCGCGCCCATTCGGTTGCTGCCCCGGTGCTGAGCTTTCGCTATTACGGCCCGGTCGAAGGGCGGGTAATCGCGATAGATCGCTCCGCCCGGGACCGGCTGCGCATCACCCTCGATCAGCCTGTGCTGGACCGTCTGGCGGCTGGGGCCACTCCGGCACGGGTGAGGCTGTCACTGCCGGTCGGGGCCGCGCTGCCGGGTATCGGCGACCGGGTCATGACCACCGCACATCTGATGCCGCCGCAGGGACCGGTGGAGCCCCATGGCTTTGATTTTCGCAGGCACGCCTGGTATCAGCGCCTGGGGGCTGTTGGCTATACTCGGGTCCCGGTTCTGCGCGTTCAGCCGAGCCGGTCTGATCTGCCCGTACAGCAGCTGAGACAGCGGATTTCCGACCGTATCCGTGACCAGATGCCGAAAGCCACAGGTGGCTTTGCCGCGGCCATTACCACCGGGGATCGCTCTGCCATCTCGCAGGTGGAACTGGAGGCGCTTAGAGCCAGCAACCTTGCACATCTGCTGGCAATTTCAGGGCTGCACATGGGGCTTCTGGCGGGCGTCGTCTTTGGCGGCCTGCGGCTGCTGATGGCGCTGGTTCCGGCCTATGCGCAGCGGGTAAACGCCAAGAAATTGGCCGCGGTTGGTGCGCTGCTTGCGGCGAGCGCCTACCTGCTGCTGTCAGGCATGCAGGTGGCCAGTACCCGTGCCTATGTCATGGTTGCGATGATGCTGGGCGCGGTGCTGCTGGATCGGCGCGCCCTGTCGCTGCGGGCGGTGGCGCTTGCGGCACTGGTGATCCTGGCGATCCGCCCGGAAAGCCTGCTTGGCCCCGGATTTCAGATGAGTTTTGCGGCGACAACGGCGCTGGTGGTCGTCTTCGGCGCGCTGCGGGATCACGTTGCGCCGGGTGGCGCGCGCTGGCTGCGGATGGTGGGTGGGGTGGTGCTGTCGTCCCTGGTTGCGGGCGTTGCCACGGCGCCCTTTGGGGCGGCGCATTTCAATATGCTGTCTCACTACGGGTTGCTGGCCAATGTTCTGGCGGTGCCGGTTATGGGGTTGCTGGTGGTTCCTGCGGCGGTGCTGGCGCTCTGCCTCGCACCGGTCGGGGCATCCGGTGTCGGGTTGGCGCTGATGGACCTCGGCATCCGCTGGATCCTGTCGGTTGCCAATTGGGTGGCCGGACTGGAGGGCGCGCAGGGTGCGGTCCAGATGCCGCCCGCCGTGGTGTTGCCGCTGGTTGCCCTCGGCGCGCTGCTGCTGGCCCTCTGGCGAGGGCCGCTGCGCTGGGTTGGTCTGCCGGTTCTGCTGGCGGCAGCGGGGCTCTGGTACGGACATCCCCGACCCGTGGTCCTGATCGCGCCAAATGGTGGGCTGGTTGGCGTGATGACAGCGCAGGGCCGCGCCTTGTCCCGCGCAAAGGGGCATGGCTATGCGGCCGAGCGATGGGCGGAGAACGACGGCAGCCTGCTAACCCAGGCCGAGCGTGCGCAGCTGTGGCAGCGGATCGCGGTGGCGGCGCCCAGCGTTGCGGGCAAATCGGTGTCGGCGTATCTCGCGATCTCTGATCAGCCGCTGATCCATGTGATTGGCAAGGCGGCCGCAGAAGCGCTGAGCGATTGTTCGGCGGACGCGGTGCTGGTCAGCGCTACGCCACTGTCACCGGTGGGGGGCTGCAGGGTGTTTGATGCTGATAGCCTGCGCACCCTTGGCAGTGTGCAACTGCAACCGGACGGGCGCTGGATCTCGGCAAGTGACGTGGTTGGTGACCGACTGTGGAGCCACACTCCGCAGCGCGACAGGTGATAATCCTCGACAGCCTCTTTCAAAGGCGTGTTTCTTGGGGCGGGTAACCTTCGAGGGCGACCCTCTGGTCAATAGGTGCGGATAAGTCCGACAAGGCGGCCCTGCACCTTTACCTGATCCTGCGGATACTGGCGGGTCTCATAGGCCGGGTTTGCCGCCTCCAGCGCAATGGTGCTGCCTTTGCGGTAGATGCGTTTCAGCGTGGCTTCCTGTCCATCGACCAGCGCAACCACCACATCGCCATTGTCAGCCACGGAGGTTTCGCGGATGACAACGATATCGCCGTCATTGATGCCGGCTTCGATCATTGAATCACCACGGACCTCCAGCGCGAAATGCTGCCCCTGGGCTGACAGCATGGAGGCCGGGACCGCGACCTGATGGGAGACCTGGTTAATCGCCTCAATCGGGACGCCGGCGGCGATGCGGCCCATCACGGGCAGCTCCATCGCGGCGATCATTGCCGGGGCGGAGACCTGATTGGCCGGTTCGGATGGCGCTGCCTCTGTCATCTGCTGGGCGCTGCCGAGGCTGTCCGGCAGGCGGATGATCTCGATCGCGCGGGCACGATGTGCGAGGCGGCGGATAAATCCGCGTTCTTCCAAAGCGGTGATCAGCCGGTGGATGCCCGATTTCGAGCGCAGGTCAAGCGCCACCTTCATCTCGTCAAAACTGGGGGGGACGCCATCCTTTTGCAGACGTGTGTTGATGAAATCCAGCAAGTCCAGTTGCTTCTTCGTCAGCATGACATCCCTCTCAGCCGCTCGATGTTTCGCTTTGTTCTACGCATGTTCCCGTTTTGTGTCAACGGCATGTCGCATGAAACCTGTCAAACGCAGCCGAATTGATGCTGAATTGTTGGCAAAGTGAAATCCGCCGACGTGCATCGCCGTATCCGATCAGATCGGAAGGTAGGCAAGCATCGTGCCCTTGGCGCGGGGCGGATCATTGGCGGGACGGATGGCAAGCGCGTTGGCCTCGGCAAGCAATGTCAGCCGGGCGCTGTCCTGATCGTCAAACACATGCAGCTCGGCCGCGCTGAGCCGCGCCCGCATGTAATGGGTACGCGGGCCGTTGGCCGGCAGGTCCTGCGCCAGGGGGGCCTCGGCCGGTTGCGGACCATGGGGCGGGAGCCCCTGCATGGCGCGCAGCATCGGTAACAGGAAGACATGGCCGCAAACCATTGCAGACACAGGGTTTCCCGGCAGGCCGACCATGGCGGACCGGCCCAGTGTCCCGGCCATCAGCGGCTTTCCCGGGCGCATCGCAACCTTGTAGAAGGCGCGCGCCATACCCAGGCTTTCGGTCACCCCGGCAACCAGATCATGATCGCCCACCGAGGCACCGCCAATGGTCACGATCAGATCCGCCTCGCGGGCCAGATCCAGGGCCATGCGCAGGCTGCCTTCGGTATCGCGGGCGATTGGCAGAATGCGGACGCGGGCGCCAGCCGCCGTGAGCAGCGCATCGAGGCCAAAGGTGTTGGACGCGATGATCTGGTCGGGGCCGGGCGTATCGCCGGGGAGCACCAGTTCATCGCCGGTCGAGATCAGGGCAACGGTCGGACGTACATGCACCGGCACCTCGGCGATGTTCATCGCGGCCAGCAGCGCGATATCGGCAGACGACAGCAGACGCGGCGCCGCGATCGTGCTGCCGAGCTGAAAATCGCCACCCTTGGGACGGATATTGTTGCCGGGCCCCGGATGATCCGAGATTGTGATCAGGGATCCGGTGCGGCTTGTATCCTCTTGGATAACCACAAAATCAGCGCCTTCGGGCACTGGCGCTCCGGTAAAGATACGGACCGCCTGACCGGGGCCGACGCGGCCCTTGAAGCCATGACCGGCGGCGCTTTCTCCGATCACCTTGAACATGGCGTCACGCTCAACCTCGGCGGCCTTTACCGCGTAGCCGTCCATCGCGGAGGCAGCGAAGGGTGGCTGGTCGCGATTGGCCGAGACCGGCGCCGCAAGAACGCGACCGGCTGCGGCGCGCAGCGGCACCGTTTCGACCCGCATCGGGGACACCAGTTTCAGAACTGTGTCGAGGGCCTCGGATACTGAGATCATCTACGCCTCGTAACGGCCTGATTTTCCGCCGTCTTTCAATGTTACGCGAATGCCGCCGATCTGCATCGCCTTATCCACCGCCTTGGCCATGTCATAGACGGTGAGCGCGGCGGTGGAGACAGCCGTAAGCGCCTCCATCTCGACGCCGGTCTGGCCCGTGGTTTTTACGGTGGCTTCCACGCGCACCCCCGGCAGGTCCGGATCGAGCGACAGTTCGACGGCAACTTTGGTCACCGGAAGCGGGTGGCAGAGCGGGATCAGATCTGGCGTTTTCTTGGCGCCCATGATGCCTGCCAGCCGGGCAACGCTCAGAACGTCGCCTTTCTTTGCCCGACCTTCCGAAATGATATCAAAGGTTTCGCGCGCCATGCTTATGTGGCCTTCGGCGGTGGCGATCCGCGCGGTCACCGCCTTGTCGGAGACATCGACCATATGGGCATCGCCCTTGCCGTCGAAATGTGTGAGCGCCATCACATGGCCCCCGGCATCAGCGGGTTTGCGAGGATATCACGGGTTGCGGCGGTCACATCCGCCTGGCGCATCAGGCTTTCGCCAATCAGGAAACTGCGGGCGCCGTACCGCGCCATGTCGGAGAGATCCTGGGGCGTCGCAAGACCGCTTTCACAGACGATGGTACGATCCGCAGGCACCAGCCGCGACAGGGTGCGCGTGGTGTCGAGCGTGGTGTCGAAGGTCTTGAGATTGCGGTTGTTGATGCCGAGGAGAGGCGATTTCAGCTTGCAGGCGCGGTCCAGCTCTTCCTCGTCATGAACCTCAAGCAGCACATCCATATCCCATTCAAAGGCAGCGGCCTCCAGTTCGGCGGCCTGCATGTCGGAAACGGAGGCGAGGATGATCAGGATGCAATCGGCGCCAAGGGCACGGGCCTCGGCCACCTGATAGGTATCATACATGAAGTCCTTGCGCAGCACCGGCAGGGCGCAGGCATTGCGGGCCGCTGGCAAAAACGGCTTTGCCCCCTGAAAACTGGGTGTGTCAGTCAGCACCGACAGGCAAGTTGCGCCGCCGTCCTCATAGGCTTTGGCGAGGGTTGCGGGATCGAAGTCTTCGCGGATCAAGCCTTTGGAGGGGCTGGCTTTTTTGATCTCGGCGATCAGCCCGTAACCCTGACGGCCGGCCGCCATCAACGCCTTGGCAAAGCCGCGCACCGGATCGGCTTCACGGGCCTCGGCCTCGACCGTCTCAAGCGGTTTGGCGGCCTTGTCGGCGGCGACCTCTTCCAGCTTGTAGGCCTTGATCTTGTCCAGCACAGTTTCAGTCATCTTGACGCCTCCGGTCACGCGTTCCAATCAATCTGCGGCTGCCCGCGTTGGGCCAGCCAGCTGTTCACCGCCGAAAACGGGCGCGATCCGAAAAAGCCGCGGCGCGCCGAGAGGGGTGAAGGATGGGCCGTCCTCAGAATAAGGTGATCGCCCGGTTGAATATGTTTTTCAAGCCCTTGGGCCTGTTTACCCCATAATATGTAGGCCGTCGGGCGCTGACTGCTCCGGGCCAGCACCTGATCGGCCAGCGCCTGCCAGCCCAGATGCTTGTGGCCGTTGGCCTCACCTGCGGGCACGCTGAGCACGGTATTGAGCAGCAAGACACCCTGACGGGCCCATCCGCGCAGGTCGCCATTGGGTTTCTCGACACCAAGGTCAGCACTTAACTCCTTGAAAATATTACTCAAGGAGCGCGGTAAGGGGCGGACATCCGGCTCCACCGAGAAGGCCAGACCATGAGCATGACCCGGCGTCGGATAGGGATCCTGACCGAGGATGACAACGCGGGTGCGGTCGGGCGGCGTCAGTTCCAGCGCCGCCAGCCGCTGCGCCACGGGCGGCAGGATCTGACGTGGATCATCCGCCACCGCCTTGGCGATGCTTGCATAATCATTGGCAAAAAACGGCAGGTCACCCCAGCCACCCGGAACGGGGAGGTCTGGGGTCATTTGCTGTCAGCAGCTGCTGTGGTGATCCGCGCGACGGCTTCAATCTTGCCCCGTGCGGCGCCGCTGTCGATGCTGCTGCGCGCCATCTCGACGCCGGTTCTGAGATCATCCGCAGCGCCTGCCACCAGCAGGGCGGCGGCAGAGTTCAACAACACCGCGTCCCGGTAGGCGGATGCTTCGCCTGATAACAGCGCCTCAAACGCCTTTGCGTTGTCTTCGGGTGTGCCGCCGACGATTGCCTCAAACGGATGAACCGGCAGGCCTGCGTCCTCGGGGTGGATCTCCATTTCGGTGACATTGCCACCTGGGTTCAGTGCCGCAACCCAGCTGACGCCGGTGATGGTCAGCTCATCGGTGCCGTCGGAGCCGTGCACCAGCCAGGCCTGTTCGGATCCCAGCTGCCCGAGGGTTTCGGCCATCGGGCGGATCAGATCGCGGCTGAAGGCGCCGGTGAGCTGGCGTTTGACACCGGCCGGGTTGGTAAGCGGGCCGAGAATGTTAAAGATCGTGCGCGTGCCCAGCTCCTGCCGGGTGGGCATGACATGGGCGATGGCCGGATGATGCATCGGCGCCATCATGAAGCAGATGCCTGCTTCGCGCAGCGCCTGTTCGGCCACTTTCGGGCCGACCATGACATTGATGCCCATCTGGCCAAGCGCATCCGCAGCGCCGGATTTTGACGACAGGTTGCGATTGCCATGTTTCGCGACAACGGTTCCGGCACCGGCGACGACAAAGGCGGTGGCGGTGGAGATATTGAGCGTTCCCTTGCCGTCACCGCCGGTGCCGACAATGTCCATCGCGCCCGCAGGTGCCACCACGGGATTGCATTTGGCGCGCATGACGGCGGCGGCGGCGGCGTATTCATCGACCGTCTCGCCACGGGTGCGCAAGGCCATCAGCAGGCCGCCCATCTGGCTGGGCGTGGCATTGCCTTCGAACAGATGGGTAAAGGCGGCCTCTGCTTCGGCCCGGCTGAGAGGGCGATCCGCAGCGGCGTCGATCAGCGGCTTCATCTGATTGCTCATGCGGGCACCTTCATCACGTCGAGGAAATTCTTGAGCAGCGCATGGCCGTGTTCGGAGGCGATGGATTCCGGGTGGAACTGGACGCCGTGGATCGGCAGAGTCTTGTGCTGTAGCCCCATGATGGTGCCATCTTCCAGCTCTGCGGTGATCTCCAGACTGTCCGGCAGGCTGTCGCGCTCCACCACCAGCGAATGATAGCGTGTCGCCTCAAAGGGGGAGGGCAGACCGGCAAATAGTCCGGTGTTGTTGTGGTGCATGGTGCCCATCTTGCCGTGAACGATGTCCTGGCAGCGTACGACCTTGCCGCCAAAGGCCTGACCGATGGTTTGGTGGCCAAGGCAGACGCCCATCAGCGGGGTCCTGGTCTCGGCGGCGGCTTCGGTCAGGGCCAGGCAAATACCGGCCTGATCGGGGTCGCAGGGTCCCGGCGACAACAGGATGCCGGCGGGGTTCATCGCCATCGCATCCTGTACGTTCAGCGCATCATTGCGATGGACCTGCACATCAGCGCCCAATTCGCCCAGATAATGCACGAGGTTGTAGGTAAAGGAGTCGTAGTTGTCGATCAGCAGCAGCATAGTCGCGGGGCTCGTTTAAGGGCTGGCGGGCCGGGGCCGCGCCGCAGTATAGTGGTCGCGACATACATGTTCAGGGTTGCGCGGCAGCGTCAAGTGCACATCACCAGCAGCGGCCAGGCCAATCGGGCCACGGGGTGTTGGGGCGGCTTGACCGACAGAATGCGACCGGTTCCAGAAGGCAACGAGAGGCAGGACAGAGATGCGAGGGTTTCTTGGAGGCGTGAGTTTCGGGGCCTTGGTGGCCGCAGGCGGCGCCGTGGTGTGGTCGCTGTCGGTGCCGTTGCCCAAATCGGTCGAGGTCAGCGTGGCTGAACCGGCGCGCAGTGTCGTGCAGGCTCCGGCGGCGGAAACGCCGGTTGACGGTGGCGGCACCGATCCAGATCTGGTGGAGGCGCCGCCCGCTGCATTGGATCCGCAGGTCGTGGGCGATGATCTGGCGGCGCTGGCCGATGCCGATACGGGTCCGGCGGAACGTCCTGAGGTTGGCACCGAACTGGTGAGCGGCACCCGTGCTGCTCCGGGCGGTGTCGGCGCGCCTGCCATTGATGTCGGGCGCGATGCGCCTGTTACCCCAGTTGAGGCCCTGCCGGCCCCCAATGCGCCCAGCCAGGAGCAGAGGCTTGTCGTGGTGTCGGATCCGGCGCAGCCGCCGGTGCCTGCGGCAGCAAGCGAAGCCCCAGCCCGGCTGGCCTCCACCCCGGATCAGGGCACTGAGGCCAATCCGGGTGGCGACAGCCGAACCGCGGCAACAGCTGCACCCAGCGACGAGGAGCCAAGCGGCAGCGCAGCCGCCAGCCGTCTGCCGGTGCCGAATATTACAACCGGTGATCCGGTGCTGAGCAGCCCAGCCACGGGCGGGGCGTCAGGTCCGGCGCTTGGGGCAGCCCCCGGGCCGACACCGACACCTGTGCTGCCGGCGCCCGGCCGCGCCGGACCAGCGCAGGTGGGCACGCAGCCAGCGGCCAGTGATGCCCAGGCCAAGCCTTCGCAGCCAGAAAGCGTCGGCCAGCCAGAAAATGCCGGAACCGGGTCAGCAGCATCGACGGCGCCAGCGACGCGGCGGATTGCGGATCTGCCGACCACGAATTCCGCGCCGGAACCATCCGCTTCAGCCTCTGAGAGTGCTGGCCGTCCGCAGATCGGCACGCCGGTGCGCCCGCTGACCGAACGCGATGACGCCAAGGCCCCTGCCGCTGGCAGCCAGATTGCGACGCCATCCGCCGGGGTGCCGTTTGAGCAGAATGCCCAGCCCTTTACCCCGGAGGACGGGCGCGCGCTGATGTCGATTGTCCTGATTGACGATGCGAAGGCCATTGGCGCCGAAGCCTTGCAGGATTTCCCCTATCCGCTGACCTTTGCGCTGGATCCCGAAGATCCCGAGGCCGCAGCCAAGATGGCCCGCCATCGCGCGGCTGGTTTCGAGGTCATGGTGGTGGCGGATCTGCCGCGCGATGCGGGGCCACAGGATGCCGAAACAGCCTTGCAGGTCTGGCTGGAGACCCTGCCGGAGGCTGTCGCCGTGCTGGAAGGGGTCGAGACCGGGTTTCAGGGCAACCGCCCGCTGGCCGATCAGATGGCCACGGCGCTTGGCGCGATGGGCTACGGGATGGTGACGCAGGATGCCGGTCTGAATACCGTGCAGAAACTGGCGCTGCGTGAGGGGGTGCCGGCCGGTGTGGTCTTCCGTGATTTCGATGGCGCCGGACAGGATCCCCGGGCCATTCGCCGGTTCCTGGATCAGGCAGCCTTCCGCGCCGGGCAGGAAGGTGCGGTGATCATGCTGGGTCGGGTACAGCCGGATACGATTTCGGCGCTGTTGATCTGGGGGCTTCAGGATCGTGCCAACCGGGTGGCGCTGGCGCCGGTGTCGGCCTCGCTGCGGGCGCAGGTGCAGGCCGAGTGATCGGCGAGCCCGCGTGAAAAAGGCGCCCCTCTGAACGAGGGACGCCTTTTTTGCCTTCGGCGAGAGTATTTTGGGAAAGATGACAGGCGGTCGAGATGCCGCGCGCATGAGATGCCGGGCGCGCAGCCTCTCGGGGGCTGCGGTTCTGTCCGGGGCTAGCCGTTGCCGTTGCCGGTAAAGCGGGCCGCATCTGCGGCGGCACGGCGGATCGCGTTGGATTTATGGACGGTCTCCATATATTCCGCCTCCGGGTCGCTGTCATAGACAACGCCGCCGCCGGCCTGGATATAGAGGGTCTGATCCTTGACGATGGCGGTGCGCAGCGCGATGCACATGTCCATGTCGCCGCCGGCCGAGAAATAGCCAACACCGCCGCCGTAGATGCCGCGTTTTTCCGGCTCCAGTTCGTCGATGATTTCCATCGCGCGCACCTTTGGCGCGCCGGAGACGGTGCCAGCAGGCATGCCGGCAAAGAAGGCATCCAGCGCGTCCTTGTCCTTTGCCAGCTCGCCCACGACGTTGGAGACGATGTGCATCACGTGGCTGTAGCGTTCGATGATGAATTTTTCGGTGGGGCGCACGGTGCCGATCTTCGCCACCCGGCCGGTGTCGTTGCGCCCGAGGTCCAGCAGCATCAGGTGCTCTGCCAGCTCTTTCTTGTCGGCCAGTAGATCCAGTTCCAGCGCCTTGTCTTCCTCGGGCGTGGCGCCGCGCGGGCGGGTGCCTGCGATCGGCCGGATGGTGACCTCCTGCCCGAAGACGCGCACCAGGATTTCGGGGCTGGCACCGACCACCTGGAAGCCGCCGAAGTTGAAGTAGAACATGAAGGGCGAGGGGTTGGTGCGGCGCAGGGAGCGGTAAAGCGCGAAAGGCGGCTGCGGGAAGGCCTGTGTCCAGCGCTGTGCCGGCACCACCTGGAAGATGTCACCGGCGCGGATGTAGTCCTTGGCCTTCTCCACCGCGGCCATATAGCCTTCTTTGGTGAAATTACTCACCGGGGGCGCAACCTCGTCGGCGTCGCCAAGGTCGCGGCTTTCGGCGGGCATGGCACGTTCCAGATCGCGCACCGCGTCCATCACCCGCTCGGCAGCCTGGGCATAGGCGGCCTTGGCCGACTGGCCTTCGCTGGCCCATGCGGGGGAGACCACTGTGACCTCGCCCTTGACCCCGTCGAGCACGGCGATCACCGAGGGGCGCAGCATCAGCGCATCGGGGAGGCCAAGCGGATCAGGGTTCACGTTCGGCAGATGTTCGACCAGCCGGATCATGTCATAGCCGAGATAGCCAAAAAGACCGGCCGCCGCCTGCGGCAGATCATCGGGCAGGTCGATCCTGCTTTCGGCGATCAGCGCCCGCAGATTGTCCATCGGGTTGCCGTCCTGAGCAGTGAAATCATCTGCATCAAACCGCGCCGAGCGGTTCAGGGCCGAGCGCTCCCCGTGGCAACGCCAGACCAGATCCGGTTTCATGCCGATGATCGAATAGCGCCCGCGTACCTCACCGCCGGTGACGGACTCCAGCATGAAGGCGTCTTTCTGGGCGCCTGTCAGCTTCAGCATCAGCGACACCGGCGTGTCGAGGTCGGCGGCAAGCCGGGTGTAGACAACCTGGTTTTCACCGGCCTCATAGGCTTTGGCAAAGGTCTCGAAATCGGGGGTCAGGGCCATCTGGATCTGCCTTGATTACTGGAAGTTGGCCTGCACGGCATTGAGCGCCTGCGGGTCGATGCGCGGCGCGGCGCGGGTCTGGGCGTCCTGCACGAAGGCTTCGAACAGGGCCTGAGCAAGCGCCTGATCCAGCTGGGTGCCCATCGCCTCGGCCAGCGCAGCCATCTCCGGCGTGTCGGCCACCGGCAGGGTTTCGGTGAGGCGCACCACAACAGTAGCACTTTCATCGCTGACCACGGCGACCTCGCCTTCGGCCAGATCAAAGACTCGGGCCATCAGCGACTGCGGGGCTGCTTCGATATAGGCGGCGCGGGTGAGGCCGGTTTCGGATGTAAGCTCAACGCCCTCGGGCAGCGCATCGCCGCTCTTCAGCAGGTCTGCCAGACGCTTGGCTTCGGCGACGGTGGCATCCTGAAGGCGCTGCTCCTGCCACGCGGCGCGCAGTTTGTCCTGAGCTTCTGCAAAGGGTTCGGGGCGTGGCTCAAGCTGTTCATCCAGGCGGATGGCAAAGAGGCTGCCATCTTCGAGGAAGTCGACCTCGGGGAAATCTTCGGTGCTGACAGCGGCAGCGGCGGTGCGGAACCCGTCATAGGCGGCGATGCCATCGGTGCTGCCGTTGTGCCAGTCGATCTTGCCCAGCTCCATGCCGGGTTCGTTGACCAGCTCTTCCAGCGTGGCACCACCGGCGAGCATGTCGTTGATGTCCTCGGCGCGGGTTTCGATCAGGCGGCGGGCGCGGTCGGTTGCCAGCTCGGCGCGCAGCTCGTCCTTGACATCATCAAGGCTGGTCAGGCGTGCCTCAAGACGGCCATTGACGCGGAACAGGGCCGGGCCGAGATCGCTGTCGAGCGGGCCAACCACATCGCCGACCTGCGCGGCAAAGACGTCCTGTCCGGCGCCGCCGAGGTCGCCCATGGTCACATCGCCCAGATCCACGTCCTGCAGGCTGAGACCACGATCGGCGACCAATGCTTCAAACGTGCTGCCATTGATGTCGAGCTGCGCCTTGGCGCTGGTGGCCGCTTCGGTGTTGGCAAAGACCAGACGTTCCACCAGACGGCGCTCGGGCACCTGATATTCATCGCTGCGCTCGTTGAACAGCTGTTCCAGCGCGGCGGCGTCGATCTCGATTTCGTCAACCAGCGCATCGGGGCGCAGGGCGGCGTAGGTGATGACCTTGGTGCGGGGCAGGGTGAAGCGGTCGATATGCGCCTCATAGAAGCTGCGCAGCTCTTCTTCGCTGGGGTCGACGGCCGTCAGGGCGATGCTGTCGGGGCTGACTGGCAGCCAGTCAAAGCTGCGACGGGCACCGACATAGCTGGTGAGCGTGTCGCGCAGCGTGTCGGGCATTTCGGTGCCTGCCATGATGGCACCCTGCACCAGGGTGCGGGCGGATTCGCGACGCAGGTCGGCCTCGAAGGCGGCTTCGCTCAGGCCGATATTGTCCAGCGCATATTGATAGGTGTCGCGGTTGAAAGCGCCGCTGCCGTCCTGAAACGCCGGGATCCGGCTGATTTCGTCGAACAGGTTCTGATCGCCGATAGACAGGCCCAGATTGCTGCTTTCCTGATCGAGTGCGGCGATGGCGATCAACCGTCCCAGTACCACGCGATCAAGACCAAGCGCTGTCATCTGCGCGATAGGAATGCGCTGGCCGGTCTGGGCCTCCAGCGCGCGCTGTTCGCGCTGCAATTCGCGGGCGTAGTCATCGACCGAGACCTCCTGATCTCCGACCACCGCAACCGAGTTCACCGATCCGGTGAAATTGACCGCACCAAAGCCGGCGAGGCCGATGATCAGCATCCCCATCAGGATCCAGACAAATGTATTTGATAGTTTTTTCATGCCTGCAGCCATGATGTCCTCGTATTGCCGGTCGCCGGACTGCACGGGGCAGCCGGGAATGCTGAAATGTCGAGGCTCTGAATACGCTGCCACCTTGAAAGGGGCAAGGGACGACTGATCTGTGCCTGCGTTCAGAGCGGGTGAGAGGGTGAGATTGCGGAGGCCTCAGCTCACGGGGCCCAGTTTGCCAGCCGGTCGAACAGGGTCCGGATGCCGGATGTGTCGACATTGGCAAAGGCAATACGGAATTGCTGCGCGCCCAATGGATCACCCTTGGGCGTGAACATGCTGCCGGGTAGCATCAGGATACCTGCCTCTTTTACCAGACGCCGGGCCAGCGGGTCGCTGTGCTGGTCAAACGGGTGGGCCACATAGGCGAAATAGGCGCCACAACCGAGCAGCTGCCAGCCACGCGCCGCCAGCGGCGCAAACCCGGACTCGATGGCAGCGCGGCGGCGCAGCAGTTCCTGACGCTCTGCGGCGAGCCAGTCGTCGAGGTTTTCCAGCCCCCAGAGCGCGCCGACCTGACCAAGCTGTGCCGGGCATATGGTGACGGTGTCGAGGAACTTCTCCATCTCCTGCAGGTGATCGCGATGCGCGGCCACGGCACCCAGCCGGTGCCCGGTGAGCCGATAGGCCTTGGAGAAAGAATAGAGGTGGATCAGCGTGTCGGACCAGCCGGGATCCTGAAACAGCCCATGGGGTGGGCCATCCCGGCTGTCAAAGTCGCGGTAGGTCTCATCCACGATCAGGGCAAGACCGTGGGCACGGGCAAGATCATAGAACCGCTGTACCAGACCGCCGGGATATTCGACCCCGCAGGGATTGTTCGGTGTGACCAGAACGATGGCGCGGGTCCGGTCGGTGATCAGCATTGCAGCGGCATCCGGGCAGGGCAGCATGGCTGCGCCGACCGGCAGCGGGCAGGTTTCGACCCCCTGCATGTCGAGCCACATTTTGTGATTGAAATACCAGGGGGTCGGGAGAATGACCTGATCACCCTCACCACAAAGCGCCGCGATGGTCGCGGCAAAGGCCTGATTGCAGCCGGAGGTGATGGCGACATCACCCGCCGTGAGGTCGGCCGCATAGTGGCGGCCCATTTTTGCGGCGAGCGCGGCGCGCAGGCTGTCCCGGCCCAGTACCGCCCCGTAAAGGTGGCTGCTGTCGTCGCCAAGGGCGGCCTCGGCGATGGCGCAGCGCAGCCCCTCGGGGGGCGGGTCCGCAGGCGCCGCCTGACTGAGATTGAGGAGCGGCATGTCAGCAGGCAGGGTCAGCCCCTCCAACCAGCGCCGGGAATCGACGATGGGCGAGACAAAGGTGTCTTTGGTGCGGGCGTGGGGAAATCGGGCCTGTGGCATCGGGTGTCCTGTCTTGCGTCGGCGCGTCACCGGCCAGAGCCATGGCGCGCTTTGGCCACTCCGCCGCAACTGCGCCGGTTTTGCAAGGGGGTTTGACCTGCGCCGGAAAAATCCCAGCAGATCCCCGGCGCGGAAACGAAAAAAGACGCCCCCTAAGGTGCGTCTTTCCATGCGTCGTGTGACGGTTGGTGGTCCGTCAGTCGATGATCAGTCGGTCCCGCGATAGGGTTCGACATATTGCAGCGCCATATCCCAGGGGAAGAAGATCCAGGTGTCCTGGCTCACCTCGGTGATGAAGGTATCGACCATCGGCCGACCTTTGGGTTTGGCATAGACGGTGGCAAAATGCGCCTTGGGATACATCTGGCGCACCAGTTCCAGAGTTTTGCCGCTGTCGACCAGATCGTCGATGATCAGCACGCCTTCACCGTTGCCCATCAGTTCGGCGTCGGGGGCTTTCAGCACCTCCGCCTGTCCCTGATCCTGATGATGATAGGATTTCACCCCGATCGTGTCGACGATGCGGATATCCAGTTCGCGGCTGACGATCATGGCCGGAGCCATGCCGCCACGGGTGATGGCGACAACGGCACGCCAGGCGCCTTCGTCGGGGCCTTGCCCGTCCAGACGCCACGCCAGTGCGCGGCTGTCGCGGTGCAGCTGGTCCCAGGAAATATGAAAGCCTTTTTCATGAGGCAGACGATCGGTCATGTTTTTGATGCTCCTGTTAGGGTCTGGCGTCCGGGATCGTGCATCTGCCCTCAGAGGGCGGCGATCTTGACGCCGAGGGCGGCCAGCAGACCACCAAAGACCCGGTCGATCACATGTTTCAGATTGATATACCCGCGGCGCGTTTTCTCAAAGGAGAAGATACGGGCCACGAGGGTGTTCCAAGTGACTTCACCCAGAAAGATGCAGGTGAGCAGCGCGGCAAGGGCCAGGCTGCTGCTGCCTTCGGGAACGGTGCCGACAAAAACGGCGCCGAAAAAGGCGGCCGGCTTGGGGTTGGCCAGCTGGGTGAAGATCCCAAGACGGAAGGCCGCAAAAGCAGTCTGCGGCAATTGTGCGTCACTGTCCTGCGACATCGGTTCACTGGCATGGCGCCACATGTTCCAGGCCATGTAGATCAGGAACATGGCGCCGCCGATTTTCAGCAGGGTCAGCAGGAAGGGGGCATAGTCAAACAGCAGGTTCAGCCCGAAGAGCGCTGCGGAGGCCCAGAACACCGCACCCGCACCGATGCCAATCGCCAGCGCCAGACCACTGCGCCAGCCATGGGCCAGGCCGACGCGCGCAGCCATCAGAACGGCGGGGCCGGGGCTGATGGCGGCCATCAGGCACAGGAGGACGGAAGCGGTAAAAGCTGCGAGTGTCATGGTGGGTCCCTGTCATTGGAAGAGGCGCGCGTGGGCCGCGCGCCTGCTGTGTCATTCTCTGTGGTGCAGATGCGCGCAGCATCTGCTGGACCCGTGTTTATTTGCGCCCGGTTGCCGCATCGATGTCAGGGGCGTCAACCGCCTTCATCCCGACGACGTGATAGCCGGCATCCACGTGCAGATTCTCGCCGGTCACGCCGGAGGACAGATCCGACAGCAGATAAAGCGCGGATTTGCCCACGTCATCAATGGTCACGTTGCGGCGCAGCGGCGAATTATATTCGTTCCATTTCATGATGTAGCGGAAATCACCAATGCCCGAGGCGGCCAGCGTCTTGATCGGTCCGGCAGAGATCGCATTGACACGGATGCCGTCCTTGCCCAGATCTTCGGCAAGGTATTTGACCGATGCTTCGAGCGCGGCCTTGGCGACACCCATGACATTATAATGTGGCATCACCTGTTCGGCGCCGTAATAGGTCAGTGTGACCGCGCTGCCGCCCTCGGACATCATCTTCTCGGCGCGCTGCATCACCGATGTGAAGGAGTAGACCGAGATATCCATGGTCATCTGAAAGTTGCCACGGGTGGTGTCGACATAGCGACCGCGCAGCTCGTTCTTGTCGGAAAAGCCGATGGCATGCACCAGAAAGTCCAGTTTGCCCCATTTTTCTTCCAGCGCTGCAAACAGCGCATCAACGGAGCCCTCATCAGCCACATCGCAGGGCAGGACGATATCGCTGCCAAGCTGCGCCGCCAGCGGGTCGACGCGTTTCTTCAGGGCATCGCCCTGGTAGGAAAACGCAAGCTCGGCGCCGGCGTCGGCGCAGGCTTTGGCAATGCCCCACGCGATGGATTTATCATTGGCAAGGCCCATGATGAGGCCACGTTTGCCGGCCATCAGTTGACTAGACATGCAGGTTCTCCGCCTGTGATATTCGAATTAGAAGACGTTTAGTCTGTCAGGCGAGGCGCTTCAAGAGCGCTGTCTCTTGTCGTTTGCCCTGTCTCGGCCTAGGTTGCTGTCAGCCATGCGCATTGTCGCGCCAGCCAGACCCATATAATAACAGTCCAAGAGGTGCGCCATGTCCGATCGCAGCGGTATCTTTGCGGGGGAGGATCCCTTTGCCATCGCGCGTAGCTGGCTGAGCGAGGCGGAAGAGAGCGAGATCAACGATCCCAATGCGATTGCATTGTCGACGGTGGATGCCGATGGGTTGCCCAATTGCCGGATGGTCCTGCTGAAAGAGATCGAGGACGCGGCCTTTGTCTTTTATACCAATTACGAAAGCACCAAGGCGCAGGAGCTGGATGGCGCTGGCAAGGCGGCGTTTGTCATGCATTGGAAATCGCTGCGACGCCAAGTGCGCGCGCGCGGGATCATCAGTCGCGAGAACGGCCCGCAGGCCGATGCCTATTACAAATCCCGGTCCCTCAAGAGCCGGCTGGGGGCCTGGGCCTCGGCGCAGTCGCGCCCCTTGTCGAGCCGGGGTGCTCTGATGGCGGAGGTGGCCAAGGTCACAGCCACCAAAGGGTCAAATCCCGAGCGCCCGCCGTTCTGGGGCGGTTACCGCCTGACGCCGCTTGAGATCGAGTTCTGGGCCGATGGCGCGTTTCGTCTGCATGATCGCTTTGTCTGGCGGCGCGAAACACCCGAAGCGCTTTGGACGGTGGAGCGGTTGTGCCCTTAGGTCACTATCGGAAAATAGCAGAATTGTGATATTGGTGTCCGTTTTTGGCTTGAACTCAGAACCGAGAATAGAGCATCACCTACTGGTTAAAAACTGAAGAATACGGTGGACTACAGCAGTGGCAGAAGACTTGAGCAGTTTGCAGCAAATACGCGGGCTGGTGAAATGGTTCGATCCAACCAAAGGTTTCGGCTTTGTCGTCTCCGATGAGGGCGGACCGGACATCCTGCTGCACGTGAATGTGTTGCGTAACTTCGGTCAGAGCTCCATCGCCGACGGGGCCGAGGTTGAGCTGGTAACGCATCGCACCGAACGCGGCGTCCAGGCGGTGGAGGTTTTGTCGATCACGCCGCCGGTTCGCGACGACAGTCCAGTTCTGAGCGATTTCGCGGAGATTGATGCCGAGACGCTGAGCGCCGAGCCACTGGTACCTGCGCGGGTGAAATGGTTCGACAAAGGCAAGGGCTTTGGTTTTGCCAATGTGTTTGGCCGCGACGAAGACGTGTTTCTTCATGTCGAGGTTCTGCGCCAGTCGGGTCTGTCGGAACTGCAACCGGGCGAGGCGCTTGGGATGCGGGTGATCGACGGCAAACGCGGCCGCATGGCGGTCGAGGTGCTGGCCTGGGAAGCGGCGCTTCTGGAAAAGCAGGACTAAGGTGATGCGGCACGCCTGGACCCGATTGTCAGACAGGATGACAACAGGAGCCAGAGCCGCCGCTCTCTCTATTATGTCGGTCGCTGCGATTGTGGCGGCCGGGGCGGTGCAGGCCGAAGAGGCCTGCCGCCCTGATCTGGTCAGCCTGCGCGGCCCCTGGGGGCAGGCGCAGTTCTCTGTAGAAATCGCCGATACCATAGAAACACGCGCGCAGGGGTTGATGCACCGGCCCCATATGGCGCGTGGCAATGGCATGTTGTTTGTCTATGAGGCGCCGCAGCGCGCCAGCTTCTGGATGAAGAATACGCTCATTCCGCTGGACATGCTGTTTGTCGACAGCAGCGGCACGGTGCGCCATATTCACCATCGCGCCATTCCCGGGGACCTGACGCCGATCCCGGGTGGTGACAACGTCTATGCCGTGCTGGAAATCAACGGCGGTCTTGCCGCGCTTTATGGGATTTCAGTCGGCACCCAGCTGCGCCATGAAGTTTTTTCAACGACAGGCGCAATTTGGCCCTGTTAGGGCTTTTCAAATCAGATCGGCAACGCTAGGAAGGCGCACGGTCCGGGGCGTGGCGCAGTCTGGTAGCGCACCTGTTTTGGGTACAGGGGGTCGTGAGTTCGAATCTCGCCGCCCCGACCATTTCATCCATCTGGATGTGACGTAGACGCCGACATGCCTGTCACAGGGCTGTCGGCGTTTCGCGTTCCAGCTGACCGATCCGATGGGGGCGCAGATCCGTCATCCGCGGACGGGCAGGGGCGCTGTTCAGTCGGCGAGGGCTCGCTGAGGAGATTCGGACTGGTTTCCAAATTATGACCAAATCGGGCGTCTCGCTATGTCTGTTAAGGGTTGCTTAACCAACTGACGCGCGTTGGCGTCGATTTCCTTTTACGCTTCGTGCCAACAGGGAAAAAAAACACCTCGGCACGCCTTCTATCTGGTGGGCGTGTATTTCATTTTTTCAACCCTCGGCCTGGTTGAGTGATTTCTGTTTCAGAAGAGTTCGCTGCTGCCGTTGATGCGGCGTGACATGCGGCAAGCCCCTCTCCGCAAGGGGATTTATCGCGTGGGATGGATGGGGCTCTTGGGACCGTGCCAGGTAAAGTGATCAACTCTGAATCGCAGCTTCGTGATCGACCGCAGACCATTAAGCTATCGTCAACGAAAAAGATGGTTACGAAAGCCTAAAAATGCCGTTGACCCCATATGCCTGAATACGTCAAATTGTGTACGTCGGATGATGCAGCACAAAATATGGTGGATTTCACCCGGTGCTACACCAGACCAAGCAAAGCATTTAGCGCTGGCGGATATGGGGCCTCGGCCCTGGCACGCATCTTATGTGAGGTGCGCAGCAGGGTGTTTTGCGGCGAAGAACGAGAAGAGACGCGTCGGCCAAAAGGCGTGATTTGTGACAGTGGGACTGCAAAAAAGAGGCAGATGGCATGAAGATTGAACGGAAATTTACAAAATCTGGGCAGGACGCATATGCCGATCTGGACTTTGTCCCTGCAACGTCGGAGATCCGCAATCCAGACGGCACCATTGTGTTCCGTCTTGAGGGCGTCGAGGTTCCGGCGGGCTGGAGCCAGGTCGCCAGCGATGTGATTGCGCAGAAATATTTCCGTAAAGCCGGCGTCCCGAGCAAACTGAAAAAGCTCCGTGAAAAAGGCGTGCCCGAGTTCCTATGGCGCTCGGTTCCGGCCGGTGATGATGTGGAATTTGGCGGCGAGACCTCCTCCAAACAGGTGTTCGACCGTCTGGCCGGCGCCTGGTGCTACTGGGGCTGGAAAGGCGGCTATTTCTCAACCGAGGAAGACGCGCGCGCCTATTTCGACGAGATGCGCTATATGCTGGCGACCCAACGCGCCGCGCCGAACAGCCCGCAGTGGTTCAACACCGGTCTGCATTGGGCCTATGGCATCGACGGCCCAGCACAGGGTCACCATTATGTCGATTACAAAACCGGCCAGCTGACCAAATCTGACAGCGCCTATGAGCACCCGCAGCCCCATGCCTGCTTTATCCAGTCGGTCTCTGACGATCTGGTGCAGGACGGCGGCATCATGGATCTTTGGGTTCGTGAGGCGCGGTTGTTCAAATATGGCTCCGGCACCGGCACCAATTTCAGCCATCTGCGCGGCGAAGGCGAACCGCTGTCCGGCGGTGGCAAATCCTCTGGCCTGATGGGCTTCCTCAAGATCGGTGACCGGGCAGCCGGGGCGATCAAATCCGGTGGCACCACCCGTCGCGCCGCAAAAATGGTGATCGTCGATGCAGATCACCCGGATATCGAACAGTTCATCGACTGGAAAGTGATCGAAGAGCAGAAGGTGGCCTCCATCGTCGCAGGCTCCAAGATGCACGAGAAGATGCTGAACGGTCTCTTCGAGGCCATTCGCAGCTGGGACGGGGCCGAGGCTGACGCCTATGATCCGGCCGTCAACGATGGGCTGAAAAAGGCAATCCGCGAAGCCAAGAAGGTCGCCATCCCCGAGACCTATGTGAAGCGCGTGCTGGACTATGCCAAGCAGGGGCATACCTCGATTGAATTCCCGACCTATGACACCGACTGGGACAGCGACGCCTATAACTCGGTTTCCGGTCAGAACTCCAACAACTCGATCCGGGTCACCAACGCCTTCCTTCATGCGGTGAAGAAGGACGCCGACTGGCAGCTGATCAACCGGGTCGATGGCAAGGTCGCCAAAACCGTGAAGGCACGGGATCTGTGGGAAAAGGTCGGTCATGCGGCCTGGGCCTGCGCCGATCCGGGCATCCAGTTCCACGACACAGTGAACGAGTGGCACACATGCCCCTCCGACGGTGAGATTCGCGGCTCAAACCCTTGTTCGGAATATATGTTCCTGGACGATACCGCCTGTAATCTCGCGTCGCTGAACCTGCTGACCTTCCTCAAGGACGGGGTGTTCCAGGCCGAGGATTACATGCACGCCTGCCGTCTGTGGACGGTGACGCTGGAAATCTCGGTGATGATGGCGCAGTTCCCGTCCAAGGAAATCGCGCAGCGTTCCTATGATTTCCGCACGCTGGGTCTTGGCTATGCCAATATCGGCGGCCTGCTGATGAACATGGGCTACGGCTATGACAGCGCCGAAGGGCGCGCGCTTTGCGGTGCGCTGACCGCGATCATGACCGGCGTGTCCTATGCCACCTCCGCCGAGATGGCCTCCGAGCTGGGGCCGTTTGCCCGCTACGAGCAGAACGCAAGCGACATGCTGCGGGTGATCCGCAACCATCGCGCAGCCGCGCACGGCGCGGTCGACGGCTACGAAGGCTTGGCCGTGAAGCCGGTGCCGCTTGACAGTGCCAACTGCCCGGACCCGCGTCTGGCGGAACTGGCGATGAGCAGCTGGGACGAGGCGCTGGAGCTGGGCGAACGTCACGGGTTCCGCAATGCGCAGGCCACCGTGGTGGCCCCAACCGGCACCATTGGCCTGGTCATGGATTGCGACACCACCGGGATCGAGCCGGACTTTGCGCTGGTGAAGTTCAAGAAGCTGGCCGGCGGCGGTTATTTCAAGATCATCAACCGCTCGGTCCCCGCCGCGCTGGAGGGGCTGGGCTATTCCCCGGCCCAGATCGAAGAGATCGTCTCCTATGCCGTGGGCCATGGCACCATCGGCAATGCGCCGGGAATCAATCACACCTCGCTGGCCGGTCACGGCTTTGGCCCCAATGAGCTTGCGAAGGTCGATGCGGCGCTGGAGTCGGCCTTTGATATCCGCTTTGTGTTCAATCAGTGGACGCTGGGCGAGGATTTCTGCACCGGTGTTCTGGGCATCCCGACGACTAAGCTGAACGATCCGACCTTTGACCTGCTGCGCCATCTGGGCTTCAGCAAGCGCGATATCGAGGCGGCGAATGACCATGTCTGCGGATCCATGACGCTGGAAGGTGCGCCGCATCTGAAGGAAGAGCACTATCACATCTTTGATTGCGCCAATCCTTGTGGCAAGAAAGGCAAGCGTTATCTGGGGGTTGATAGCCATATCCTGATGATGGCCGCAGCCCAGAGCTTTATCTCCGGTGCAATCTCCAAGACCATCAACATGCCCAATGACGCCACCATTGAGGATTGCCAGAAGGCCTATGAACTCAGCTGGTCGCTGGGGGTGAAGGCCAATGCGCTGTACCGTGACGGCTCCAAGCTGAGCCAGCCGCTGGCGGCGGCACTGGTTGAGGACGACGATGAGGCGGCCGAAATTCTCGAAAGCGGGTCGCAGCAGGAAAAGGCCATCACCCTTGCCGAGAAGATCGTCGAGAAGGTGGTCATCAAGGAAATCGTGAAATCGCATCGCACCAAGATGCCTCAGCGCCGCAAGGGCTATACCCAGAAGGCGGTGGTTGGGGGCCATAAAGTGTACCTGCGCACCGGCGAATATGAGGATGGCAACCTTGGCGAGATCTTCATCGACATGCACAAGGAAGGTGCCGGTTTCCGGGCGATGATGAACAATTTCGCCATCGCGGTATCGGTTGGCCTGCAATATGGCGTGCCGCTGGAGGAGTTTGTCGACGCCTTCACCTTCACCAAGTTTGAGCCCGCGGGCATGGTGCAGGGCAATGACTCGATCAAGAATGCGACCTCCATTCTGGACTATGTGTTCCGTGAGCTGGCGGTCAGCTATCTCGATCGGACCGATCTGGCTCATGTCAAACCGGAAGGCGCCAGCTTTGACGATCTGGGCCGGGGCGAGGAAGAGGGTGTCTCCAATCTCTCGGAACTGAGCGAAACCGCTGCGACGCGGTCGCTGGAGGTGCTGAAACAGATTTCCTCCACCGGCTATCTGCGTAAGCGTCTGCCGCAGGAACTGGTCGTATTGCAGGGCGGACAGACCGAGCTGCTGGCCAATATCGGGGGCGATCCGGTCGCTGCCTTGCAGTCGCTGGTGCCTGAGACATCAGCCGTTGCGCCTGCCGCGTCCGGCGGCATGGATGCCCGCACCAAGGCCAAGATGCAGGGCTACGAGGGCGAGGCCTGCGGCGATTGCGGAAATTACACGCTGGTGCGCAATGGCACCTGCATGAAATGCAACACCTGCGGCGGCACCTCTGGCTGTAGCTGAGTGCTGATGGAATTGGACTGTGACCGTCGCGGCGATGCTGTCGCGCTGGTCGGAAACCCGGGGTGGGTGCGCTCACCCCGACACGGATCGGGACACAGGCAACAACCTCGGGCGGTAACAAGAACCACCTGATCCGTGCACCTGGGAGGGGGAGGCCACAGCGCCTCCCTTCTTCTTTTTGGGTCCGGAGCTTGGTTTAGCTGCGTTTTAGAACCCTTGAAAATATAACGATAAACGCTGAAAGCGCTGCAAGGATCACAAAGGCGGCAGGCAGCGACAGCAACTCGGCGGTAATGCCGATCATGGGTGGACCGATCAGAATGCCGCCGTAGCCGAATGTCGCGACACTGGCGATGGCAGCGCCTGCGGGCAGTTCGGGATCACTGGCCGCGCGGCTGAAGGCGAGCGGCATGACCAGCGCATAGCCGATACCCATCAGGGCAAAGCCAATCATGGCAGCAGCGTAGCTGCCAAACACCACCGCGATCAATGCGCCAAGACAGGCGCTGGCACCGGCCATGCGCGCGGCGCTGACGGCCCCAAGCCGCGCAACCACAAGATCGCCGATCAGCCGCATTGCCACCATAGCGACCGAGAAAACGGCAAATCCAAGCGCGGCATCCGCTTCGCTGGCGCCCGTCGTCAGCACCAGAAAGATCGCGCTCCAGTCGGCCATCGCGCCTTCGCCAACGGCCCCGCAAAAGGCGACAAATCCCACCGCAACCAGCGGTCCACGGGGCAGAAGCGATGGTTTTGTCATCGGATTCTTGGGGGCGGGGTCGGCAGTCCAGGGGATCTGAGCGACCGAGAGCGTCAGAAGCGCTGCGATCCCCCCGGCGAGCAGGAAATGCAGCGGGATTTCTGCCCCGACGGAGGCCGCGCCGTAGCCAGACAGCGCACCAAGCCCGGCCCCAAGGCTAAACATCGCGTGAAAGGACGACATCATCGGCCGTCCGGCACGTTTCTCCACCTCGCTTGCCCATGCGTTCATCGCTACGTCCATGCTGCCATGGGCGGCACCAAAGACAAAGAGCGCGGCCGCCAGCAGCGGCAGGCTCGGCGCCAGCGCCAGCAGCACCAGCCCGAGGACATAGGCCAGCGCCACCCGACGGGTGACATGGGCGGCCCCCATCCGATCTGCCGCCCGTCCGGCAAGCGGGAAGGAGAGGATCGCGCCTGCAGCCATTAGCAACAGCAGCAACCCCAGCGCGCCGGGCGTCAGCCCGTGGCTGTCGGCGACGGCCGGGATGCGCGACGCCCAGATCCCAAACAGGGCGCCGTTCAGCACAAACATCGCCGCAACCGCGCGCCATGGCGTGCGCAGCTGGAACCGGGAAGACGGACGGGTCGGGTGAGGGCTGGTTACGGGCACGCGAAATCCTTTTTACGGTAGAAACTGAGGTCTCAAATCTGGCGGGCCCATACCGGCTTGGGACATCTGACGGGACCACTTGGCGCAGACAAATCCTCGCCAGGATTTTCGCAGAGTGATTGGAACTCATTTCCGGTGCAAGCGGTTTTGGCCCAATGTGCGGCAGGTGCCCGGGTGGTTTATTCGGGCCGTATTCGGCGCGGCAGATGGATCGAATCGACGTCAGCAGGGGCCGGTTGATTTGCAAGAGCGTCTGTTCCGATCCGGCTCCGATCTCTGCGTGGTGCCTTAGCATGTCTTTATAACGCGTTGAATATGCGCGTTTATATAATGTCCGACAATACTGTTGATAATGTCCGACATTATTGCCATGCTGTGACAGGAACCGGGTCTGGCCAGCGCCAGATCGCATGAAAGGCACAGCATGGCAGCGCGTGATCCGAACCAGACAGCCCATCACATGGCGCCGCTTCCGGCGCGCAGCACTAGCCGGGATGTCCTTGAAGCACTGATCCGCATGATTGAGGCTGACGGGCTGGGTGTGGGCGATCGCCTGCCGCCAGAAGTGGAGATCGCCCGTCAGCTGGGCGTAGGCCGGTCCAAGGTGCGCGAGGCGCTGACCGCCTGGCAGAACATGGGCATCGTGACCCGCAACAAGAAGGCCGGGACGCGACTGGCGACGGAGGTGGTGTCAAATGCCATCCATCTGCCGGTGATAGTCAAGCTGGAGGCCGAGAGCCTTATGCGAACCCATGCGGTTCGGCGCCCGCTGGAACTGGAAACCGTCCGCCTGGCAACCCGCAACATCACCCCGCAAAGCGCCCGTATCATCATGGGCCGTGTGACCGAGCTGATCGCGATTCACGGTGCCGGAGAGGACTGGCGCGCCTCCGATTACCGGTTTCACGAAGCCCTGCAGGAGGCCTGCGGCAACCCGTTGTTCGGTCAGCTGATCCAGCAGATCCAGCATGGGTTCAACGAGGTTTACGAAGCGCCATTCGGCAAGCCGCATCTGGGGGAATCCTCGATCCCGCTGCACCTGCCGCTGGCCGAAGCGGTGGTCGCGGGCAATGAGGAGGAGGCGATGAAAGTGATGGAGCGCATTCTCGACATGGTCGAAGCGGAGATCCGCGAGTCGATGCAGGCGATGGTGGAGGGACATGATGACTGAGGACTTGGGCCTGGCCACGTTGATGGCGGCTGTTCTGGAGGATCGCAACGGCGCGATCACCCCGCCGATCGTACAGACATCGCTGTTCAGTTTTGACAGCTACGAAGCGTTTGAAGATCGCATGGCCGGGCGCAGCGATACGGCGATATACACAAGGGTCCAGAACCCGACGGTGGCGGCTTTTGAGGGGTTGATGGCCAAGGCCGAGCAGGGCGAGGCGGCCTGCGGATTTGCCTCCGGGATGGCGGCGATTTCCTCGACGCTTCTTGCCTTTGTGAAACCGGGTGACAGGATTGCCTGCGTCGAACATGTCTACCCCGACAGCTATCGTTTCATGGAACGGCTGTTGCGGCCCTTTGGGGTTGAAATCGACTATTACGCGCCGAGGCAGCTGGAAGAGGAGCCGGACCTGCTCAAGGGCGTGCGGCTGGCCTATCTGGAAAGCCCCAGCTCGGTGGTGTTCCAGCCTCTGAACCTCATGAAGGTTGCAGCCCATGCAAAACGGCATGGCGTGCTGACGATGATCGACAATTCCTGGGCCAGCCCTGTGTTTCAAAAACCCCTGACCCAAGGCATTGATATCGTTTTGCATTCAGCATCGAAATATATCTCCGGCCATTCCGATACCGTGGCGGGCGTGGTGGTGTCTTCGCAGGCGAATATCGACCGGATCCGTGATCTCACGTTGCCGTTGCTGGGTGGCAAGCTGGCGCCGTTCGAGGCGTTTCTGCTGACCCGAGGCCTGCGCACGCTGGCGGTGCGGATGCGCCAGCACGAGGCCACGGCGACGCTCTTTATCGACCGTCTTTCGGCCTTGCCGCAGGTGCGCCGGGTGCATTCTCCGGGCCCAAACGACGTGCCGGGTCTCACCGGGCGGTCCGGTCTGATGTCGGTCGAATTTGATGACAGCGTGGATATCCCGGCATTTGCCAACGCGCTGACCCATTTCCGGCTGGGCGTCAGCTGGGGTGGATTTGAAAGCCTGATCCTGCCGGCCCGCGTCGGGCTTGCGCAGATCGGCGAAGAGAACTCGATGCAACGTTTTGGAGTTTCGCCGAACCTCGTTCGGCTGAACCTCGGGCTGGAGGAGGCCGAGGACCTGTGGGCGGATATAACATCCGCCCTCGCGACTAGCACGGTCTGACAGGGCCGTGTGCACCGTCACACGACAAGGGGAAGGACAACATGAAAAAAATTCTGACAGGGATCACGACGGCGGCCATGCTGATGGGCAGCGCCGCCTACGCGGAGACGACGCTCAAGCTGGTTGAGGTGATCACCAGCCCGGAACGCACCAAGGTGCTGCAGAGCATCGTTGACGGCTACGAGGCCGCCCATCCCGATGTTTCCGTCGAAATCATCAGCCTGCCGTGGGGGCAGGCGTTTGAGAAGCTGGCGACTATGGTTGCCGGCGGCGATATCCCCGATGTTGTCGAAATGCCCGACACCTGGCAGGCGCTTTATGCAGGCTCCGGCCAGCTGGCAAGCCTCGCCGATCATGTCGCCGACTGGGAGCATGGCGCAACGCTGACAGACAAGACGATCGCAATGGGCAGCCAGGCGGGTGATCTCTACATGATCCCCTACGGGTTCTACCTGCGCGCGATGTTCTACAACAAGAAACTGCTGGCCGAAGCCGGTGTCGAACCGCCCGAAACCATGGAAGACTTCATGGCGGCATCGGCTGCGGTATCGGAACTGGACGGCAAATCAGGCTACTGCCTGCGCGGTGGTCCGGGTGGCACCAACGGCTGGGTGATGATGGCGGCTGCGATGAACGGCACCAATGACTTCTTCACCGATGATGGCAAGAGCCGCATGAATGAGCCAGGCTCGGTCGAGGGCATCCAGTTCATGCTTGATCTCTACCAGAAGGGCTATGCCCCGAAGGATGCGGTCAGCTGGGGCTTCAATGAGATCGTCGCCGGTTTCTATTCTGGCACCTGCGCTTTCCTCGATCAGGATCCTGACGCGCTGATCGCGATTTCGGAGCGGATGCCAGCCGAGGATTTTGCGGTGATCCCGATGCCTGTCGGCCCCTCCGGCAAGGCATTCCCGACCATTGGTTTTGCAGGCTGGTCGATCTTCAATGCGACCAAGCATGAGGACGAGGCCTTTGATCTGGTGGCGGCGCTGTCTGCACCTGAGGCCAATGGCACCTGGGCCAAGCGAGTTGGTGTGATCCCGGTCCATAAGGGCGCCGATCAGGACCCCTATTTCCAGACCGAGCAATTTGCAGGCTGGTTCAAGGAGTTGAACGGTGAGCAGTATGAGCCGACCACCATGCCGACCTTTCTGGAGAAATGGGGCTATTTTGCAAGCACCGTGGTTCTGGAAACCAGCCAGGAAGCGCTTCTTGGTCAGCGCAGCGCACAGGATCTGGCCGATGAATGGGCGGATTTCCTGACCGGCGAATATGCGAAATGGCAGGCAAAGCAGTGATTGCGCGCGCCCAAAAAAACGTCGTGCCCGGGGGAACCGGGGCACGGCGCTCGCTCTACTGGCACTATATGGTTGAGCCGTTTCTCTACCTGTCGCCGATGATCCTGTTGATCGGCAGCGTCATGCTGATGCCGCTGGTGATCGGGGTGTCCTACTCGTTTCAGGCCATTGAACTGCTGAATCCTTTCGACACTGGCTGGGTCGGGTTTGAAAACTATCAAAAGCTCTGGACGGATCGCAAATTCTGGATCGCGCTTGAGAACACCTTCTTCTGGACGTTCTGGTCGATCTTCTTTCAGTTCTTTCTCGGGCTGGGGCTGGCGATGCTGCTGAACACGCAGTTCTTTGGTAAGAAGCTGTTTCAAGCGCTGGTGTTTCTGCCCTGGGCGGTGCCGACCTTTCTGTCAGCCCTGACATGGGCCTGGCTGTTCAACCCGGTGATCGGACCGATCCCGCACTGGCTGGCCGCGCTTGGGGTGCTGTCGGAGCCCTACAATATCCTGGGTGATCCTGATCTGGCGATCTGGGGGCCGATCACCGCCAATATCTGGTTTGGCGTGCCGTTTTTCGCCATCACGCTGCTGGCTGCGCTGCAGTCCATTCCGGGTGAGCTGTACGAGGCTGCCGAAATCGACGGCGCCAGCGCGTGGCAGAGCTTTACCAAGATTACCCTGCCGTTCCTGGCGCCAATGATTGCCATCACGGTGATGCTGCGCACCATCTGGATCGCCAATTTTGCCGATCTGATCTTTGTGATGACCGGGGGTGGTCCGGCCAATTCAACGCAGATCCTGTCCACCTACATCTTTACCACCGCGTTCCGCAAACTGGACTTCGGCTATGCCTCGACCATTGCGGTGGCGCTGCTGATCATCCTTCTGGCCTATGCTGTCATCCTGCTGTGGATGCGCAGACGGCTGGTCAAGATCTGAGGATCACCATGGCTAATATCGCGCGTTCATCCAGACGTCATCCAGCGCTGGCGCTTGGGAAATATGCCGCCATCGCATTCTATCTCGGCTTTGCGCTGTTTCCGCTCTACTGGCTGATGAAAATCGCCGTTACGCCCGATGCGCTGATCTTTTCCGAGGGCACGCGGATGCTGCCCAGTGCAGTGACGTTCGAGAATTTCGCCACCGTGCTGTTTGAGACCGAGTTCCTGGCCTATTTCCGCAACTCTCTGACAGTCTCGCTCGGCACGGCGTTCTTCACCACGCTGATTGCGGCCGGGGCGGGCTATGCCTTCTCGCGATTTGTCTTTGCGGGCAAGCGGATCATCATCGGTGTGATGCTGATCACCCAGATGTTCCCGCTGCTAATGATCATCGCGCCGATCTACAAGATCGTGGCTGATCTGGGCCTGCTGAACTCGCTCACCTCGCTGATCGTGGTCTACACCGCCTTCAACATCCCATTTGCGACCTTCCTCATGCAATCCTTCTTTGACGGGATCCCAAAGGATCTGGAAGAGGCCGCGATGATGGATGGCTGCACCCGGTTTCAGGCGCTGCGCACGGTGGTGTTTCCGCTGACCCTGCCGGGGCTGGGGGCGACGCTTGGGTTTGTCTTTACCGCCGCCTGGTCCGAGCTGCTGTTTGCGCTGATGCTGATTTCAAAAAATGACGCGATGACCTTCCCGGTCGGGCTGCTGACCTTCGTGTCGAAATTCTCGGTGGACTGGGGGCAGATGATGGCGGCTGGCGTGCTGGCGCTGGTGCCAAGCTGCCTGTTCTTCATTTTCATACAACGCTACCTGGTGCAGGGCCTCACGTCCGGCGCGGTCAAAGGATAGGGGGCCGGATCATGGCACGGATCGAACTCAGAGATGTTGCGAAACGCTATGGCGCTGTTGAGGTGCTGCGCGATATCAATCTTGATATTCAGGACGGTGAATTCATCGTTCTGGTCGGGCCATCAGGCTGCGGCAAATCTACCCTTCTGCGGATGATCGCAGGGCTGGAGCCGATCACGTCTGGCGATTTCGAGATCGACGGGCAGCGCATGAATGACGTGCGGCCACGGGATCGCGACATTGCCATGGTGTTCCAGTCCTACGCGCTTTATCCGCATATGGATGTGGCGCGGAACATGGGGTTTTCCATGGAGATCCGCAAGGAACCGGCAGAGGAGCGCAGATCGCGCGTCGCCAAGGCCGCTGAAACCCTAGGCCTGTCGAAACTGGTGGATCGCTTGCCCAAGGCGCTATCGGGCGGGCAGCGCCAGCGCGTTGCCATGGGGCGCGCCATCATCCGCGATCCGCGCGCGTTCCTGTTTGATGAGCCGCTGTCCAATCTGGACGCGGCGCTGCGTGTGGAGATGCGGCTGGAGATTGCTCGGCTGCACAAGCAACTGGGCGCTACGATGATCTATGTGACCCATGATCAGGTCGAGGCGCTGACGCTGGCGGACCGCATTGTGGTGTTGAATGGAGGCGATATTCAGCAGGTCGGATCGCCGCTCGATCTCTATGAGCGGCCCGCCAATAAGTTCGTGGCGCAGTTCATCGGCTCTCCCACGATGAACATATTGCCGGTATCCGGGGCCGATAGCGGGGTGATGGCCCGCAATGGCATGATGCTGACGCTTGATCATCTGCGCGACACCGCCGCAGCTGTGGATCTGGGAATCCGACCGGAGCATCTGGATGTGGTGGCACCGGGTGAGGGGGATCTGACTGCGGTTGCAGATGTGGTTGAACGTCTGGGATCGGACACAAACATCTATGCCAATGTCGATGGGCTGGGGCCGCTTCTCGTGCGCA
This sequence comes from Phaeobacter sp. JH204B, assembly GCF_048055755.1. Taxonomy (NCBI): domain Bacteria; kingdom Pseudomonadati; phylum Pseudomonadota; class Alphaproteobacteria; order Rhodobacterales; family Roseobacteraceae; genus Phaeobacter; species Phaeobacter sp. JH204B. The sequence continues at coordinate 175,486 of NZ_JAYMXF010000012.1, forward strand.
AACATGGCAATATCCCGGTCCGAAACGGGGATCGGCTGGGATTGCGGGTGCAGCGGCAGAATGCTCATATCTTCAACGCAAATGGCAGGGCCATCCGGCCCGCTGCCTGACGTGCGACACAAAGGAGAGTAGCCATGGTCACGCCGAACCCTGCCGGAGCGCTGGATGCAGCCGGTTTCTGGCTGGACGACCCGGATCACCGCGCTTTTCTGATAGCGGATGCTCGTCGGCAACTGGGTTTCTTTTCTGCGAGTCTCGGCAAGGGACCGGGCTTCCATACCCTTGATGCCGCCGGTCAGCCATTGCCGGACAACACACAGGAGCTGCACACAACCACGCGTATGGTGCATTCCTACGGGCTGGCGCATATCTGTGGCTATGCCGGTGCTGACCGGATCATTGACCATGGCATCGCCTATCTCAACAGTCATCATCGCGATCGCGTCCATGGCGGGTATCTTTGGGCGATGAAGGGCGACACGGTCGCTGATGATCGCAAACTGGCCTATGGGCATGTCTTCGTGCTGCTGGCGGCCTCCACTGCCAAGCTGGCCGGGCATCCAGGTGCGGATGCGTTGCTGTCGGATGTCGCCGAGGTGCTGGACCACAGATTCTGGGAACCGCAGGCGCAGCGCTTTGCTGATGAATGGAACCGGGACTGGACGCCGTTTTCATCCTATCGCGGCATGAACGCCAATATGCACGGGGTCGAGGCGCTGCTGACAGCCTACGAAGCCACCGGCGAGTCGATGTTCCTGGAGCGAGCGGGGCATATTCTGGCGTTTTTTGTCGGTGATATCGCCGGGCAGGACGGCTGGAGACTGCCAGAGCATTATACCGACGAGTGGAAGATTGATCGCCCCTATGCCGGTGATCCGATGTTTCGGCCTGCGGGCACCACGCCGGGCCATTCCTTTGAGATGGGACGGCTGCTGTTGCAGCACTGGGATCTGGCCGGACGGCAGGATCCAGGCGTTCCATGCCGCGCCCGGAAGCTGATCGAGCGGGCCCTGGCGGACGCCTGGCTGCCGGATGGCGGATTTGCCTATACGCTTGACTTTGAGGGTAAGGTTGCGATGACCAACCGCTTCTGGTGGCCGGTAACCGAGGCCATCGGCGCGGTTGCCGCTTTGATCAGGCTGGACGCCCGGGCCGAGGACGAGCTGTGGTATCGCCGCCTCTGGAGCTTTGCACAGGCCCATTTCATTGATGAAGAGCGCGGTGGCTGGTATCCCGAGATTGACCAGGCGGGGCAGGTGACGCAGACGATTTTTACCGGCAAGCCGGATATCTACCACGCGCTTCAGGCCTGTCTTTTGCCAATGGGCGCCTTGCAGTTTGGCCATGTGTCAGGGTTGAAACAATTGCCGACACCGCTGTTGTCCTGAGCACGGTGCGCACCTGAAAAAAACCGGTCCGATCACCCATCCATCTGCCGCTAGTGCAGCGCTTTGGCCCGGACATTGGTGAGCCCCGCTCGACCCGGACGGCACCTGCGCCGGGCCGAGCAGGGCGGCCGACATTATCGCGAAATATCGACGCGATGACACCGTAAAAAATCCCGACATCAACCAAATAAGGGCTTAGCGAATGAACGCTAAGCCCTTGGAAACTTTGGCTCCGGCGGTAGGGATCGAACCTACGACCAATTGATTAACAGTCAACTGCTCTACCGCTGAGCTACGCCGGAATGTGGGGCTGATATATGGCGTGCATTCTGGCGCGTCCAGAGAAAAAATGCCCTCGGCTGCATTTTTTTGACAGCTCGATCGCGCAGGGTTTTGGGCCGTGGCAGGGCTGGGGCAATTGGCGGTCTGCGCCGCGTGATGTCCAGCAATATTCCGTCGTCCGGCGATACGGGGCGTGCTGCCGCGCGGCTACTTTCCGCATAGAAACTGTGGTAGGCTTACCGGATGGGGATCTTTCGATCTTGCAAAGCGACCGGCGCGGCGGGTGTCGGGAGACGCGGCTGGACAAGCCAATCTCGGCAGGAGAGACGAGATCGAAAATACCAGAGCCGAAGAGGCGGGACCGCGCGACTGAGTGCGGCGGTGTTCCCCCGCTAATGGGCCATCCCCGAGGGTGTCGAGCGATAATTTTGACACAGACAGAGCATCGCCAAGGGCGTGTGCTCGAAGGGGGACGACATGGCGAAAGTGACATTTCCGGGACGTTGGCCGCCGTCGGCAAATCTTGCCAGCAGCACGGTGAAGGCCTGGCTGCGGTACGAGCGCCAGTATCCGGGTTCGCGCCGCCCGTCGCGGCTGATTTCACATCCGACGGCCCCTTATGTCGCAGAGGCCACCGCCGGGGCGGCTGACGGGCCGATCAATCTGGCTGCGCTGACCGGCGCGGCGGCCGACTATCTGAAACACCTGAGAGCCTATGTGAATGCGACAACTCCGCCTCTGGGCGCGGCGGACCCGATGCTGGACCTGATTGCAGGTGTCGCCTCCGCTGGAAGCCTGCTTCACTGGTGCGATATCTGGCCGGAAATTGATGGGCCGTCGACCAGGTTGAAAGGGCAGATTGCCAGTTGGAACATGTCACGCAATCCGAAGGGTGCGATGCCGGGCACCGTGATCCTGGTCGCGACCGAGGGGATCGAGAACCCATTGCTCTCGTCGTTCCTGATGCGGTTTCCCTCAGCAGGATTTCGGGTGCCGGTTGAGGTGCGCCAGACAACACGCGGCTTTGATCTGATCATCCGTGGTCTGACAGCTGAATTCCCGGGCGGTGCAAATCGCGCGCTGTCGGCGATCCTGGCCAACAGCAGTGCTGACGAAAAACAGTCCATTCTGAGCCGGTTGGCGCAGCCGTTGTCAAGCGTTCCGATCGGGTTTCAGGCGGCAGATGATCCTGCAACGGCCGAACCGCAGGCCGCCACGGATACCGGCGATTTGCCGACGGCGTCGACCACCGATGATGCTGCGGACAGCGACACGGGCGGCGAGGCGCCCCCGGTCGTATCAGCGCCGCGCATGATGTCGATGCTTGAGGAAACTATCGCCAAACAGGCGGGGGTGGAGGCGCGGTCGCTGTTGTTGCAGGATATCCAGTTTTCGGCAGAACAGGACAATGTCGCTGCGGGGGCCTGGGAGATGACGCTGGTCCTGCTGGCGCGCGGGCAGGAGACAACGCGCGGCGCGCCGCTCAGCTATCGGCTGACGGTGCGTCTGCGGTTACAGGACCTCGCTCAGAACAGCGTCGAAGTTGTGTCGGTGACGCGGGTGCCGCTGGTGAGCCATGCAGTGGCAGGTGGTGGCCCCCGGGTGCCGGAGCTGGAGCCATTTGTGCGGGTGTTCCCGGTGCCGCCACCGGATTGGCGCGGGCACCCGGCGCCGCCCTTGTCCTGGCGGCGCCCCACGCGGCCGGACAAGATCCTTGACCTGTTCCGCGAAAATCGCGCGATTAAGCTGGATCTGGGGATGAAGATGCAGCGACCGGCCTATGTGGTGCGCAATTGCCCGCGTTTTGTGCCGGGTGATGGTCACGGCGATCTGCCCAAGCCGCTGCCGCCGATGGATGTGTCAGATGTGCCGCCACGCCGCAACCTGTCCACCGCAATCAGCGCCTATTGGCATAGCACGGTGTTCTTTGACAGCATGAGCGGGCTGGGTTTGGCACCGGATGCCTATGTTGCGACGGCGGACGGACCGCTGGCCGTGCATTACCGCTCGGGCATCGTGCCCGGACCCGGCAGAAGCGGTCGGACAATCAACGCGCAGGTGCGTTACGACGTGGCGCCGGATGCCGCCCAGCAGAGCAAGCCGAGCATCGACATGCATCTGGCGCTGGCCAATCTCAACCGCTGGGCCAGGGTCAAGCCGGGGACGCCAGACAGCCAGCTGGAGCCGCTGGGCATCGCCAGCAGCGGGCGCTGGATGCTGCATGAATTCGGTCATTACCTGCTGGCGGCGCGGATCGGGCAGCTTGAGTTCGATTTCGCCCATAGCGCCGGCGATTCCATGGCGGCGGTTTTCTTTGACCCGTTGTCGGATCTGTCCAGCCCGGCCTATCCGGGCGATGCACGGATGCGGGGATGGACCTTCCCGTTTGTCTTTGCGCCACGGCGGCACGATCGCACCCCGGCCATGGGCTGGGGCTGGTACGGTCTGCTGAACCGCTCGGTTGTTGAGGATCCGCCCAAGTCCGGCACCGAGCATAAGGCCTATCTGACGGAGCAGATCCTGTCGTCGTCATGTTTCCTGCTTTACCGCGCGCTTGGCGGCGATACGCTGGCAGGGAGCGACGCCGATTGGGGGCAACGCACCCGCGCCTCCGATATGACGCTGTATCTGCTGCTGCAGGCAATGGCAGGTCTGGCGCAATCGCCGTCGCGCGCTGAAATGCTGGAGGTTGGGATGGAAGCCGCAGGCTGGGGTGCCCCGGCGTTGGTTCCGCTGCCCAGAGGCGGGGCAGAGTGGCAGCCGGCAACCTCGCACAAGGTGACACGATGGGCCTTTGAAACCATGGGCATGTTTCCGGCGAACCCGGAGAAGATCAGCAGCAAGGCGGGAGCGGCCCCGGTGGTGGATATCTACATCCGCGATCGCCGCGCCGATGTTTTTCCAACTGGTGATGGCCCGGTGACAGTGGGGCGCGGCAGCTATCTGCCGGTCTCTCTGCACTGGGCGCAGGATGCTGATTGGGTGATGCCGGGACTGGTGCCGGATCTCGGTAACCGGGGAACGGTCGCGGCGCAGGGTGCGGGGCTGCGCGTCTGGGGCGGATGGGTCCTGAACGATAAACCGATCTCGCAGATTATGGACCGAAGCATCCTCTGGAGTCCGCATCCGCTTGCGCTGGGGCCTTGTGACATCGGCCCGGATCAGCAGGCGGCATCGGATCTGACGCAGAATGACGCGCAGCAGATCACGCAGCTCTGTAAAGATACGCGCAATGCAGCACCCGCAGGGCTGCAGCTGGTGTTTTTCTATGAGCTGACCCATGTGAATGACCGCGCCAATACCGACCCCGCAGCGGGACTGGCGCCGCAGATCGGCGCAGGCGAAACCCCGCCACAGACGGTGCAGGCCCTTGTCGATCTGGTCGCCTGTGACAACAATCTGGGCCTGCACATGATCGGCTAGAGTCGGGAGCCAAGAGGTCCCGGAGCTCAGGCGATTTCGCTCGAAATCCACGGTGTCGGCCATTCTGTCTTGGCCTTGTCAAGGATACGGTGCAGCGTCGGAACATTGAGATGTGCCCAGGGGACTGGCCCGGCGTTCGGACCAACCGGCGCGCGGTCCATCATGCAATACCAGATCCCCGCCGCGATATGGCGGCCCGCGGTTGAATCCGACGGGTAGTGCACGCCGATCCGCTCGCGGTTCACCGCGATCCGGTTGGCCATGGTCAGCAGCGGCGAGGCGATAACGTTGGTGCCAAGCAGATCGTCATAGGTCGGCTTGCGCAGCAGAGTGCCTGCCGGGATCTGGATATTGGTTCCCGTGCCATCGGACTCATAGCCCCTCACCACGCCAAATCGCTGTGCGATGCCCGGAATCTCCAGCAGTAGCAGCGACAGGAAATGGGCGAGAAAGGCGTGGCCGCTGGGAAAGGCAGGATGGGCAGGCGGACCAAATGGCACCGTTAGCCCCGGACGCAGAATTGAGGGGCGGACCCGCTTGTAATGGGCTTTGTAGCTCATATAGGCGACATTGCCGACCGCCAGTCCCAGATCAATAAGCTTCAGCGTGAAGGGGTGATCAAAGCTGTTGGCCCCCAAAAAATGGATCAGATAGGCCGGCAGGCCATCGGCCTGAATGTCGCATTCGACCATATATTGCTGACGGTCATCCTCCATATACATCTTGAGCACTTCCAGCTCGGCGACGATGATCTCAAAGGCCTCCTTGGCGGCGTCCTGAGATTGCGATGGGGTTCCGGTTTGGACATAGCGCCAGCGCAGATCGTTTTGTTCCAGCCAGCGGTCGCCGACATGGGCGGGATGCCAGTTCTGGTATTGCGATGCGAATTCCAGTGCTGCCATGGTGCCGGGTTCGGACCTGTCCGCCGCACGCAGCCATTCCCCAAGGTTCGGGTCAAATGGCAGCGCCCAGAACCGCAGAGCAGGATCCCAGTCCTCGGTGATCCATTCCAGCGCGATAGGGTATTGCGGTTGCGGCGGTGTGCCTTTGTCCTTTGGGATCTGATAGGGTGTGATGATCATCGACAGCGGGAAGGGATCGCCACCGTTGTTGTCCGGGCTGAAATCCAGCGTCCAGGGCAGAAGTCCCAGTTCTTTGGGCGTTGCGTAGTAGCTGCGCAGAATGCCGATGCCGGCGTCTGCGCCATTGCCCATAAGATAGCCGTTATCCTCAATCCCTAATCCCAGACCCGCGCCAAGCCCCAGACCGTTGCCGAGGCCCAGACCATTGCCGAGACCCAGGCCAAGTCCTTGACCTGCGCCCAAACCCAGACCGTTACCAAGCCCTAATCCCAGACCGTTACCCAGCCCCAGACCATTGCCCAAGCCGAGGCCGTTGCCAAGCCCAAGACCATTGCCCAAACCAAGACCGAGCCCAAGTCCCAGACCAAGCCCGTTCGACGACGCTTGCGAGTTGCCATGTCCAGCCATCAGTAATCCCCCTTAAACCGTTGAATACGTGTTAAAAACAAACTGTGTGACTGCGCGTGTCGGTGCTCTGCCGGTCTGCCTCTTGATGTCCTTCCTGCTTGTCGGGTTGCCCCGATCATTGTTGTTCCAAATCCTAATCAGGCAGCCCTGCGCGTGTCAGACCATCGGTCAGACGACCCAGGGCTTCCTTTGATTTCAGCGGATACCAGGTCGCAAATTTCGATACCGAAAATCCCGGATCCAGTTCGATTATTTCTCGGCCCACCTTGCGGGCGCTCTCGGTCTGCCCGCTGAGCGCAAAGGCGGCGGCGAGCAGCCGGAGGCTGGCCATGAACCGCGGTTTGTTGCGGCGGGCGTTCTTCAGGAACCGGATCGCTTCAGGCATGTTGCCATCGACAAATTCAGCAAGGCCCGCAGCAGTCAGGAAGAAGAAGCTCAACGGATCATAGGGTGCCAGTCGCCAGACATTGAGCAACCGTTCACGGGCCTCGGCGCCGTCGCCAAGATAGGCATATGTCGTCGCACTCAGCCCCCAGGCCAGCGGCAGGTTCATGTTATGGGCCAGCGCATCCTCGAAGAGTTCCAGCGCATCCTCGGGGCTGTTCTCATGCAGGCTGAGCACATGGGCGCGGATCGACAGGGTCAGCGCGTCATCGGGGTCCAGCTCGACCGCGCGGCGGGAATGGTTGATCATGGTCAGAATATCGTCGCGCGGGTTGTGGGAATACCCTTCTGCCAGAAAGAAATTCATGCACCAGGCCAGATAGGCGTGAGCCTGGGGGTAATTAGGGTCGAGAGACACGGCACGCTTCAACAGAGCGATGGCCTCTTCATAGCTGTAGTCATCCAGCTGATAGAGCCGCGCCAGCGCCCGCAGGACACATTTATAGGCGTCCAGGCTCTCTGTGCTGCGTGCGCTGATATGCTCCGCCTCGGTCGACAGCACCTTGGGTTCCAGCATGGCCAGAATGCTGGAGGCGATTTCATCCTGAAAGGCAAAAAGATCCTGCAGGTCACCGCGATAGGTCTGGGCCCAGATCGCCCGGTTGCGCAGAACATCCATCAATTCGACAAAGATGCGGAGCTGGTCGCCATGCTGGTCGACGGAGCCGGTCAGCAGATAGGCAACGCCCAGATTGCGGCCGATCTTGGCAGGGTTTTCCTTGCTACTGCGGAATTGCAGCGTCGAGGTGCGCGCCATGACGAACATGGTGCGGCTGCGGGAGACGCCGGAGATGATCTCCTCGGTGATGCCATCGCCGAAATACTGTTCCTCGGCCTGCGCACCGCGATCCTGAAACGGCAGGACCGCCAGCGTCGGACGGTTTTTCCAGTCAGCATGAGGATGTAGCAGAACACTGTCGCCGCTGCTGCTGAGGACCTGATAGACGTGGACGGGCCGGTCAATATTCTTCAACAGCGGCGCGCCGAGGTCGTGAAACCTGAGCGACAGCTTCCCGCGGACGATATCGCGGACCATTTTGGTGACCACCACGGTGCCCGGATTGGCGAGCTGATGAATGCGCGAGGCGATGACAACACCGTCGGACTGCACTGTCCCTTCATCGTCGATCACATCGTCGATATTGACACCGATACGGATTTCCATCGGGTTCTCTTCGGCGACCTGCTGGCGCAACCGATCCTGAACAGCCATCGCCCAGAGCACGGCATCCGTGGCGCTGGTGAATTCGACCAGCAGCGCATCCCCGGCATCCGACCGACGCACGCCGCCATAGCGTTTCAGCTCATCCAGCAGCACGGTGTCGCGCAGCTCGCACCAGCGACGGACAGTCTCAGTTGTGCTGATCTCCATATGCCGTGTGTAGTCTGCCACATCGGCAAAGGCGAAAGCTGTCAGTCGCGTCGAGATCTTTGGAAACGTTGTTGGGATGGGCCTTTGCATGGATGATGTCCTGCCGCCAGTAGGGGGGCAGTATATCGAACGGTCGCGATTTTTAAAGAATGTAGACCGGCGGTTTGCGCATCTTTGCCAGCTATCTGCGAAATGGGCACCCTGCCGGATGATCAGCTTTGAGAGCTATCAACCTCAGGGTAGACGGCGGTCTTTTTCACCACTCCGTAGACGAAACTGGTGTCAATCGAACTGATGCCGCCGATGGGATGCAGGCGCGCGCGTACGAAGCGTTCGTAATCTTCCAGATCGGCCACCACCACACGCAGCAGATAATCGGCAAGGCCAGTCATCACGAAACATTCCAGAACCTCAGGCGTGCCACGGATCTGGCGTTCAAAGTTGGCCACCACGCTTTCGGTATGGTTCTCCAGGCTGACCCGCACAAAGACCGTGACCGGCAGGCCATAGACCTTGGCATCAACGTCGATGCTATAGCCTTGAATGACATTGCTGCTTTCAAGAATGCGCAGCCGGCGCAGGCAGGGAGAGGGCGAGAGGTTGACCTCCGCCGCGAGATCGAGATTCGTCATCCGCCCATTGCGTTGCAAGGCCCGTATGATGCGTCTGTCCGTCGCGTCCAATTTTGGCTTCTCTGGCATATTATGCCAATCCTTATGCTGTCTGAAGGTAAATTAGCAACTAATCGCCCAGCTGACCATCCTAAGATGCTGGAAACACATTAGGGTGATTTTCATGAAAAAGACCGACTCCAGCTTTTCGACACGTGCAATCCACCATGGCTATGACTCGCAGTCGCAGCAGGGGGCGTTGAACCCGCCGCTCTATCTGACCTCGACCTTTACCTTCGACTCCGCCGAGGCGGGCGGCGAGATGTTCACCGGTGAGCGCGAGGGGCATTTCTACAGCCGCATTTCCAACCCGACACTGGACCATCTGGAGCAGCGCATCGCCAATCTTGAGGGCGGCGAAGCCGGGCTTGCGACCGCTTCCGGCATGGGCGCAATCACCTCGACCCTATGGTCGTTTCTAGCGGCCGGGGATGAAATCATCCTAGACAAGACACTATATGGCTGCACGTTTTCCTTCATGACCCACGGGCTGCCACGATTTGGCGTCAATGTGCGTCTGGTCGATATGACAGATCCCTCAAATCTGGCAGAGGCGATCAGCCCGAAAACCAAACTGGTCTATTTCGAAACCCCGGCAAATCCCAACAATCGCCTGATCGACATCGCGGCGATTTCCGAGATCGCGCATAAAGCTGGTGCAAAGGTGGTTGTCGACAACACCTTTGCCACGCCAGTGATCACACGCCCGATCGAACTGGGCGCCGATATTGTGGTGCATTCGGCAACGAAATTCATCAGCGGCCATGGCGATGTGATCGCCGGTCTGGTTGTCGGCTCAAAGGAGGACGTCACCCAGATCCGCCTTGTCGGGCTGAAGGATATGACCGGTGCGGTGATGTCACCCTTTAGTGCGATGCTGTTGATGCGCGGTTTGAAGACGCTTGAACTGCGGATGGAGCGTCACTGCAAATCCGCCCGCAAGGTGGCTGAGGCGCTGCAATCCCACCCGGCGGTGGAGCGGGTCTATTACCCGGGCCTTGACGGCTTTGCACAGAATGAACTGGCCGCGCGGCAGATGTCGGGCTTTGGCGGGATGATCCCCTTTGAGGTTGTTGGTGGCAAGGCTGGCGGTATCGCCATGATGAACCGGCTGGAGCTGGTCCAGCGCGCGGTGTCGCTGGGCGACGCCGAAACGCTGATCCAGCACCCGGCCAGCATGACCCATTCGACCTATACACCCGAAGAGCGTGCAGAACATGGCATCGCCGAGGGGCTGCTGCGGATGTCAGTTGGGCTTGAAGGTGTCGATGATATCATCGACGATCTGATGCAGGCGCTGTCCTCGCATAACGCTTACGCCGCCGCCTGAGTATGGCGGCCCCTGGTGGGGTGTTTCATTCCGCCAGATTTGACAGGTCCCCTCCGCATTCGTGCGGGAGGGAGAGTATCTTCACCTAATCAATGAGTTGACCCATGACCTCTTCAGTGGCCGCGCCGATACCTTACTCCGAAACGCTCAAGACGATCGAGCAGCGGCTATTGTGGCTGTCCCACTGGATGATCCACAACGCCAACCACCTGCGCCCCAAGGCGGACGGCATCAAGGTTGGTGGTCATCAGGCCAGCTCGGCTTCGATGGTGTCGATCATGACCGCGCTCTACTTCAGCGCGCTGCGGCCAGAGGACCGGGTGGCGGTGAAACCCCATGCCTCGCCGATCTTTCATGCGATCCAGTATCTGATGGGCAACCAGACCCGCGAGAAGATGGAAAACTTCCGCGGCTTTGGTGGCGTGCAGAGCTATCCGAGCCGCACGAAGGATATTGATGACGTGGATTTCTCAACCGGCTCCGTGGGGCTTGGGGTGGCGATCACTTCCTTTGCGTCGATGGTCCAGGATTATGTTACCGCGAAATCCTGGGGATCCGATGCGCCAAAGGGGCGGATGGTCGCGCTTGTCGGCGATGCCGAACTGGACGAGGGCAATGTTTACGAATGCCTTCAGGAGGGATGGAAGAACGACCTGCGCAACACCTGGTGGATCATCGACTATAATCGCCAGTCGCTGGATGGGATCGTGCGCGAAGGGCTGTTTCAGCGGATCGAGAAGATCTTCGACGCCTTCGGCTGGGATGTGGTGAAGGTGAAATACGGCGCCTTGCAGCGCGCCGCCTTTGAGGAGCCGGGCGGTGACAAGCTGCGCCAGTGGATTGATGACTGTCCCAATCAGACCTATTCGGCGCTGACCTTCATGGGTGGTGCTGTCTGGCGTCAGCATCTGCTGGATGATCTGGGCGATCAGGGCGACGTCAGCGCACTGATCGAGCGCCGCTCCGATGCAGAGCTGGCAGCCTTGATGGAGAACCTCGGCGGCAACTGCGTTGCGACCATGGCCGAGACATTTGCCGCCATCCACCATGACCGCCCGGTCTGTTTCCTCGCCTATACGGTCAAGGGCTGGGGCACACCCATTGCCGGCCACAAGGACAATCACGGCGGGCTGATGAACAAGACCCAGATGGCCGAATGGCAGCGCTATATGGGGGTTGCCGAGGGGCAGGAGTGGGAGCCCTTTGCGACCGTGCAGAACCCCGCTGCATTGCAGAGTTTTCTGGATCAGGTGCCGTTTTTTGCAAAAGGGGCGCGGCGTTATCACGATGCCCGCCTGCCGGTGCCGACAGTTGAAGTGAAAACCGACCGCGAGATGTCGACCCAGATGGGCTTTGGCAAGATCCTCGATGATCTCTCCAAAGGTGACAGCGACCTTGCCGCGCGCATTGTGACCATGTCGCCGGATGTGACGGGGACCACGAACCTTGGCCCCTGGGTGAACCGGCGCAAGCTCTTTGCACGTAAGGCGCAGGCGGATGCCTTTATCGAACACAAGATCCCCTCAACCGCGAAGTGGGAGTTCACGCCAGAAGGCCAGCATATCGAGCTGGGCATCGCCGAAATGAACCTGTTCCTGCTGCTGGGGGCTGCCGGCCTGTCGCAATCGCTGTTTGGCAAGCGGCTGATCCCTATCGGCACGGTCTATGATCCCTTTGTGGCGCGTGGCCTCGATGCGCTGAACTACGCCTGTTATCAGGATGCCCGCTTCATGATCGTGGGCACGCCTTCCGGCGTGACCCTGGCGCCGGAAGGCGGTGCGCATCAATCCATCGGCTCACCTCTCATCGGGATGAGCCAGGACGGGCTGGCCGCCTTTGAGCCGGCTTTTGTGGATGAGCTGGCGGTGATCATGGAATGGGCCTTTGATTATCTTCAGCGCGACGGCGAGGGCGATCCGGATGAACGCACCTGGCTCCGGGATGAGACCGGCGGTTCCGTCTATCTGCGCCTGACCACCAACCCGATTGAACAGCCGGGCAAGCGGGTTGATGACGCCTTCCGTCAGGGCGCGATTGATGGCGCCTATTGGCTGAAGCAGCCGGGGCCGAACTGCGATGTGGTGATTGCCTATCAGGGGGCGGTTGCGCCGGAGGCGATCAAGGCCGCTGCCGCCATCGGCGAGGGACGCCGCGATGTCGGCGTTCTGGCGGTGACCTCGGCCGACCGGCTGAACGCAGGCTGGACTGCTGCGCAGCGGGCCCGGGCGCGCGGTGTGCCGCAGGCACAAAGCCATATCGAGGCATTGCTGGCGGAGCTGCCGCGTCACTGTAAACTGATCACGGTGATCGACGGCCACCCGGCGACGCTGAGCTGGCTGGGCAGTGTGCAGGGCCATCAGAGCATTCCGCTGGGGGTCGAGCATTTCGGTCAGACCGGCACCATCGCCGATCTCTATCGCCACTTCGGCATTGATGCGCAGGCGATCACCGAAGCGGCCGATGGGCTGACCGCAGGCAGACGGCTGAAGGTCGTATAGCAACCTCGACCCAATGCAGCGCCAGCCCTGACCGATTGGCAAAGGTAGGAAAGCGGCAGGCATCCGTGCGCCCCCGCGCATCCCGTCGCGCAGGCCCCGCCACCGCCCGCAGGGATTGAGAGGCCAATATAATAACGGCTCCCGAAGTGATCTTCGGGAGCCGTATGTGCTGAAGGTCGGCAGGCGGGCCAAGCGGGAGTTCGTTGCCGTCGCATAGGGTGCCCCTATCTGCACTACGTGGGCCTCGGCGAAATCACGATACGTATAGATCGATAACTTTGCGGGCCTCAGCGATCACCTCTTCGCGAAATGCGGCTGGCCCATGGACCTCGGCCTCAGCGCCCAGAGATAGAACGTCACGGATGGCCTTTACGCCAACCTCCATTTGTACGTTTACGCAGAACCATCCTTTTCGTTTTGGGATCAGAGCAGGGGACTGCGTTGCAAAACCCATTTCGTTCAACATGCGCAGGCCTGTTGAACTGACATGAAGTGCAACGGATTGAGACTTCAGCCGGTGCTCGAAATCTGCGATCCAGCTGTTCCAAAAGGCGCTGACATCAAAAGTCGTCGGGCGTGAGAACGTGTCGTCAAGAACCTTGATGCTCCGGATATTTGCAATCTTGTAGACACGTGGGGTTTCGACGAGCGCAACGAGATACCAGTTACCGGCTTTCAGGACAATCGCCAGGGGCGATACAACGCGGTCCACGACGCCTTTCCAGCTCTCGTATTCTATCGACAGTCGCCGTTCATTCCACACCGCAGAGGCAACCTCAGACACAAATGGAGCAGTGTCCTTCTTTCGATACCAACCCTGCGGATCCAACAAAAACCGCTCGGAAACAACAATGGCCTGATCGCGCGCGGGACCAGAGAGCGAAGCCATGACTTTTAGCTCTGTTTGGCTCGCAGCTTTCAGCAAACCCAGATCATCCAATGCAGAACCAAGCCCAGCCAGCAGCAGGCTGCGTGCTTCATCCGCATCAAGGCCTGTCAAACGGGTCTGGTATCCATCCATCAACCGATACCCGCCGCCTCGTCCCCGCTCGGCGAAAACCGGGACACCTGCATAGCTCAGCTGATCGATGTCCCTGTGGATCGTGCGCAAGCTGACCTCAAACTCATCGGCCAATTGCTGTGCCGTCATCAGGCCGCGGGTTTGGAGAAGCAACAAAATTGACAGTAAACGAGAAGATTTCATCTGCTCTCTCAAAAACATGACACGAAGTGTCATGTTATGTCGTTCATAAGCACTCTTGTCACGAAAGATAAGGGAGACACCATGCACACCGATCGCGCCCCCACGGCGACAACCGCTGTTGAGAATGATTTTGACTTCATGTTCGGGTCTTGGACTGTAAAGCACAGACGCTTGAAGGAGCGGCTAACCGGCTGCGATGATTGGGAGGTTTTCGATGGCCTTTCGCAAACTCAGCCAATTCTTGCAGGCAATGGAAATATTGAAGACAACTTTGTCGGGTTTCCTGGGCAGCCTTATCGCGCGATTGCGTTGCGAAGCTTCGATCCTGGTTCAGGGGTGTGGGCAATCTGGTGGCTCGACGGTAGATCACCCCACATGCTTGATACACCGGTAAAAGGTACATTCACAGGAGATATCGGCGAATTTCGCGCGAATGACGTGTTGAATGGGCAGCCTATAATAGTCCGATTTCTTTGGAAAAAAGGGCCGGTGCCGCGATGGGAGCAGGCGTTTTCAACCGACGATGGAACCACATGGGAAACCAACTGGACGATGGACTTTACACCGGTTGCCTGATGAACGACAGGGTTCTGCCGGATAATGGGCTTTGGGACGGAGCGCAGAAACGGTCAAACGGGCCCACAACCGCCGCTGAGGAATACGCAGCATCCTTCACGAAAAGCCGGTGTTGATTTGGATAACACAAAGCCCGGACCGCAAGATGCGCTCCGGGCTTTTGATCTTTTCGTCGCAGATGGTGTGGCCACGACGCCAAGAGCCGGTGATTGGCTCTGCGGGCGTGTCATGAACTGCCGTCAGCTGGCGTCGGCATCGACCTCGCGAAAGATGCCGACCAGTTTGGTGACGTCCCCGTTGTCATCGCGGATCGCCATGCCTTTGCTTTCGACGCGAATCTCGACGCCGTCCTTGCGGATCAGGCGTTTGACAAAGCGGAAGCCTTCACCGCTTTCGATGGCTTCGGCGACATTGCGTTTGACGTCCTCGCGATCATCGGGATGGAAGAAGGCAATCGCGCTGTCGATATCCGGCACATAGTTCTCTGGCGTCACACCGTGGATCTCATAGACCTTCGGTGACCAATAAGGGGCCTGAGAACCGGAATCGATGGACCAGAAACCGATCCCGACCATCTCCTGTACCAGTTCGGCCTGTGCCAGCAGCGCCTCGGCGCGCTGGCGGGCCTCGACGGTTTCGGTGACATCGGTGCCGATGGTGAAAACCGTCGGCTCTCCGGTGATATGGTGCGGGAAGCGATGCCGGTCCATGTTGATCCAGCGCTCTTCGCCGCCATCGGCCAGTGTCACCTGACGCAATTCACTGTCAAAGCCTTCGGGCTCGTCCAGGACCGCGTCGTCCTGCTCGAACATCTCCTTGCCCGCGTCATTGTCTTTCATGAGTGAAAACACATTTTTCGACAATGCCTTGTCACGGCTGAGGCCCAGCAGCTCAGCATAGGCCTCACTGATGCGCAGGATTTCACCGCTGCGGGTCCGGTTCAGCAACAGCAGTTTCGAATTGTCGAGGATCATCTCCATCTCATGCGCCATGCCGGGGAATTCCGACACCACCATGGTGACGCCAAGGATCTGCCCGTTGACATCGAAGTAGGGCGAGCAGGTCAGCCGGATACGGGTGCCGCGCGAAGTGAATTCCTCGGTGACGGTCTGGCCAAGGCGCAGCGCCTCGCTACAGATCGGCGCCAGGATCGGGAATCCTTCCGGCAGGGCGCATTGGCTGATGTGCGGGCTGGAGATGGGCCGCCGGATGTTGAACATCCGGGTCGCCGCCAAAGTCGCCTGAGTGATCTGAAGCGCGCTGTCGGCCACAACAATCGCCAAGGGCGTGCTTTCGAGCACCGAAATCAGCTCGCCGGTGCGTCCGCTCAGCTCGGACGCCGTCACCTGCAATTCCTCGTTGACGGTGATCAGCTCCTCGTTGGTGGACTGGAGCTCCTCGTTGGAGGTTTCCAACTCTTCGTTGGTGGCCTGCAACTCTTCATTGGTGGATTGCAGTTCTTCGTTCAGCGATTGCAGCTCCTCATTCGAGGTTTCAAGCTCCTCGATGGTCTGCTGCAGTGCTTCGCGGGTGGTTGCAACCTCATTCTCCAGATTGCGGATCCGCTCAAATGTCGCGTCACCTTCCTCGCCGACGAACGGAGCCTGATCGATCTTGGACCGGTCTACGGTCACCGGGGTGAACACCACCAGCGCTGCACGTTCGCTGATCTCCTTGGCCACGATCGGGTAGACGTCGAGCCGGATTTCCTCATCGTCAGTCTCGGCAAGAAGGTGGCGGACACCGCCCTTATGGGAGCCGTTCTTCAACGCGATGGTAATCAGGCTGCGGGCTTCTTCGCGCAGCGGGCTGCGCAACAGATCAAGGTGCATCCGCAGCGAACTGGTCTCGTTCACCTCAATGAACTGGCTGACCGAGCCATAGACACGCGCGATGGAGAAATCTTCGGTCACCAGCAGGGAATTCTTGCCCAGCGACTGCGCCAGCGCCTCGAACAGCTGGCGATCGGTTGATGGCGCCTGCTGCGATGGCGGCTTGATGGTTGGACGCTGCACCATCATCGGGATCGACGGCATGTTATAGGGCTGCTGCGACTGATGGGCACGCAGGGAGCGTTTGCGATAGACATGACTGGCTGAGCGGTCCTGCACAAACAGCTCATCCGATCCGGCGACGCTTTCTGCGGTGCCGAGGAACAGCAGACCATGCGGTGACATCGCGTAGTGGAAGCGCGACATGACCTTTTGCTGAAGCGGATTGCCAAAATAGATCAGTAGGTTCCGACAGCAGATCAGGTCCACCTTCTGAAATGGCGGGTCCTGGCAGACGTTGTGGTCCGAAAACAAAACCGCATTGCGCAGATTATCGACCACCCGGACACCATCGGTCTGCCGGATAAGGTATTTGTCAGCCAGCTCCGAGGGGATATCGTTGAGTGCGGCGAGGCTATAGACTCCCTTGCGGGCCGTCTTCAGCGCGTCCTTGTCGATATCCGTGGCAAAGATCTGGACCCGTGACTTCAGCTGGTTGGTCGGATTGCCGAGCGCCTCTGACACGACCATGGCGATGGAATAGGCTTCCTCGCCGGTGGCGCAACCCGCAACCCAGATCCGCAGGGGGCCGGGGCCGCGATCCTTGATCAACTGCGGCAGCAGAGTCTTCAGAAGCTCGAATTCCTCGCGATCACGAAAGAACCGGGTGACGGAGATCAGGAGATCCTTGAACAGCGCATCCACCGCATGGGGGTTGTTGCGGCAGAACTGCGTGTATTCCTCCTGGGTTTCGATCCCCAGGGCGATCATCCGCCGCTCGATACGACGGCTGATTGTTGTCTGCTTGTAGTCGCGGAAATCGACACGGGTGCGCGCAAGAAGGATCTGCAACAGATCCGAAACCGGTGAATCCCTCAGACTGTTTTCGTGGCGAAACGAGGAAAAGTCACGCGGTGAGGAAAGGATCTTCTGTAGATTGGTGCCAATATCCTGCGGCCGCAGCACCAGATCAACGCAGCCGGTCTGCACCGCTGCTACCGGCATGCCGTCGTATTTCGCGCTTTCGGCGTCCTGTGCAATGGTGATGCCGCCAGCCTCGCGGATGGCCTGCACACCATAGGCCCCATCGCTGCCGGTGCCGGACAGGATGATCGCCATAGAGTTGTCGCCGTTCTGCTCCGCCAGGCTGACCAGAAAGCGGTCGACCGACGGGCGCGGGGTGCCGGGTTCGGCATTCGGATCCTGCAAGAGATGCAGACGGCCTTCGGAGAAGATGACATCGCTTTTGGGCGGCGTGATATACACGACATTCGCTTCCGGCACGGTGCCGTTTTCGATGGTGCCAACTTTCAGCTGGGTCTGCCGCGCGACCAGCTCGGTCATCAGGCTTTTGTGGTGGGGTGACATGTGTTGCACAACAACATAGGCGGCAGGCGCATCCACCGGGAGAGTCGCGACGAGCTCTCGGATGGCTTCCAGTCCACCAGCGGACGACCCGATTCCGATGATTGTCAGGTCATTCTTCGTTTGCGTTGTCATATGCGTGCCTATCGTCTACCATATGTAAACCTCTTATCCTCTAGATCGATGTCAGGTCCATGGCAAATCCTGATCGGAGCTGGGTTTCACAGAACGAGCGCCTGCCGTAACGGAAGATCAAGCAAACATGGGAATATAATGCAATTAGGGGTTGTATAAAGCTTGACGCGGAATGTTACTCCAAACTACGCTGCTTAAACGGTTTGTAAACTACTCCTAACTACATATTAAAGACATCTCCAGTTATACAGGTTGGGTGTAATGAACGTTGTTGCCATGACTGACAATATGGATGCTGGAGAGGATCAGCGCAGGTTCATCGTGAACCTTATGGCTCAGAAGGGGCAGCTGCCCTTTGTCCGCTCTTGCGAGGTGGTCAGCCCGACATTCCGCAATCGCACATCCTTCGTCAAATCACTGGCGCTGGAGGAGGTGTTTTGCGACTCCATCGCCGAGGGGTTGAGCGACTGCGTTAAGATGCTGTCGGGCGAGACACAGGTTATTTCGCTGCCCTCGCTGATACTTGAAGTTCCGGGGCTCGTCCTTGCCGGGGCGCATATCCTGACAACGGTCGACGATGACGGCAGCCAGTCCATTATTATCAGGTTCCGGATCAGCCTTGGCGGTATTGGCTATGCGTTCCGCCCCGACGTGGGCTTTGGTGCCGGGCTTGAAGATCTGACGCGTGAGGTGAGCGCACAGGTGCTCACCGATCTTGCGCTGCCATTGCTGAATGTCCTTTCGGCGACCGAGGCGGGTCTGGTCGATGCCGAAACCGCAATCGGCTCGCTCAGTCGGCAGCTTGCGGATCGTGTCCATGAGATTCGCTTCCAGATCGAACTGGTGAAGCGCTATACAGACGGGTTGGAACGGCAGCGCAACAGCTGCACCGCCCCAGAACCCGCGCCAAAGCAACTGCGTCAGCTCAGCTCCGGCTGACACTTGCACCGCAAGGGGCGTTAATCCCGCAATGTCGCTGCAAATGATGGCTCCACATCTTCTGATACCTGGCGTCAATCGTCATGGTGGCTGCTCTGCTTGCGGATCTAGGTGCAATGGATTCCACCGCTGAATATAATGCCTTACCAAACGGGCGGAGACGCAAGGCCGGTTGAGTGAATTGCCTGACAGGGTTGTATTCAGCCGTTCTTATCGGGCGGTTCAACAGCCTGTTTTCATGGCAATGCGGGGGCGGGGCGCCTGCACTGACCACAGGCCTTCTCGCCAAGGGCGGAGCGAATGCCTCGCTTGCATAGTCGTGCCACGTCAGGAGGCGCGTCAGCTCCGGTAAGTTTTAAGGTTAGATATTTTAATCTTGAAATAAATATCCACTTCGGCCTAGGCTTGCCAAAGCGGCCGGTGCAACGGCCGGTGGACGGAGCGCAGCCCGATGGGTGTGCGGGGATCTGGACGGCAGCCATATGCTGACCGCTGTCATCGTGGCAATGCCATACATCCCCGCAAAATGCTGGCGCCGCGCGGTCCAATCGGAAAGAGTAAGCAGCGAAGAGTCACCACAGAAGTGACCTTCATTGCTCAGATAGATCAGGGAGATGGACCAATGACGACACTTAAGACCATGGCGCTTGCCGCAGCGGTTTCGACGCTGGCCTTGGCCGCCGGCGCCGAGACAAAGATTGGCATGATCACAACGCTATCCGGCGGTGGTGCAGGACTGGGTGTCGACGTGCGCGACGGCTTCATGCTGGCAATGGAACAGGCCGGCCGCGACGACATCGAGGTGGTTATCGAGGATGATCAGCGCAAACCAGAAAGCGCCGTACAGATCGCCGACCGCATGATCCAGTCCGAAAAGGTTGACATCATGACCGGGATCATCTGGTCCAACCTCGCAATGGCAGTGGTGCCCGCGGCGACGGCTCAGGGCGTGTTCTACCTGTCGCCCAATGCAGGCCCCTCCGCATTGGCGGGCAAGCGCTGCCATGAGAATTATTTCAACGTCGCCTGGCAGAATGACAACCTGCACGAGGCAGCAGGTGCCTATGCCAATGACGCGGGCCTGAAAAACAGCTACATCCTCGCCCCGAATTACCCCGCAGGTCAGGACGCGCTGACCGGCTACAAGCGCATGTATAAAGGCGAATTGGCGGGCGAGACCTACACCAAGCTTGGCCAGACCGACTATGCCGCAGAGATTGCCCAGATCCGCGCATCCGGTGCCGACAGCGTCTATTTCTTCCTGCCCGGTGGCATGGGGATTTCATTCCTCAAGCAATACGCCGACAGCGGTGTCGATCTGCCCGTTGTAGGTCCGGCCTTCAGCTTTGATCAGGGGATCCTGCAGGCAGTCGGCGGCGCCGCGCTTGGGATCAAGAACACCTCGCAGTGGAACAAGGATCTCGACAACCCGGCCAACACGGCCTTTGTTGCGGCCTTTCAGCAGAAATACGAGCGTCTGCCGTCGCTCTATGCAAGCCAGGGCTATGACACTGCCAACCTCATCCTGAGCGCGCTGGACAAGGCAAGTGTCGATGACAAAGACGCCTTCCGCGCCGCGCTGAAGGCGGCAGAGTTCGACTCCGTCCGGGGAGATTTCAAATTCGGCGACAACCATCACCCGATCCAGAACATTTATGTTCGTGAAGTCATTCAGGAAGGCGATGTCTACACCAACAAGATCATCGCAACAGGTCTGAAAAATCACGCCGACGCCTATGCGGCAGACTGCAAGATGTAAAACCATCTGAGTGATGCGGGCCAGTGGATGACACCGGCCCGCATATCACAAACCCAGTTGTTGCGGAGGCGCGCTGCCTCTGCCTTGGTGGAACTGTCACATGTCCCTCATTCTAATATTGGAGCAGATCCTGAACGGATTGCAGTTCGGGGTGATGCTCTTCCTCATGGCGGCTGGCCTGACGCTGGTCTTCGGCGTCATGGGGCTGATCAATCTGGCGCATGGTGCGCTTTATATGGTTGGCGCCTTTGCCGCTGCCATTGTCGCGGGCTGGACCGGTTCCTTTGTGCTTGCGCTGGTGGCCAGTCTCGCTGCCGCCGCAGCCGCCGGCGCGCTGGTCGAACTTCTGGTGATCCGCAAGCTTTATGATCGGGATCATCTGGATCAGGTGCTGGCGACCTTTGCGCTGATCCTCATATTTTCCGAAGGCACACGCTGGGTCTTTGGCTCCTTTCCACTGTTCCTCGATGTGCCGAGCTACCTGTCGGGGCCCGTCACCCTGCCGGGCGGTATTCAATATCCACTCTACCGGCTGACGATCATCCTGATCGGGCTGGTGGTGGCGGCTGGTCTGTTCTGGCTGATCGCGCGCACGCGCATCGGCATTCAGATCCGTGCAGGTGAGAATGATCGCGAGATGATCGCCGCACTTGGTGTAGATATTTCAAAGCTCTACACGCTGGTCTTCGCGCTTGGGGCAGCGCTTGCGGGCCTCGCCGGCGCATTGGTCGGGGCCATCCAGTCGGTTCAGGTCGGCATGGGAGAGCCCGTGCTGATCCTGGCCTTTGTGGTGATTGTCATTGGCGGCATCGGCTCGATCAAGGGGGCGCTGGTCGGCGCGCTTCTCGTCGGGCTGACGGATACACTTGGCGGGGTTTTCCTGCCGCAGTTCTTTGGCCTGTTCATGGAACCTGCAAGCGCGACATCCATCGGAGCATCGCTTGCGTCGATGCTGATCTACATCCTGATGGCTGCAATCCTGTTGGTGCGCCCATCCGGTCTATATGGGGGACAGCATTGATGGCGCACGAAAAACTGTTGAACGCGGCGGTGATCCTGCTGCTGTTGGGAATTCCGCTCTGGGCGCATTTCGTCGGCGACCCCTTTGTGATCACGCTCGCCACCAAGGTGGCAATCCTGGCGCTGGCAGGCGTCGGGTTGAACATCGCACTTGGCATCGGCGGGCTGGTCAGCCTGGGCCACGCGGCGTTCTTTGGAATTGGCGGCTATGCGATGGGGATCCTTGCCGCCCATGCGCAGAACTACGAGCCGCTGGCACACTGGCCGATGCTGATAGAAGGCACCAACCAGATGCCGGTCATTTGGCTGGTCGCGGTTCTTGTCAGTGCCTTTGCTGCATTGGTCATTGGTGCGCTTAGCCTGCGCACATCGGGTGTCTATTTCATTATGATCACCTTGGCCTTTGGTCAGATGCTGTATTACTTCGCCATCAGCTGGACCGCCTATGGTGGCGAGGATGGTCTGTCGATCTGGGTGCGCAATGAATTCCCTGGCCTCAACACATTGGTTCCATTGCAGTTCTTTCTGGTCTGCTATGTGATCTTATGTGCTGCGCTGTGGTTTGCGTCGCGTCTGGCGCGGGCGCCTTTTGGTCTGGCGCTGGCAGCTGCGCGGCAATGCGAGGCGCGGGTGGAGACGGTCGGGATTACGCCCTACAAACTGCGGCTGACGGCTTTTGTCATCTCTGGCGCGATCACCGGTCTGGCGGGGGCGCTATTTGCGGATCTGAACCGCTTTGTCAGCCCGACCATGCTCAGCTGGCACACCAGCGGCGAGATCATGATCTTTGTCATCATCGGCGGGGTTGGCCGCCTGTTTGGGCCGGTCATCGGCGCGGCGCTGTTCATCCTGCTTGAACACTTCCTCGGCGGGATCAGCGATTATTGGCAGATCTACCTTGGCGGTCTGTTGCTCATCATCGTGCTATATGCCCGCGGCGGCGTGATCGGCGCAATCAGCGGACGGGAGGTCGCCCATGACTGAGGTGCAGAGGTCAGAGCAGGTTCTGAAGGTCAGCAATCTCAGCAAATACTTCGGCGCATTGCAGGCGAGCAAGAACATATCGCTTGATCTTCGGGCGGGGGAAATTCATGCGCTGATCGGTCCAAATGGAGCAGGGAAATCCACACTTATCAAACAGATATCCGGTGAACTTCGACCGGATAGCGGATCAATCTCCCTGCTAGGCCAGCCGGTTGACGAACTGGATCGCGTGGCGCGGGCGCGGATGGGGCTGGGCCGGACCTTTCAGATTTCGGCCCTCGCGATGGAGTTCACGGTGCTGCAAAACGCGGTGCTTGGCGCATTGGGCGCGCGGGGCGGCGTGTTCCGGTTCCTGGGCAATGTCATGAAAGACAAGGCGCTGGTGGCACAGGCAGAGCACGCATTGGACCGTGTCGGACTGAGCAATGAGGCAGCGCGGCGCACGGCAGATCTCTCTCATGGGCAGCGCCGCCAGCTGGAGGTGGCCGTTGCGCTCACCATGGCGCCTAAGCTGTTTTTGATGGATGAACCCATGGCCGGGCTTGGGGCTGGCGGATCACAGGCGCTTACCGGGTTTCTCGACCAGCTGCGACAGGAGGCGCCAATCCTGTTGGTGGAACACGATATGGATGCGGTTTTTGCGCTTGCTGATCGGATCAGCGTTCTGGTCTACGGCGAGGTGATCGCAACCGGCACCACCGATGAGATCCGCAACCACCCCGAAGTCCGCCGCGCATATCTGGGTGAGGAGGAGGCGGTATGACGCTGTTATCGCTTAAGAACGTCACGGCCTCTTATGGTCCGTCTCAGGCCTTGTTTGGGGTCGATCTGGAGATCGGCGAAGGTGAGGTTGTCGCGCTGATGGGGCGCAATGGGATGGGCAAATCAACCACGATCAAGACCATCTGTGGAATGTTGCCCGCAAGCGACGGGACGCTGTCCTTCGCCGGACAGAACCTGCGCAAACTGCCATCGCACAAAATTGCAAGGCTCGGCGTCGGTCTGGTGCCGGAGGGGCGGCGATGCTTTGCACCGCTGACAGTGGAGGAGAACCTCACCGCCGCGGCGCGTCCGGGCCCATGGGATTTTTCCATGGTTGCGGATCTTTTCCCCCGTTTGGCGGAGCGTCGCGATCAGACGGCTTCCTCCCTGTCGGGCGGAGAGCAGCAGATGCTGGCCATCGGACGCGCGCTGATGATCAACCCAAGACTATTGATACTGGATGAGGCAACCGAAGGTCTGGCCCCGGTGGTCCGTCAGGAGATCTGGGCTGCCATTGCCCGACTGAAACGCGATAGCGGCCTTGCAATCCTGGTGGTGGACAAGACCCTGCGCGAACTGGCGGCCGTGGCGGATCGCGCGGTGATCCTGAACAAGGGGGTGACCGTCTGGACCGGCGGCATGGCCGCGCTGACGCCCGACTTGAAAGACCGCTATCTGGGCGTCTAGGCGCTGCCGCGGCTTGGACTTGTGATCTGGCTTTGCTAGGCAGGGCAAAATCCCCGGCCAAGGAGCCTGACATGCCCGCCATTACCCTCTGCATTCCGGCCTACGCAATGGGCGGCGACGGTGCGCGATACCTTCAGGACTCCTTTGAGCACCTTTGCAATCAGAGTTTTACCGACTTTGATATCGTCGTCTCCGATCAATCCGATGACACCGCGGTAGAGGATGTTTGTCGATCCTACGAGGATCGTCTGTCGATCACGCATCTGTGGAACCGCGAGGGGTTGCGGCAGGCCTCCGCCAATGTGAACAACGCTATGGCCCATGCCACGGGTGAGGTGATCAAAGTGTTGTTTCAGGATGATTTGATTATTGATCCCAATGGATTGTCCCATATTCATGATGCAATGGGGCAGGGCGCTGACTGGTGTCTTTGCGGCTCTGGTGTGACGCGGGATGGCAGCAGCATCCTGCGCCCGATGGTGCCCCGTCTGAGCGCGCGTTTGCATTTTGGCAAAAATACCGTCTCAAGCCCCTCGGTGCTCGCAATGCGCCGCGCTTCGGCGCTGGAGTTTGACGAACAGCTGATCTGGCTGATGGATGTCGACCTGTATAAACGGTTGTGGGACACCTACGGCGACCCGGTCATTGTGCAGGGGACCATCATTGCCAATCGCATGCACGAGGGGCAGGTCAGTGCCTCTGTCAGCAAGGCGCTGCGACAGAAGGAACTGCGCTACGTCGCCCGGAAATTTGCCCGCAGCACCACGCTGCGCGGCTGGCTTGAGTATCTGCGGCAGCGTCTGAAGGCGCTGTAATCCAAGGCATTGGGTGACGGGCAAATCGGCCTTTGCCCGTCAATTATCTCAATGGCTTAGCGGGGAAGATGAATGTTGAACTGCTCACGTATCGCCTTGTCCAGAACCGGATCGAACTGTGCCTGCGATGGCTCCGCGAGGATCTCAAGCTTGCGCGCAATGGCCTTGGCCACGAGATCAGGTTTGTCGATCTCCACCCATTCCTTTGGCGATGTGCGATCAGCCAGAGCCGGGTAGATATAGTCGGTCTGCATACGTCCCAATGTCTGGTCCGACCCCAGATAATGCCCCGGCCCGCCGATACAGGTGGCGCGGATTGTCTCCAGGCTGACCGAATCTTCGTCAACCTCGATGCCGCGCACGCAGCGCAGGGCCTGCCCGATCAGATCATCCCCGAGGATCAGCGACTCCAGACAGAAGCCGAGCAGTGAGGCGTGCATTCCGGCGGCCTCGTAAACCATGTTCAGTCCTGACAATCCGGCCAGAACGTTGGAGCACATCTGCTCCCAGCCGGCCTGCATGTCCGGCATCTTGGCATCGGCAATACCCGCTGCTGCGCCACCGGGCAGCCCGTAGAAGGCGTGCATCTGTGCACAGCCCGCCGATAGCAGTGCCTGTTCGCCGGAGCCGCCGGACATCGCGCCGGTGCGCAGGTCGGAGACAAAGGGCCAGGTTCCGAAAATCGCGGGCGCGCCGGGCTTTACCGCGTTGACGTAAACCAGCCCGGCGAGGCATTCGGCAACCGCCTGAACAATGGCGCCGGCAATCGGCGCAGGCGCGGTGGCGCCGGCCTGTCCGGCAGACAGCAGCAGAACCGGCATACCTGCAAGGATCACGGCCTCCATCGCCTGACAGCTTTCGGTGGCGAATTTCATTGGCGGCACAACAAAGCAGTTGGAATTGGAGACAAAAGGCCGTTCGCGCCAGGCCGCCTCTCCGCCCGCGATCATGTGCAGCATCTCCATCGCCGGCGCAACAAAGGCGGGATCCGAGAACGACGTCCCCACATGTTTGGTCGTGCCGGAGCAGCAGGCGTAGATGGTGTTCAGATCCATCTCGAGGTTATCGGTGATATCGCGCGCCACCATGGGCCGTTGCAGGAAGTGGATATTGTCCATCCTGTCGCAGATACGGGCGGCATCGTGCAGATCCTGAACGGTGCATTCGCGGTAGTTTCGCCCGTCGATCTCGACCAGATGGACCGCCGCACCCGCAGTGCCATAATGTACTTTGTTGCCAGAGAGATGCAGGTCGTTCTTCGGGTCGCGACCATAGAGGGTCACGCTGCGATTGGCGTTGCGAATTGTATCTTCCACCAGAGCGCGCGGAAACCGGATGCGGCCGTCCTCGCCCTGGATACATCCTGCGGCAGTCAGATAGGCCACACCGGTTGGTGGTGCATCTGCCAGCCCGATCTGTTCCAGCGCGTCCAGGGCCGCCTGATGAATGCGTTCGACGCCGGCATCGCTGAGGGGGCGGTACTGCCCGCCTTCCAGTCCGGGGCGGACCGGGCGCAGGTGATCGGCAAGCGGTGCGGCACGGGCGGCACGACGGGCAGCGCGTCCGCCGCTACGGGCCGCACGAGGGGAGTTCGATTGATCTGTCATTGGGGTCTCTCAGGTTTTGGGGTCCGATCTGATGGGTTCAGATCCGCTGTGGCCGCCCCCGTGCCGCACGTCCGCGAGCCGCCCCGATCGTGCGGCCGATCAGGCTGATGATCCATCGCTCGCCTGACTGTGGTTCCATCTGGATGCCTGTCATGTCGACACTCCGCTTCACTCTGGACATCGTTGCACAGAAGGGGGGCGATTCTGTTCCATTTGCGACCAATGTGAAATTTGCGACAGAAATTTCACGCAGGTCTGGAATTCCCGACCGCTGGCAGCTGCGGGCGGGTTTGGAAAAAATCTAATTAATCAATGAGATTGCGATGCGGTTTTCATCTGCACCAAAGGCGCGATTTCGGGCAATCTCAGGACAGGATCATACTGAACCGAGTGTTAAACATTCTGGAGGATACTGGTCGTAGATGGGTCGTCACGCGCGCTGAACCAGCGCGCAGCCAGAAAAGGGCAGCGCCGATGATACCGGCCATATTACGCACCACGTTGAAGAACCGCCTGTCAGCGGGTCCGGCACGCCGGTCGGATGGTTCTGGCCATCTGTGGCGTGGGGCAGCCGCTGGTCTGGTGCTGAGCATCGGGGTGGCGGGGCCGGTTGGCGCTGGCGATTGGAGCGGGTTCTTTCTGGGTGCCTCCATGGCTCGGGTGACCGGTGCCGCATCTGACGGCGGCACCGCCAGCGCGCCCGGTCTGCATCTGGGGTATGATCACGATTTCGGCCGCGTCATCCTGGGGGGAGAGGTCGAGGTTGATCGCAGCGGCGGGGCAGGCGACAGCCAGGCAGAGGATCAGACACACCGGATCAAGCTGCGGGCCGGATATGACATGGGCGAAACACTGGGCTATGTCACCATCGGATCGGCACGTCGCGAAACAGCGACAGACAGCGACAATGGCGCGGTCTACGGGCTGGGCGTCAGCTATTCTCTCAACCGGGCGCTGCGGTTGAGCGGCGAATACCTGCATCAGGACGCCAATGACGGCGCGGCGCTTCAGGCACCAGCGCGTGATATCCTGTCGATCCGCGCGTCATTTCAATTCTAGCGGCTGACACCCGCCGCACCACGCCCATCGTGTTTCCGCGCCGCGGCGTTTCCTGATCTCGTCAGGTTCGGCGCGGCAAAATCCACCCTTGCCGATCAGAATGACGCCTTTTCGGGCATGAGCGGCAATTGGCCCGTTGGCGGTTGGGCGGGCGCAGTCTTGCCAGTCGGCAGATCCGCGCCTCAATCCTATCGGCAGGAACCTGCCCTGAGCCCTGATTTTGGGCCAATAGGCGCGCAAGATCTCCAAAAAATCCGCAGGGGGCTGGAACAAAGCGGCCGGCAATCTTCTTTAGGTGAGGCAGACGCGAGAGTAGCGCGTCCAAGCAAAGACAGATGTCGAAAGACAGACAAGGAGAAGTCGAGATGACTCGTATCGTATCCATGGCCGCTATCGCCGCCGCACTGAGCACTCCGGCCTTTGCCGGCAATCTGGAAGAGCCCGTCGTGGCACCAGCACCTGCCGCACCGCCCGTTGTGGTTGCCAATGACGGTGGTGACTGGACCGGTGCCTATATCGGTGGCCAAATTGGGCAGCTGGACGCAGACACCAGCAATGGCCTGTCGGGAGATGATGTCTCTTACGGTGTTCACGCCGGTTACAACTATGACTTCGGCCGCTTCGTGCTGGGTGGGGAAATCGACTATGACGCCACCGATGTGGATCTGGGCGGCGGCGCTGCCACTGTGGACTCGGTGATGCGCGGCAAGGTCAAGGCCGGCTATGATTTCGGCCCGGTGCTGGCCTATGTGACCGGCGGTGTGGCGCAGGTTGATACCTCCGTCGGTGATGAAACCGGTGAATTCTACGGCATTGGCGTGGCCTATCGTGTCACCGATCAATGGACCGTCGGCGGTGAAGTTCTGGAGCATGACTTCGACAACCTGGGCAGCACCGGCATCAGCGCCGATGCGACCACCGTGTCGCTGCGCGCCTCTTACCAGTTCTGATGTTATCCCCTCGGGGATGATAGCGGCGCGTCCATTTCGGTGGGCGCGCCGTTTTCATGTGCAGATACCCCGCCAGGATCCACCCATACCCGCGGTGTCCTCCTGTGGTCGATTTGCAGGCTTGGCGGAGCTACTGCCTTGTGTTATGCAAATCCCATGAACCGGCTGTGCAACATTATTACCTGCTGCATTACCTGCTGAAAAACTCAGCGGGCTGGTTTCTGTCGTTCCCTTCTTTTGAACAAGTTGCTAAGCCCGCGCTGCGCGCCGCTGATCTGCGGCACCCGTTGGGAGATTGGCCTGAGGCGCCCTTGCGTTCCGGTCAGACGAAGGATTTGTGATGACGACGATCAAGCTGCACAACACACGCACCCGCGGCAAAGAGGTGCTGAACCCGATCAATCCCGACGATGTACGCCTCTATCTCTGCGGGCCGACAGTCTATGACCGCGCCCACCTGGGCAATGCGCGCCCTGTCGTGGTGTTCGATGTACTCTATCGTCTGTTGCGTCATGTCTATGGCGCAAACCACGTGAGTTACGCGCGCAACTTCACTGATGTGGACGACAAGATCAACGCAACCGCTCTGGCGCGCAAGGAGGCTGGCGCCCCCGGCACGCTTGAGGAATTGGTGCAGCAGCGGACCGAGGAAACCATCAGCTGGTATCTGGCCGATATGGCTGAACTCGGGGCGCTTGAACCGGATCACATGCCGCGGGCAACCGCCTATATCCCGCAGATGATTGACATGATCGAAGCGCTGATTGCCAAGGGCCATGCCTATGCCGACGGGGCAGGCCATGTGTTGTTCTCGGTCAAGAGCTACAAGTACTACGGCGCGCTCTCCGGTCGCTCAGTGGATGACATGATCGCAGGCGCCCGGGTTGAAGTGGCGGATAACAAGCGCGATCCGATGGATTTCGTATTGTGGAAGCCCTCCACCGATGAGCTGCCGGGCTGGGACAGTCCCTGGGGGCGGGGGCGCCCGGGTTGGCATATCGAATGCTCCGCCATGAGCCACGAGCTGTTTGGCGCGAGTTTCGACATTCACGGTGGCGGCAATGATCTGATGTTCCCGCATCATGAGAATGAAATTGCGCAAAGCTGCTGCGCCCATCCCGAGGGCGATTTTGCAAGAATCTGGCTGCACAATGAGATGTTGCAGGTCGAGGGCAAGAAGATGTCCAAATCACTGGGCAACTTCTTCACCGTGCGCGACCTGTTGGATCAGGGCTATCCGGGCGAGGTGATCCGCCTTGTATTCCTGCAAACCCATTATCGAAAACCGATGGATTGGACCGACAAAAAGGCAAAGGAAGCGGAGGCAACGCTGCGCAAATGGCGGGCGCTGACCGCGGGCATCGAGCCCGCACCCACCGCTGCTGCCGCGGTTCTGGAGGCGCTGTCGGACGATCTGAATACAGCAGGTGCGCTTGCGGAGTTGCACAGGCTGGCCTCGGCTGGTGCCGCGGCGGATCTACTTGCATCGGCCAAACTGATGGGCTTGCTGAGTGATGAGATGGGGGCCTGGGCGGCAGGTGAAGATATTGATTTAAGCGCCTATGAAAAAGCGCTTTTCGAGGCTCGAGAGATCGCAATGAAAACCAAGGATTTCGCCGAGGTCGACCGGTTGAAGACCGCCTATCTTACCGCAGGCGTCGAGGTGCGGATGTCCAAGGAGGGGGTCCAGCTGGTGCCGGGGCCGGATTTCGACCCCGAAAAACTCGGCGCGATCTAGCCCCCGATACGGATCCTCGCAGGTGGGCGCCGGGCCCGCCTGCGGCAGATCCAACAGACAGCAGAGGCCCTCATGACGGGGCAACGACTATACTTTGCCAAGCCATGAGGCCAGCCATGACCAAAGACCGTCTTTACCTTTATGACACCACCTTGCGGGACGGGCAGCAGACGCAGGGCGTGCAGTTTTCCACCGCTGAGAAAGTTCGGATCGCAACCGCACTGGATGGGCTTGGGGTGGATTACATCGAAGGCGGCTGGCCGGGGGCCAATCCGACGGACAGCGGCTTCTTTGAAACCGCCCCCAGAACGCGGGCCACCATGACCGCTTTTGGCATGACCAAACGGTCCGGGCGTTCGGCGGCAAATGATGATGTGCTGGCAGCGGTACTGAACGCCGACACCGCCGCGGTCTGTCTGGTCGGCAAGAGCCATGATTACCACGTGACCCATGCGCTGGGGATCGATCTTGAGGAAAACCTCGACAATATCCGCGCCTCCGTCGCCCATCTGGTGGCCGAGGGGCGCGAGGCGCTGTTTGATGCCGAACATTTCTTTGACGGATACCGGGACAATCCGGACTATGCGCTTGCGGCCTGTCGCACAGCGCTTGAGGCCGGCGCGCGTTGGGTTGTGCTCTGTGACACCAACGGCGGCACCCTTCCGGCGGATGTGGGCCGCATCGTCAAGGAGGTGATCGCGGCAGGGTTGCCGGGGGAGCGTCTGGGGATCCACACCCATAATGACACCGAAAATGCGGTGGCCTGTTCGCTTGCGGCAGTCGACGCCGGGGCGCGGCAGATTCAGGGCACGCTCAACGGTCTGGGCGAGCGCTGCGGCAATGCCAATCTGACAACGCTGATCCCGACGCTGTTGTTGAAGCAGCCCTATGCCGATCGCTATGACATCGGTGTCAGCCGGGAGGCCCTGAGCACTCTGACGGCGCTCAGCCGGATGCTGGACGAGATCCTGAACCGGGTGCCGACGAAACAGGCCGCCTATGTCGGGGCGTCGGCCTTTGCGCATAAGGCGGGGCTGCATGCCAGCGCGATCCTGAAAGATCCAAGCACCTATGAGCATATCGACCCGGCGCTGGTCGGCAATACGCGCATCATCCCGATGTCCAATCAGGCAGGTCAGTCGAACCTGCGCCGGCGCCTGTCCGAGGCGGGCCTGAGCGTCGAGACCGGCAACCCGGCCCTCGCGCGTATTCTGGAGCGGATCAAAACCCGTGAGGCCGAGGGCTATTCCTATGATACCGCGCAGGCCTCGTTTGAGATCCTGGCGCGCGAGGAACTGGGGCAATTGCCCAGTTTCTTTGAGGTGAAGCGCTACAAGGTGACGGTCGAGCGGCGCAAGAACAAATACAACCGCATGGTGTCGCTCTCGGAGGCGGTTGTTGTTGTGAAAGTGGACGGCCAGAAGCTGTTGTCGGTCAGTGAATCCCTCGATGAGACAGGCAGCGACCGCGGGCCGGTCAACGCGCTGGCAAAAGCGCTGACCAAGGATCTCGGCCAGTATTCCAAGGCGCTGGATGACATGCGGCTGGTCGATTTCAAGGTGCGGATCACCCAGGGCGGCACCGAGGCTGTCACGCGGGTCATTATCGACAGCGAAGACAGCAAGGGGCGGCGCTGGTCGACGGTCGGCGTCAGTGCCAACATAATCGACGCCTCCTTTGAAGCGCTGCTGGATGCGATCCGCTGGAAGCTGCTGCGGGACACCGACACGGCGGGCGGCGCGGCTTGATGCTTGCATTTGACGATGATGTGACCGCCTGCGCCGATCTGGTGCAGAAGGGCGACCCGGATCGCTTTGCCACGGTGATGGCTGCGCCGGTTGAAGCGCGGGCGGCGCTGTTTACGCTCTACGCCTTCAACCTTGAGCTGGCGCGGGCGCCCTGGGCCTCGGCGGAGTCGATGATTGCCGAGATGCGCGTGCAGTGGTGGCGCGATGTCGGGACAGAGATTGCGGCCGGTGGCCCGGTGCGACGGCATTACGTCGCAACGCCACTGGGGGCGGTGCTGCGACCTGACCTTGCGGTGCATATTGATGCGATGGCAGAGGCGCGGCGCTGGGACATCTACCGCGACCCCTTCGAGGATGAGGCTGCGCTGGCGGATCACATCGACAAGACGACGGGCGCGCTCATGTGGATGGCAGCGGCGACACTGGGCGCGCGGGATGAGACGCTTGTGCGCCGCTTCGCCTATGGCGTGGGCGTCGCCAACTGGCTGCGGGCAATTCCGAAGCTGGTTGCCGAGAAACGCGTCCCGCTGCTGGATGGCACGCCGGAGGGGGTGCGCGCGCTGGCGGAGAGCGGTCTTGCAGCGCTGAAGGACGCTCGCTCCAATCGTGCTGCAATCGCAAAATCCGCCTTGCCCGCACTGCTGCCGGGCTGGCAGGCCAGCGCGATCCTGCAACAGGCGGTGGCGGAGCCTCGGCGGGTGGCCGACGGGACCCTGGGCACCAGTGAGTTCCGCCGCCGTGCCAGCCTGATCTACCGGGTCTCCACCGGGCGCTGGTAAGGCATCAAACGCCGGATAGGACCAGATAAGAAAGACGCCTGCGGCTCCCCGTCAGGCGTCTTTTCATGTCGTGCGGCCTCGGCTCGCCGGAGATCAGTGACCGTGAACAGGACGCGGTTTCAGCACCAACCACAACAGCGCGCCGCCCGCCAGCACCAAGAAGGGTGCCATCGCCATATTGACTGCGGTCCAGCCTTCGACCGGGCTGCCGCCAGAGCAATTCATCAACCCGCCCGAAGCCAGCGAGGCAAAGGTGACACCGCCAAAGACCAGCAGATCGTTGAGCCCCTGCATCCGGCCGCGCTCATAGCTTTCATGAGCACCCGCCAGCATCGTGGTTGCGCCGATGAAGCCAAAGTTCCAACCGATACCCAGCAGGACAAGCGCGACAAAGAAATTTTCCAGATCAACGCCTTGCAGGGCAACAGCGCCAGCCCCGCCCAGGATCACAAGGCCCGCGCCGACGATTTTTTCGACACCGAAACGCGCGATCAGATGCCCGGTAAAGAAGGACGGTACATACATCGCCAGTACATGGGCGGTGACGACATCCGCCGCGCTGCCTTCGCTGAAGCCGCAGCCAACAACGGCCAGCGGTGTCGAGGTCATCACCAGGTTCATCAGCGCGTAGGACACCATGGCGCAGATCACTGCAACCGCGATGGTGGGGTTGCGCAACAGCTCCATCCGGCTGCGGCCCCGGGGCGCATCTTCGCTGGGCACCGGCGGTTTCGGGATCTTCAGGAACAGGAACAGGACTGCGCCCAGCACATTGACGGCGACCACGGCCATATAGGTGCCAAGGAAAGGGATCACAAAGGCCTGGCTTGTCGCCTTCACGATCTGCGGGCCGATGATCGCGGAGAGCAGACCGCCAGCCATCACATAGGAAATTGCCTTGGGCCGGAACGCATCAGAGGCGGTATCGGTGGCGGCAAAACGGTAAAATCCCTGTGCACTCATGTAGATGCCGGTGAGGAAACTGCCGAGGAGAAAGATCGGAAACGAGCCGAGGTAGAGCCCATAAGCCCCGATGACACCACCCAATGTGCCACCAGCGGCGCCAACAAAGAACCCCGCCTTACGTCCGTAGCGCTGCATGATCGCCGAAATCGGCGTTGCCGCCAGCATGGAACCGGCCACAATCAGCGAAATCGGCAGCGTTGCGAAACAGGCATTGCTGGCAAGCGATTGACCTGCGAGACCACCAATGGTGAAGATCATCGGCATCTGCGCACCCAGAAAGGCCTGCGCGAGCACGAGAATGGCAACATTGCGCTTGGCGATGCGGTCGTCGGGGAGGGGGAGGCTGTCTGTCATGGCAGATGCGTATCCCCGAAAATCCGACAGGGCAAGATTGATGCTGCATCGGTGCGCTATGCGCGCGAAAAAGACGCAAAGGAGCGGTACAATGACAGGATCGCAAACTCCGGTCGGTCAGTTTGGGGGTGACGCCCGGTCGGCCGCAATCGGGCGGATCATCACCAGCGATGCCTGTGTGCGTGAGGGCGCCCAATGGCTGGCCGCAAGCGACCCGCGCTTTGCCCGCGCGATCGACCTCTGCGGGCCCCTGCCGCTGCGCCGCAAACCGGAGGGTTTTGCCGAACTGCTCAGCGCGATTGTCAGTCAGCAGGTGAGCGTTGCCTCCGCCAATGCGATCTGGGGCCGGATGGTCGGAGCCGGGTTGGACACTGCGCCTGCTGTTTCCGCCGCCAGCGAGGACGACCTGCGCGCGGTTGGCCTCAGCCGTCAGAAGATCCGCTATGCCCATGCTCTTGCGGCAGCGGGACTTGATTTTGACGCGCTGCGCCAGCTCCCCGATGCCGAGGTGATCAAAATCCTGACGCAAGTGTCCGGTATTGGCACATGGACCGCAGAGATCTATGCGATGTTTTCGCTTGGTCGGGCGGATGTCTTTGCCCATGGTGATCTGGCCCTGCAAGAGGGTACGCGGATCCTGCTCGATCTGCCGCAGCGGCCAAAACCCGCCGAGATGCGCCGCATAGCTGAAGCCTGGTCACCCTGGCGGTCGGTTGCGGCGCGCGTGCTCTGGGCCTATTACCGGGTGGCAAAGGACAGGGAAGGGATCCGATGACACGAGTATTGACAGCTGAACGCAAGGCGCCCCTGTCGGGGCAGACCCGATCTGTGGTGGTGTTTCTGCATGGCTATGGCGCCAATGGGGCCGATCTGCTGGGGCTGGCGGACCCGTTGGGGGAACATCTGCCGGATACGCTGTTTGTGGCCCCGGACGCCCCGGAGCGCTGCGCAGGCACGCCCTTTGGTTTCCAGTGGTTCCCGATCCCTTGGATCGACGGCTCCTCCGAAGAGGAATCGATGCGCGGCATGATGGCCTCTATCGAAGATCTGAATGCCTTTCTGGATGCGCTGATGGTGGATGAGGATGTGCTGCCGGAACAGGTGGTGCTGTTTGGATTCTCCCAGGGCACCATGATGAGCCTGCATGTGGCCCCGCGTCGCGAAGATGCGGTGGCTGGAATCGTTGCCTTCTCCGGCCGGCTGCTGTCGCCCGAAACGCTGAAGGACGAAGTTGTCTCGAAGATGCCGGTATTGCTGGTGCATGGCGACGCCGATGACGTGGTGCCGCCGCAATCTCTGCCAGAGGCAGCTGAAGCTCTGGGGGAGGCCGGATTTCAGGACGTCTTTGCCCATATCATGAAGGGCACAGGCCACGGCATCGCGCCCGACGGTCTGAGCGTGGCGCTGGCCTTCATGCGCGACAAGCTGAGCCTCTGATCCGCCGGAGCGGTTTGCCAGACAAAACGCCGTCGAAAGCCGTGCAGCCTAGCGCTTGCGCGGCTTTCGTGGTTTGCGGGGCGGCTTTTGCGGGTCTGACGGGGTTGTTTTTGCGCCTACCGCCTTGCGCCGGGCAATCGCCTGCCGGTTCGGGGCGGGTTTGGGTTTTGGCGGACCGGGGATGCTGGGCACCTCCAGATCTTCCCAGGTGCCGGGGCTGAGCCCGTCAAGAGTCCAGATGCCGATGGCCGCCCGGATCAGGCGCAGTGTCGGATGGCCCACTGCCGCTGTCATCCGCCGTACCTGCCGGTTGCGGCCTTCGCGAAGGGTGAGGGCGATCCAACTGTCGGGTACGGATTTGCGCACCCGGATTGGTGGGGTCCGCGCCCAGATTCCCTCCGGTTCGTCGATCAATGCGGCCTTGGCTGGTCGGGTCAGCCCATCTTTCAGCTCAACACCCTCTGCAAGCGCCTGAATGGCGGCCGCATCCGGTGTCCCCTCGACCTGCACCCAATAGGTTTTCGGCATCTTGTGCTGCGGATCCGAGATCCACGCCTGCAAGCGTCCCTGGTCGGTCAGCAGCATCAACCCCTCGCTGTCGCGATCCAGTCGCCCGGCGGGATAGACACCGGGCAGGTCAATCCAGTCGCTCAGCGTGGCGCGCGGGCTGCCCTCGCTGCCGCGGTCGGTGAACTGGGGCAAAACATCGAAGGGTTTGTTGAAACGGATCAATCTGGTCATCAGTCTGCAATAAGCAGCCCCCGGCAGGCTGGCAAGGGCAGCGGCGTTGCCGACAGTGGTTTCGCATAGGGGATTTCGCGACCGCCGACCCGCCGGCAGCTGTCATGCCGCTGTCACGGAATCATCCTACCGCTTGAGGCGAAGCGAGGTCAGTGCCCCGTTGCGATCATTGATAATGGGGGCTTGCCAGCTGACTGACACGATATATAGTTAAATCAAAGCAGGGGCGGGCTCCCCGCTCTGGTGTCGAAACGCAGGCAGACAGGGCGGTTGAGCCGTTGCAGAACATGCAGATCCATCAGCAAGAGATGACAGCATATGTCGCGCCTCCGGCGTGGACTGCAATCCGTGGTCCTGTTGCGCCGCAGAATGACACCGGGGTGAGGACGCGGCCGCAGACCGGGCTGCGAATACCTGTCTGGCCTTACCCGTGCCATCTGTCGGTATCCCTGCGGAGCACTGGCAGCAAGAAACCTGATTTGAAGACAAGCGCGTGGGCTCCACGCGCTTTTGTTTTTTTCAATACCGGGACGATCCGGCAGGCTGGAAACAGACTGCTGCGCCGTCCTGGGCAACGGCGTTGGTCCGGGCGCAGGCCACCGCTGTTGAAACGAGGAGGTGCAGTATGACCGTCGCCGTTGGTAATCTCAGAACATTGATTCTGAACGCGGATATGCAGCCACTCAGCTGGGCGCCGCTATCCGTCTGCAATTGGCAGGATGCTTTTGTCGCCGTCCATCAGGAGCGGGTCATACAGGTCAAAACCTACGAAGATGTGGCGGTTCATTCGGCCTCTGCCTCCTTTGAAGTTCCCGCCGTGGTCGCCCTCAAGCGGTATCGCAAGCGCAAGAAGGTGGCCTTTACCCGCTATAATGTCTTTCTGCGTGATGAATTCTGCTGTCAATACTGTGGCAAGCGCTTTGCTGCGAAGGATCTGACGTTTGATCACGTGATCCCTCGCAGCAAGGGCGGGGCCTCGTCCTGGACCAATATCGTGGCCTGTTGCAGCGCCGATAATCTGCGCAAGGGCAATCTGAAACCGCAGCAGGTCGGACTGAAACTGCGCCGCAAACCCTTTGCTCCCAGTCCGCATGAGCTGGATGCCATCGCCCGCCGTCTGCCCCGTCCGAAGCCTGAATTGCATCAAACCTGGATGGATTTTCTCTATTGGGATAGCGAACTGGACAGCTGAATCTCATCAGTCGTTCAAAAATAAACTAAGGCCCCGACCGGACAGGCGGGGCCTTTTTCCTTAGAATAGCAGCGAGGGACAATCCCGATCTCAGCCCTTGGCGCGCTGCACCATGCCGAAGAGATCGCGCGGGTCGTCCGGGTCGGCGAGCATGTCCAGCTCCAAAAAGAAATCCGTGTCCTTGATCCGGTCACGGATGTAGCGCAGGGCCGAGAAATCCTCGATTGCAAAGCCGACACTGTCAAACAGGGTGATCTGCTTGTCATCTCGGCGACCGGGTTTCTGGCCAAGGATCACCTGCCAGAGTTCCGTCACCTCAAAATCCTCCGGCATCTGCTGGATCTCGCCCTCGACGCGGGTTTGCGGCGGGAATTCCACAAAGACATCAGAGCGGGTCAGGATACCCGGTGCCAATTCGGTTTTGCCGGGGCAATCACCGCCGATGGCGTTGATATGGACGCCGCTGCCGACCATGTTGTCAGTGAGGATGGTGGCATATTGCTTGTCAGCGGTGCAGGTGGTCAGGATCTGCGCGCCTTCAATCGCTTCTTCGGGGGTTGCGCAGGACACCACGGTGAGGCCGCTGCCAGCAAGGTTGGCGGCACATTTCGCGGTCGCCGCCGGGTCGATATCGTAGAGGCGAACCGATTTCAGCCCGCAGATTGCCTGCATGGCGAGCGACTGGAACTCCGACTGCGCGCCATTGCCAATCATCGCCATTGTTGTGGCGCCCTTCGGGGCCAGATGTTTTGCAACCATCGCAGAGGTCGCGGCAGTACGCAGCGCGGTCAGGATGGTCATCTCGGTCAGCAGCACGGGATAGCCTGTGTAGACATCGGCGAGCAGGCCAAAGGCGGTCACCGTCTGCAACCCCTCTGAGGTGTTCTTCGGATGGCCGTTGACGTATTTGAAGCCATAGGCTTCGCCATCAGAGGTCGGCATCAGCTCGATCACGCCGACGTCGGAATGGCTGGCAACCCGCGGCGTCTTGTCAAACAGCTCCCAGCGTTTGAAATCCTCTTCGATGTAATCGGCGAGGTCCCTCATCACGGTGTCGATACCGATCGAGTGAATGAGGCGCATCATGTTGTCGACGCTTACAAAAGGCACAAGCGCCTTATCCGAAGGTTGGGTCATGACCGGGTCCTTTCACGGGGGCTAAGGTGGATGCCTGCCAGCATGCAGCGCATTGACCCGCCAGCGGTTTCAGTTGTTAGAATGGCGCGCCGCAGGGGCGTGCCGTACTCGGCGGGCGCAGCCTGATGCTGGCTCATTGATAGCTTCGCGTCGGACGATCAAACACGCGCCGACCCAGGGCTGAGGCACAGAGATCGACCATCAGATGGGCCGTGCGCCCGCGTTCGTCCAGAAACGGGTTCAGCTCGACCAGATCGAGCGAGGTCATCAACCCAGAATCATGCAGCATCTCGCAGACCAGATGCCCCTCACGGACAGTGGCGCCGCCGGGGACGGTGGTGCCGACAGCCGGCGCCACGGAGGGGTCGAGGAAATCGACATCCAGCGAGACATGCAACATGCCGTTGACCTCGGCCACGCGGTTGAGAAAGGCCGAGAGCGGACCTGCAATGCCGTTCTCGTCAATTTCGCGCATGTCGTGACGATGAATGTTGCTCGCCTCCAGCGCCAGCCGCTCCGGGGTGTCGACCGACCGTAGACCGATCATACAGACGTTTTCCTGCGGCACCGGGTTCTGCACCTTCGGAAAGCCCGCAAAATCCGGACGGCCGGTGAAATACCCCACCGGCGTGCCATGCAGGTTGCCACTGTCGGAGGTGGCCGGCGTGTGGAAATCTGTATGGGCGTCGAGCCACAGCACGAATTGCGGACGGCCTTCCTTGGCGGCGTGGTTGGCAACACCGACAACGGATCCGAGCGACAGGGAATGGTCTCCGCCCAGGAAAATCGGCAGGCCGTCCTTCATCGCTTCTTCTGCAGCGCGGATCAGGCGGTTGGTCCAGCCAATGGTTTCATTGCGGGCAAAGACTAGACCGTCATTGTGGTCGGCCTCATGGCTGGCCGGACGCAGGTTGCCCTGATCAATCACCTTGTGACCCAGGCTTTCGATGGCACGTCCCAGACCGGCGGTGCGATAGGCATCCGGCCCCATCAGGCACCCTGCACGCCGCTTGCCACTGTCTACGGGAGCGCCGATCAGAATACAGGTCTTGGATGTCACGCGCATATCTCCTCTGCGAAAAGTGAATACTCTTAGAAAGCTCCGATTTGAGGTGGAATCCAGCGATCATTTCGCTCATATAGTAGGGCAAATCGTCAAGATGGAGATCAGATTGGACAAAACGGATGAACGGCTGATTGCCGCCCTGCGCCATAACGCACGCGCCTCACTCTCCGATCTTGCCTTGCAGCTGAACCTGTCGCGGACCACCGTCCGGGCACGGATCGAGCGGCTGCAGACCAAGGGCGATATCCTTGGCTTTTCCGTAGTGCTGAAAGAGGATGTGCTGCGCGACCCGGTTCGCGGTCTGATGATGATCGGTATCGAGGGGCGCGGCACCAGCCGAATCACCCGCCAGCTTCAGGGGCTGCCCGAGGTGCGGGCGATCCATACCACCAACGGACGCTGGGACCTGATCGTCGAGCTGGGCACCGAAACGCTGGAAACGCTGGATGCCGCGCTGGCAAAGATCCGTACCTTTGAAGGTGTGGTCAGCAGCGAGACCAATCTTCTGCTCGCCACCAAGAAAGACAGCTAAAAAGGATAGATCGCCGCGTGGAGAGCTGCGGCCGGGGCCCTGTGCGTCGGCTCCCGGTGACTGGCTGCGTCGGGATCAGATCCGGTTTTTGCGCATGTGGTTGGCTGCGGCAATCCAGATCACCGCCAGCAGCAGCGAGGCAATCGCATTCCAGCTGGCCATCGACAGGCTAAACAGCTCCCACGGGACCTCGTCGCAGCGCACGAGCGGTGCCGACATGATCTGCTGCATCAGATCTTCGGAGCTCAGATTGCCGATCGGGCCGGAGCTGCAGGAGTTCGGACCTTCCCACCAGCCACGCTCAACCCCGGTATGATAGGCACCGATGGCGGCAGTCGCCAGCGCGGCCAGCGCGCCAAGGTAGGGCAGGATCAGCAATGGTACCGCCAGCGCCACAGCACCGATGACGACAGCCGCGCCATGCGGATAGCGCTGCCAGATGCACAGTTTGCAGGGGGCCATCTCGCCGATGTATTGAAATCCAAAGGCACCAAGCAGCAGTGCAGCAGATCCGGCACTGGCAATCAGGATGAGAATTCGGCTCATGTTTACAATACCTTCACTGCAAGAAACCCGCCGAACAACAACACCACAAAGACCGTAAAGACAAGCCCCAGCCGACGTTCGATGAAATCGCGGATCGGCGCGCCAAACTGCCACAGCAAGCCCGCAACCATAAAAAACCGCAGCGCACGGGCCAGAATGGAGGTCACAACGAAGGTTGCGATTGGCATCCCGGTCCAGCCTGACATGATTGTGATGACCTTATACGGAAAAGGCGTGATCCCGGCGATCAGCACCGCCCAGAACCCAAAATCATTGAAGCGGCTGTTGAATTCGACCATGGCATCTGCCTTGCCCATCGCGGCCAGCACCGGCTGGCCGATGCTGTCGTAGAAAAATGCGCCAATGGCGTAGCCGAGCATTCCGCCAGCCACGGAGGCGACCAGAGCCACCAGCGCAACTAGCCAGGCACGTGATGGGCGCGCGAGGATCATCGGGATCATCAGAACATCCGGCGGGATGGGAAAGACCGAGCTTTCGATGAAGGCAACGCCGGCCAGCCACCACAGCGCCTTTGGGTGGTCGGCCAAGGCCATCGTTCGGTGATATAGCGCACGCAGCATCCTGTGAAGCTCTCCCTGGCAATCCGCCCTGAGCGGTGCCACGTCGGGATGAGCAGGTCAACCACGATGGTTGCCCGCTACACAGCCGTCGGCAGGCAGATGTTTTTTTGCCGCCAGCCGCGCGATTTGCCTATGGACCTCGGCCTTTGGCTTGGGTAGGAACGGGGCAGAGGCCCAAGTGGCGGAATGGTAGACGCAGGGGATTCAAAATCCCCCGCCTTTGCGGGCGTGCCGGTTCGAGTCCGGCCTTGGGTACCATGAAAAGCAGAGAGCGCGATTGCTGCCTCTCTGCTTTTTTGTCTCCAGCGCCGTTTTGCCTGCATCCGGTCGACTGCTGACAAACGCCAGATAAGCATCTGGGGTGCTAGAGTTTTGGTGAGAATGGCCGCTCTTCGCGGGCAGGCCAGGGGCTGGCGGCTATGGCATCCCTCAGGGCCTGATATATCGCCGGATCTATGGCCGTTCCCTGCATATCATCCATTATCTCAAAGGCCGTTTCCAGCGGCAGTGCCGAGCGATAGGGCCGGTCCGCGGTCAGCGCGTCAAAAATGTCAGCAACCGTCAGCACGCGCATGTCGGTGGTGAGATCTGCGGCTGCAAGCCCATGCGGGTAGCCTTTCCCATCGAGACGTTCATGATGGGCGGCTGCCACCTCCGCCACGTCTTCAAAGACCGAAATCCGCCGCAGAACGTCGTGTCCCAGCACGGGATGCAGCTTCATGCAGGCGAACTCTTCCTCGGTAAGCTTGCCCGGTTTGTCGAGGATCGCATTGGATACCCCCAGCTTTCCCAGATCATGCAGAAGTCCGGCCCGCACCATCCAGCGACGATGCACCAGATCATGGCCCAACTGTTCACAGATCATGTCCGTGTAATGGGCGACCCGTTCGGAATGGCCGTAGGTAAAGGGGCTTTTTGCGTCGATAACCTTTGAAAAAGCGTAAGAAATTTCATCGAGATAGGTTTCATCAACCGTGAGGGTCGCCCGGGCGGAGCGATCCGAGAACACGCTCGCTTCCAGTCGACTGCTGGTCAATGCGTCATAGAAACCGGGGGACCGGATCACCCGGGTAAACACCGGAACGAGATCGGGATCGAACCAGCTTCCGGCACGCTCCTCCAGCTCGGTAGCGGCGGCTTTTGAGCCCATCTGTAGCGTGAACACATCGGTGACCTGAGCCATCAGCGCAATGCGCGAGAACAGCGGAATCTCGTCACCGCTGATGCCGGCCGGGTGGCCGCCGCCGTTCCAATGCTCGTCCAGCCCTGCGATCCCTTCTGCGACCTGTTCGGAGAACCGCATCAGCCGGGCGATCTCCGCGCCACGATCGCAGCGGGTCTGGATCAGCTCAGTCGCCAGACTGCCGCTGCGGCCAATCACGCCGGTCACTGTTTTCAACCGCTTCAACCGGCTGTCGCCCTGGCCGGTATGGCGCAGGACAAATTCGAGCTTCTGCCGGGTGGTTCCGTCTACGAATTTGAAATTGCGTTTGAAGGTCAGATCATCCGTGCGGTAGAGCGCGCAGATGCGGGCGGCGTTAGAGCTACAGCCAAGATCCTTCAGAAGCAGGGTAAAGTAGAGATCAGCGCGATCCTCCTGCGACAGATCGAGGTAATCGGCGACCTGCATGCCGATCCAGCAGCATCTTACGCAATGACCCTCTGGCTGGCCTTCTGTAAGATCAAGCGCATGGCTGAGCGCGCCGAGGAGTTCGCCAAGCTGGACGGTCTGGCCGCCAACCTTTGGGTAGGTCACGCCATGCAGGACACCAGAGGAGACGGTCGCAACCGTCATCCCCGGACCCGGTCCGGACAGCGAATAGGGGGTCGGCGTGGCCACCATGACGCGCATCCTTGTTCAAACGCGCGTCAAGCCTACTATCTTGGCCTTAATCTCAGGTTACCGCCCCGTGCGCGGCGCATTACGAGGGGCGTCGCCCGTTTGGCAGCTCTCTGTCAGCCCCCTGACGCCCCATCTCAGGCCACCCGATTGGCCGAGGCCCGCAGCAGCGTTTGCGTATAGGGGTGCTGTGTCTGCCCGGCGCGCATGGCATCAATGCTGAGCACCTCTACAATCTCGCCATGCTGCATCACCGCCGCCGCATCACACATATGCGCAACGACCGCGAGGTCATGCGACACCATCACAAAGGTCAGCCCATGCGCGGCACGTAAATCGCTGAGAAGGTTCAGGATCTCCGCTTGTACCGAGACATCCAGCGCCGAGGTCGGCTCGTCCAGCAGCAGGATATCCGGCCGTGGGGCCAGCGCGCGGGC
The DNA here is from genome assembly GCF_048055755.1 of Phaeobacter sp. JH204B. Lineage (NCBI taxonomy): Bacteria > Pseudomonadati > Pseudomonadota > Alphaproteobacteria > Rhodobacterales > Roseobacteraceae > Phaeobacter > Phaeobacter sp. JH204B. The sequence goes on from NZ_JAYMXF010000012.1 coordinate 219,331, forward strand.
GATGGCGACGCGCTGCCGCTGACCACCGGACAGCTGGTGCGGATAGCGAAAGCGGAACGACGGCCCAAGGCCAACATCCTGCAGCAGCTGTTCCACCCGTGCATCGATGTCGCGGAACCCGTGCAGATGCAGCGTCTCCGACAGCACCTGATCCACGGATTGACGCGGGTGCAGCGAGGCATAGGGATCCTGAAACACCATCTGAACGGTCTTATAGAACTCCCGGTCGCGGGTCGGGCCAAGTCGGGTGCCTTCGACCGAGATTTCACCGTTCCATTGCGGCGCAAGTCCGGTGATGGCTTTCAGAATAGTTGATTTTCCCGACCCGCTCTCCCCGACAAGGCCAAAGCTGGCACCTGTCTCAACGCGGAGAGAGGCCGCTTTGACGGCATGGACCAGCGCGCCGCGGTCGCCGAAATAGACGTTCAGATTGTTGATTTCCAAGGCGGTTGTCATCTGCGACCCTCCACGCTGGGCGCATCCCGCCAGGCGGGATCACGTTGCAGCACCTCAAGCCGAGGACGCGGAGCATCAAATCGGGGCAGGCTGCCGAGCAGACCTCGTGTATAAGGGTGCTGCGCCTCGTGCAGCTGATCGGCGTCGCAGACCTCGACGATGCGGCCTGCATACATGATCAGCACCCGATCACAGAACTGCGACACCAGATTGAGATCGTGGCTGATAAAGATCAGCCCCATGCCGCGTTCCTTCACCAGCCGATCCATGATCGACAGCACCTGTCCCTGCACCGAGACATCCAGCGCCGAGGTCGGCTCATCCGCGATCAGGATTTCCGGGTTTGGGATCAGCATCATGGCAATCATGATCCGTTGCCCCATGCCACCCGACATCTCATGCGGGTAGGCGGTCATCACGCGCTCCGGGTCGCGGATCGACACGGCCTCCAGCATTTCCAAGGCCTTGGCATAGGCCTCGGTCTTGGTGGATTTGCTGTGCAGGCGGTGGGCTTCGATCAGTTGATCGCCGATGGTCATCACCGGGTTGAGCGAGAATTTGGGATCCTGCATCACCATGGAGATCTGTTCGCCGCGAACCTTGCGCATCTCGCGCTCCGATTTTGCCAGCAGGTTCTCGCCGTGCAGATTGATGTGATCCGCTTCGACGATGCCGGGAGGCCGGATCAGTCGTAGGATGGCGCGACCGGTCATTGACTTGCCGGAGCCGCTTTCCCCAACAATGCCGAGCCGTTCACGGCCGAGCGAGAAGGACACACCGCGCACTGCGTCAAAGATGCCATTGCGGGTGGGAAACCGCACCCAGAGGTTTTCGATATCCAGAAGCGGGCTCATGAGGCGCTGTCCTTTGGGTCCAATACGTCGCGCAGGCCATCTCCGAGCAGGTTGAACGCCAGCGAAACGGCAAAAATGGCAAGACCGGGCATGGTGGCCACCCACCAGTGATCGAGGATGAACCGGCGCCCTTCGGAGATCATCGCGCCCCATTCCGGGCTTGGTGGCTGGGCGCCAAGGCCGAGGAATCCCAGACCGGCGGCGGCCAGAATGATGCCTGCCATATCGAGCGTCACCCGAACGATCAGCGAGGAGATGCAGAGTGGCCAGATATGTTTGATGATGATCCTGAGCGGGCCTGCGCCTTGCAGGCGGATCGCGCTGATATAGTCGGAGGAGCGGATCGTCAGTGTCTCGGCCCGCGCCATCCGTGCATAGGGCGGCCAGGCAGTGAGCGAGATCGCCAGCACCGCGTTTTCGATCCCGGCGCCAAGAGCAGCGACAAAGGCCAGCGCCAGCACCAGCCGTGGAAACGCCAGGAAAATATCGGTGATCCGCATCAGAATAATATCGGCCCAGCCGCCGACGTAGCCGGAGACGGTGCCAACCAGAAGGCCCGCAACCGGTGCAATCAGCGCCACCAGCGCCACGATATAGAGGGTGATGCGGGCGCCATGGATCAACCGGCTGAGGATATCACGACCAAGGGAATCCGTGCCCAGAATATGCCCCTCGCTGCCCAACGGTTGCAGCCGATTGGCGAGATTCTGCACATATGGGTCATGGGGCGCCATCACCGGCGCCAGCAGCGCGATGGAGATCAACAAAATCAGGATGGCCAGCCCGACCATCGCCATATGGTTCTGCTTGAGCGACAGCCAGCCCTGATAGAGCGCCGCCAGCCGGGCCTGACGCCGCGATCTCGGCGTGTCGGTCAGCAGCCAGGCGCGCAGGCCCTGCTGAGGGGCCGGGGTTTGCGATGACAGGCTCATTTCGACCTCGGATCAAAGACTTTGTAGAGAAGATCGGAGAAGATATTGAGGCAGATGAACACGAGCCCCACAACAACTGTACCGCCCAGTACCGCATTCATGTCAGCCGACAAAAGCGCGGTGGTGATATAGCTGCCGATCCCCGGCCAGGAAAAGATGATTTCGGTCAGAACCGATCCCTCAAGCAGATTGGCATAGCTGAGGGCGATCACGGTGATCAGCTGCACGCGGATATTGCGAAATGCGTGCGTCCAGACCACGGCCCATTCACTCATGCCTTTGACGCGGGCGGTGGTGATATATTCCGCCGAGAGCTGTTCGAGCATGAACGAGCGCGTCATGCGGCTGATATAGGCAAGGCTGTAATAGCCGAGCAGCGCGGCGGGCAGCACGATATGAGAAAACGCGTCGCGAAACGCGCCCCAGTCACCTGCAATCAGCGAGTCCACCAGGATCATGCCTGTGACCGACGGGATCATATCCTCGTAGAAAATACCCTGACGTCCGGGGCCTCCGACCCAGCCCAGAATGCCGTAGAACAGCAAGAGCCCCATCAGGCCGAGCCAGAAGATCGGCATGGAATAGCCCACAAGTGCAATCACGCGGGCAATCTGGTCGATCCAGCTGCCCCGGCGTACGGCGGCGATGACCCCCAGCGGCACGCCCAGAATGCAGCCGAAGAGAATGCCAATAGTGGCAAGTTCAAAGGTCGCCGGAAACACGCGTGCGATATCAGAGGAGACATCCCGCGCGGTCAGCAGCGAGGTTCCGAAATCACCGCGCAGCACATCGGTGACATAGTAGAAAAACTGAATAGCCAGCGACCGGTCCAGACCCAGCTCACGGTAGGCGGCATTATACTGCTCCTCGGTGGCGCGTTCGCCCACGATGGCCAGCACCGGATCGATGGGCATCACCCGACCGATCAGGAAGGTCACGAACAAGAGGCCCAGCATGGTGACGGCGATGGACGACAGCGTCACCAGTGTGCCGCGCGCCCAGGGGGGGAGGGGCAGCCAGGGCCGCCGCTCCGTTTCTGTTGCGAAATTCGCCATTTTACTTGGTCACGTCCCAGTAGGCGACGGAGGTGATCGCCCCGCCGAGGCTCAGCCCTTCGACATTGTCGGCCATGCCAGCCTGTTCGATCAGCTGGAACATGATGGCAAAGGGGGCTGTGTCGCGGAACTCTGCCTGAATTTCGTGGTACATCTCGGCGCGCTTGTCGGTGTCGCCCTCGACCACGGCGGCGGCAACCTTTTCCGTCAGCCCGCCGGTGTCCCAGCCGTTGCGCCAGGCCAGAAGACCGGTTGCATTGGCTTCGTCCGAGTTATCCGGGTTATAGGCAAAGGTCCCCGCATTGGTATGCGGATCAGGATAGTCCGGGCCCCATGCGCCCAGATAGATATCCAGTTCCCGCGCGCGGTATTTGCCCAAGATCTGTTTGCCAGTGCCAACCTCAAGGTTCAGCGTGATCCCGGCCTGTGCAAAGGTGTTTTGCAGCGACTGTGCAATTTCCAGCCGTTCCTGCGCCTCGCGCACACCGACCGTCAGCTCCAGATTCTCGACACCGGCCTCTGCCAGCAGCGCCTTGGCCTTTTCCACATCGAGCGAGAAGGGGTTTTCGTCCACAGCGCCCAGATAGGTCTTCGGCAGGAAGTTCTGGTGACCGACATACCAGTTCTTCAGGAAGCTGTTTTCCATCCCGTCATAGTCGATGAGATATTTCAGCGCCTGACGGACCTGCGGCTTCGACAGTTCCGGGTGTTTCTGGTTGAAGGAGACATACATCAGGCGGCCGCGCATTTCGCGCAGCACCTCGACACCCTCAACACCGGCCAGACCGTCCACATCCGAGGGCGTCAGATCGCGGGCCACGTCGATATCACCGCGTTCCAGCATCAGGCGCTGGGTTGCGCTTTCCTGAACGTGGCGCACGATGACGCGCTTCATTTCTGGCTCACCGCCATAATACGAGGGGTTTGCGGTCAGGGTGACACTTTCCTTCGGCTTCCAGCTGGCCAGGCTGTAGGGGCCGGAGCCTGCCGAATTGGTGGTCAGCCAATTGTTGCCCATATCGCCATCGACCTCATTGGCCATGACCAGTTCCTTGTCGACGATGGCGCCGATGGTCGCCGTAAGGCAGTTCAGAACAAAGGAGGTCGCATAGCGTTTGTCGGTGGTGATAGACAGCGTATTGCCATCAACCTTGATGGTTTCATCGACGTTTTCGGGCGTAAAGCCAAACTGCGTGATGATGAAGGAGGGCGTCTTGTTCAGAATGACCGCGCGCTTCAGCGAAAACGCCGCATCCTCGGCCCGGACCGGGTTGCCGGACTGGAAGGTCACGCCTTCGCGCATGGTAAAGGTGATGGTGCGGCCATCCTCGGAGACGGTCCAGCTTTCGGCCAGATCGGGCTGATAGCCTGCGTCCAGATCGGAGGGGTCAAAGTTGACCAGCTTGCCATAGATGTTGCGGATCACATCGGCACCCGCAAATTCAAAGCTCTGCGCCGGATCCAGCGTGGTGATATCGTCAATGCGGTTGGCAATAACCAGCATATTGGCGGGCGTCTCAGCCATGGTCGCCATTGGAGTGAGGCCAATCGCCAGCCCCAGCGCGGCGGTGCCAAGAAGGGTATGAATGGTTTTCATCTTTAACTCCCTATTGTGTTTTTGATCTTGGAATATCGCGCTGTTGTCAGCGTCTTGTTGTTGTGTGGGTCTGAACCGGGGTGCGCACCGGTCAGCTGCACGCCTCCGTTTTCGGGCTGCGCCAGGTGGCATCCAGAACCCGCAGCCAGTTGTCGTGACATAGTTTTTTCATCAACGTCTCATCCACACCGTGGTGACGCAGAGCGGCGCGAAGCGCGGGCAGGCCTGCAACGGTCCTGATCTCCCGCGGCACGGTGGCCCCGTCGAAATCCGAGCCGAAACCAACCCGATCCTCGCCGAGCTGGCTGATCAGGTGGTCGATATGGCGCAGCATCCGGTCAATCGGGGTGTTTTCGTCCATCCGACCATCTTCGCGCAGAAAGGCGACCGCAAAGTTCAGGCCGACCATCCCGTCACTGTCGCGGATCGCGTGCAGCTGGCGGTCGGTGAGGTTGCGGCTGTGCGGCGTCAGCGCATGGGCATTGGAATGGGTGGCCACCAGCGGCGCTGCGCTCAGCCTGGCCACATCCCAGAAACCGGCCTCGTTCAGATGCGACAGGTCGATCATAACACCCAGATCATTGCAGCGCCGGATCAGCCGTTTGCCATCTTCCCTCAGCCCCGGACCGGTATCGGGTGATCCCGGAAACCGGAAGGGCACGCCATGGCCGAACCTTGTCGGGCGGCTCCACACCGGACCGATTGAGCGAAGCCCGGCCTGATAAAGCAGGTCGAGCATGTGGAAATCCGGATCAATTGCCTCCGCGCCCTCCATATGCAGCACCGCCGCCATCATCCCGGTCGAGAGGCAGTCGCGAATATCTTCGGTTGTGCGGCAGACCTTCAGCGCGCCGTCGCTTTCCAGCTGAAACAGCAGGGACGCCTGCGACAGCGCGACAGGGGCGGCATCGGGCCAGCTGATCGCCGCCGACAGCGGCATATCATAGCTGTCTGCCATCATCTCGTCTTCGCTATCCAGACTGTGGCCATCCGGAATATAGATCGCAAAGAAGCCGCCGCCAAAGCCGCCCGTGCGCGCTTTGGCCAGATCAATCTGGCGCCCGCCGTTGCCTTGGAACCCGTCCACGCCGGATGAAATATCGCGATTGTGCAATCGCAGCAAAACATCGTTGTGGCCGTCGAAAATCAGAGGGTCAGTCATATTTCTTCCTAATTCCCTGATATGAGGTCGTATCTTTTGCGCTAACGCAAGGGAATTTACGCCCGTTTCCGGGATAAGACGGACGAAGGCCCAAAAACTGCCATCTAACTGGGAGGAATGGCGTGACAGCGGTCATCTTGCCCGCTGGTCGTTCGACCGGGCCGGGAAGATGTTCGATTATCGCGCAATGGCGACTCGGCTGGTCAGGCCTGTTTCAGCCCGTAGGTGGCGAAGGCAGCAAGCGCCTCCTCCATCTGCGCCGTGCTTAGCAGTTTTGGTGTGCCGATGCTGCGGGCCAGTATGTACGTCCGCGCCAAACTCTCCAGCTCCACCATGCGCCACATCGCCCGCGCCAGCGTATCACCGGTCACAAGGGCCCCATGGTTTGCCATCAGGCAGGCGTGGCGGTCGGCCATGGCGTGGACGACATGATCCGACAATTCAGCCGTACCGAACAGCGCGTAATCCGCCAGCGGCACGTCATCTCCGCCAAAGGCCGCGACCATATAGTGGCAGGCCGGGATCGTCATGTGGTTCACGGCGAGAGCGCAGCAATGCGCCGGATGGGCATGGACGACCGCCATCGCCTCCGGCTTCGCCGCAAGCAGCGCCTGATGAAACTGCCACTCCGACGACGGGGCCGGCTGTGCATCCTCGGGATCAGGCCCGCCCGCAAGCGGCATTCGGACGATCATCTCCGGGCTCATCGCCTCATAAGGGATGCCGGACGGGGTGATCAGCATGTCACCCCCGGCGATCCGCAGGGAGATATTGCCGGAGGTGCCCTGATTGATGCCGGTCCGGTTCATCTCCAGACAGGCATCAATGATCGACTGGCGCAGGGCGCGGCTGTCATCCGGGGCGGGTCTGGTCATGGCGCAGTCACCCGGCCTTGCGGATAAGATCGGGGAACAGCGCCGCCAGCCCCTCGGCAGAGGCATCGCAGATGCCGCGCTCTGTGATCAGCCCGGTGACCAGCCGATTGGGGGTCACGTCAAAGGCCGGGTTGCCGCAGACCGTGCCGTCCGGTGTCACACGCGCAAGCCCGATGTCGCCGCTATCAAGCACGCCCTGAACATGGCTTACCTCGCGGCTGTCGCGGTCCTCGATCGGGATCTCGGCAACGCCATCGGTCACCGTCCAGTCGATGGTCGGCGAGGGCAGGGCGACATAGAAGGGCACCCCGTTGTCATGGGCTGCCAGTGCCTTCAGATAGGTGCCGATCTTGTTGCAGACATCACCCTGACGCGTGGTGCGGTCGGTGCCGGTGATCACCAGGTCGACCTGTCCGTGCTGCATCAGATGACCGCCGGCATTGTCGGTGATGTAGCTGTGGCTAATACCATGGCTGCCCAGTTCCCAGGCGGTCAGCGCGCCCTGATTGCGCGGGCGGGTCTCATCGACCCAGACATGGATCGGAATTCCGGCATCATGGGCCTGATACATCGGGCTGGTGGCGGTGCCCCAGTCAACCGTGGCGATCCAGCCTGCATTGCAATGGGTGAGCAGCCGCACCGGCTCACCTGCGGGTTTCTTCTGTGCGATCTCACGGATCAGGGTCAGCCCGTAAGTGCCGATGCGCCGGTTGATTTCAACATCCTCATCGGCGATTGCATGGGCCAGTTTCAGTGCGGCGTCAGCACGCTCATCCTCGGGCAGGGGACTCAGGACCTCCATGCAGCGGTTTAGCGCCCAGCGCAGGTTGATCGCAGTGGGGCGGGTCGCATTGAGCTGCTCCCAAGCGGCCTCCAGCGCACCGTCCGAAGGATCAAGCTCGGCCGCCAGCGCCATGCCATAGGCGGCGGTGGCTCCGATCAGCGGCGCGCCACGCACCCGCATCTCGACGATGGCGGTCGCGAAATCATCCAGTGTTGCAACCGGCTGAATGCGAAACTCATGGGGCAGCCAACGCTGGTCGATAATCATCAGAACCGATTGATCCTCGTCCCACCAGAGCGAGCGATAATGTGTGCCGTTGACCTTCACTGCGGTGTCCTCCGTTGATGGCTGGCCCAGCGCCGCCGCTGATGCCGTCCTAGCGCATTGGCGGTAAAGTGCAATCCTCTTGCGCAGCTAGCCGCCGCGCAACCTCTGCATGAGGTAGATTTCATTCTGGGGCCGGAGCGGTTCATCAAGACTGGCAGCAATGATCCGGCCGTCCACGGCAACGGATACGCCTGCGTCGAGAGCCGGTGCAAGTGCGGGATAGGCAGATTTGAGCGCTGCGATCATCCCGCCGATTGTGGCGGCCTGAACCTCCACTGCGTCCTGCCCATCTGCAAACCGTCGCAGGCCCGACCAGAGGTGTACGGTCAGGCGCGGTGTGCCCGCGCCCTGACCTGTGGTGCTGTACTCAGGTGCCATTGCGGCGCCTCAGCCCGTCTTGGCGCGCTGCTGATCCAGGGCGGCCAGAATGCGCGGTGGCGACATCGGCAGCGCATGCAACCGCACCCCCGCCGCCGCAGAGACTGCATTGGCGATGGCCGCGAGAGGCGGACAGATCGAGGTTTCGCCGACACCGCGCACGCCAAAGGGATGACCGGGGTTCGGCACCTCGACAATCACCGTGTCGATCATTGGCAGGTCCGAGGCGACGGGGATCCGATAGTCGAGGAACACCGCATTCTGCAACCGCCCGTCCTCGCCGTAGATATATTCCTCATTCAGCGCCCAGCCGATGCCCTGTGCGGCACCGCCCTGAAACTGACCTTCGACATAGGTGGGATGGATCGCCTTGCCCGCATCCTGAATGACCGTATAGCGCGTCACAGCGGTCTTGCCGGTTTCGGGATCCACCTCCGCATCGACGATATGGGTGGCAAAGGAGACGCCGGCCCCTTCGGGCGTCGCCTCGAAATGGCCCGAGATCGGTCCACCGGTCTTGCCCATGTCGCGGGTAATCTCCGCCAGCGGCATCGGGTCGAAGTTGCCCGCATTGGGACCGGAGGGCACGGCATGGCCGTCCTCCCATTTCACAGCATCCTCGGGGATACCCCATTTGACCGCGGCGCGTTTGCTGAGCTTGGCCACGGCATCCTCTGCCGCCTTGATCGTGGCAAGGCCGCTGGCATAGGTCACCCGGCTGCCGTGGGAGACGTCATTATAACCAAGCGTGGCAGTATCGGCGATGGTGACGCGGATGCTCTCATAGGGAATGCCCAGAACCTCTGCCGCCATCAGCGCCATGGAGGCGCGGGAGCCGCCGATATCGGGCGTGCCAACAGAAATCTGACAGGTGCCATCCTCTGACAGCGACAATGACACCGAGGTTTCGCCACCATGGTTGAACCAGAAGCCGCAGGAGATCCCGCGCCCCTGACCGGGCTTCAGCGGGGCACTGTAGTGGGGATGCGCCTTGGCAGCCTCGAGCGTTTCCACCAGACCAATGCGTTCGAACTTTGGCCCGTAGGAGGCTTTGGTGCCCTCGCGCGCGGCATTTTTCAAGCGCACTTCGATTGGGTCGAGATCCAGTTTACGGCAGAGCTCGTCAATTACGGATTCCACCGCGTAGGCCGCCATCGGCGAGCCGGGCGCGCGATAGGCCGCCTGTTTGGGGCGGTTGCTCATGACGTCATAGCCAATCTGCTGGACGTTCTTCAGATCATAGGGCGCAAAGGCACACATTGCGGTCATATCCGCAGGCGCACCCGGAAAGGCACCGCCCTGTAGGCGGAAGGTGCCCTGTGCTGCGGTGATGATACCGTCTGCGGTCATGCCGATCTTGATATCCATTGAGGTCGAGGCGGTGGGGCCGGTGGCGCGGAACACCTCGGGGCGGCTCATCACCAGTTTGACCGGGCGATTGGACTTGCGCGACAGGGCCAGTGCGACAGGTTCGATGAACACCGTGGTCTTGCCGCCAAAGCCACCGCCGATTTCCGAGGCGGTGACGCGCAGCTGCGATGTCTCAATCCCCAACAGCGCCGCGCAGTTCTTCTGCACATACCAGTGGCCCTGCGTACAGCACCACAGCTCACCCTTGCCGTCCTGTCCCAGCTGCGCAAGGCAGGCATGGGGTTCGATATAGCCCTGATGCGTCGCCTCGGTGACAAAATGCTCCTCGACCACCAGATCGGCCTTGGCAAAGCCCGCCTCGACATCGCCATGGCCGCTTTCGTGGTAGCGCACCACGTTTGGGTGCATCCCCTCCGGCACAGAGTAATCGGCAGCGCCCTCGCGGATCACCGGTGCATCCTTGGCCATCGCCTTATCGACATCGGTCACATGGGGCAGCACCTCATACTCGACCTCGATCAGCTTCAGCGCGTCACGTGCGGCGAGGGCTGAGGTGGCCGCCACAGCCGCGATGGCATGGCCATCATAGAGCGCGGTATCGCCCGCCATCACGTTTTCCAGCACATTCCATTGTTCGCCTTCCAGCCCCGGCGCGGGTTTGATGGCGTCCGAGAAATCGGCACGGGTGACAATCGCCTTCACATCGCTCAGCGCCTCGGCCTTGCTGGTGTCGATATGTTTGATCCGGGCATGGGCGTGAGGGCTGCGCAGGATGGCCCCGAAGAGCATTCCCGGTGCCGTGATATCGGCGCCAAAGCGCGCCTTGCCCGTGACCTTGTCCAGACCATCGGGGCGGTTGGGACGGGTGCCCACCTGGGTGAAATCGGTCTTGCGTTGATCCAGAGCCATTATGATGCCTCCCGCATCTCTGCCGCCGCGTCCATGACGGCGCGAATGATCTTGTCATAGCCGGTACAGCGGCACAGATTGCCCGCCAGCCAATAACGCACTTCGGTCTCGCTGGGGTTGGGGTTCTTCTCCAGCAGCGCCTTGGCCGCGACCAGAATGCCCGGCGTGCAGATACCGCATTGCAGCGCGGCGTGGTCGATGAACTTCTGTTGCAGCGGATGCAGTGTTTCGCCAGCAGCGATGCCTTCGACGGTGGCGATTTCCTGGCCTGCGGCTTCGACGCCGAGCACCAGACAGGAACAGACCAGCCGCCCGTTGAGAGTGATCGAACAGGCGCCACAGTCGCCGGTGCCGCAGCCTTCCTTGGCACCGGTGAGGTTCAAACGGTCGCGCAGCACATCAAGTAGCGTTTCGCGCGGATCGCAGAGGTAATCGACGGCATCGCCGTTGACGGTGGCCGAGACGTGGATCTTCGTGCTCATGCTTTGTCTCCCTTGGCGCGGGCATAGGCGGTTTCTGCGGCGCGGCGGGCCATTACGCCCGCCACCTGCGTGCGAAAGGCAATGGTGCCGCGTTTGTCGGTGATCGGTGAGCAGGCATCAGAGGCAGCGGTGGCCAGTCGCCCCAAGGCCGCGTCGTCCAGCCTGGAGCCGATCAGGGCATCGGCACAGGCCTGCACCAGCAGTACCGTGGGCGCGACAGCTCCGAGGGCAACGCGGGCATCCGCGACGGTGTCGCCCTCCAGCCGAAGCCAGACACCACAGCCGACCACGGCGATGTCCATCTCGGTTCGCGGGATAAACCGCAGATAGGCGTCGCCCTGACCGGGCACGGCGGGCGGCAGATGCACCGCCGTGATCAACTCGCCGGGCTTCAGCGTGGTCTTGCCGGGAGCTGCCGGAATATCCACGACGGCGGCGCGGCGATTGCCGTCAGGTCCGGTGATGCTGACCGATGCACCTGCCGCAACCATAGCCGGCACGCTGTCGGCGGCAGGGGAGGCATTGCAGAGGTTGCCGACAAGCGTGGCCCGGCCCTGCACCTGGGTGGATCCGATCAGGTCCATCGCCTCGACCACGCCCGGCCATGCGGCCGACAGGTCATCATGTTCGGACATTTCGGCTCCGGCCACCGCGGCGCCGATGGTCCAGCTGCCATCGCTTTCCTTGCGGATGTCGCGGACGCCATCAATCGCCTTGATGTCGATCAGCGTATCCGGCGTGACGATATCGGCGCGCATCTGCACCAGCACATCGGTGCCGCCGGCCAGAACACGGGTAACCCCCGATGCTGAAGCCGCCAGCTCCGCCGCTTCGGCAAAGCTGGTTGGTTGGTGATAGTTCATTGGGACTGTCCTTTTGCTGGCCTGCTGCAGGTGGCTGATGGGTGGGTCCGGATGTCCGGGGCATGGAATGCGCTGCGGGCTGTCTCGACGCATATGCCTGGCCGCGGGCCAAGGCGGTGCGCTTTTTCGGTATCTTGCGTCCTTGCGCAGTCTTCGGCAAGCCGCCATCGCAGCCGGTTTCGGACATAGGCGTGAAATCTCACGCTCGCAAAGCACAATCGGCAGTGATGTTCACATACCGCACCGGGCAACGACCGCGGGCGCGCTTAGGTGGCAGGGGCCCATAAACGGGGAGGGTATTGCGCTTTTGCCCCTTGCGGTGTCGGATCCAGTCATTTATGGCGGCGGCAATTCCAGAAATATTCTAGAAAATATCGCCATCAAAGGGGTTTGAATGGCGAAGTTGGGTTGCGCATGGGTGTGACAATCTGCCACAGTGCGCCGAATCCAATGGATGTGGATGCGGGGGAATATTCCGGGATTGGTATCAGATACGCTGAAACCTCGTGCCTGCGGGGCCACGGGCCGATCGTAAGCCTTGACTTGGTCTGATGCGCCTGAAACGCTTTAACCGCTGGACCTGCCGGAAATTGTTGCCAGAACGCGCGACAAAACACACCTGGCGTCTACATGTCCCCAAGGGTTCAACGACCCCAGCCGCGCCGTGTGCGGCTCTACGGTTTCGAAGACAAAAACGTGGGAGAACACTACATATGACCAACACCAAGCTGGCCGTTAGCGCCCTTGTGGCTACCGCCTTCATGGCACCTGCCGCGATGGCAGAAGAATTCATCACAATCGGTACCGGCGGTGTGACCGGCGTGTACTACCCGACCGGTGGCGCGATCTGCCGTCTGGTCAACAAGACCCGCAAAGAGCACGGTATCCGCTGCTCCGTGGAATCCACCGGTGGCTCCGTCTACAACATCAACACCATCCGTGATGGTGAGCTGGAATTCGGTGTGGCGCAGTCCGACTGGCAGTACCACGCCTATAACGGCACCTCCAAATTCGAAGAGCAGGGCGCCTTTGAAGGTCTGCGTGCCGTGTTCTCCGTTCACCCGGAGCCCTTTACCGTTGTGGCGCGTGCCGATGCCGGCATCACCAATTTCGACGACCTCCAGGGCAAGCGCGTCAACATCGGCAACCCCGGTTCCGGTCAGCGCGGCACCATGGAAGTGCTGCTGGAAGCCAAAGGCTGGGGCATGGACAGCTTTGCGCTGGCAACCGAGCTGAAGGCCGCCGAACAGTCCGCAGCGCTCTGCGACAACCAGATCGACGCCATGGTCTACACCGTTGGCCACCCCTCCGGCTCGATCCAGGAAGCCACCACCGCCTGCGACTCCGTCCTGGTGACCGTGAATGGCGAAGCGGTTGAAAAGCTGATCGCTGACAACTCCTTCTACCGGACTGCAACCATTCCCGGCGGCATGTACCGTGGCTCCGACGCAGATGTGAGCACATTCGGCGTTGGCGCGACCTTCGTGACCTCTGATCAGGTCTCGGACGAGGCGGTCTACACCGTGGTGAAAGCGGTCTTTGAAAACTTCGAAGACTTCAAAAAACTGCACCCGGCCTTCGCCAACCTGAAGCCTGAGGAAATGGCAACTGCGGGCCTGTCCGCACCGCTGCATCCCGGCGCGGCGAAGTACTACAAAGAACAGGGCTGGGTTGAATAACCAGACCGATTGATCGAACGGGGCGCCATGGCGCCCCGTTTTGCACCTGCGGTCTCCACGTCCGCTGACCGGGGTGTCAAGAACAAGTGGAGCAGTACCTGCACCCAAGCGGTACGAGCTTTCGAGGGGAACCATCATGACAAGTGAAACACAGGGCAAAGGTCCGCTGTCGGAGGAAGAGCTTCAGGCTCTTGTTGCCTCATCAGACTCCGGCGCCCGCAACCCGATTGGCAGCGTAGGGCTGTTCCTGGCCATTGTGGCCTGCATCTGGTCGGTCTTTCAGGTGCTGCTGGCCTCTCCGGTTGCCAATCTCGTGCTACCGGGCAGCGTCGTAAACAATGCGCGCCAGATCCATCTGGCCTTTGCCATTTTTCTCGCCTATGCGGCCTATCCCGCGCTGAAGAGCAGCCCGACGGACCGGATCCCGGTTCAGGACTGGATCCTGGCGCTGATGGGCACATTTACCGCACTTTATGGCTATATCTTCTACGAGAAGATCGTGAATGCCGGTGGCAAGGGTGATGACATCGACACGGTCTTTGCTGCGATCGGTCTTGTGCTGCTGTTTGAGGGCGCGCGCCGCGCCCTTGGCCCGGCGATGGCAATCGTGGCCTCTGTGTTCCTGCTGTATGTTTTCTTCGGCTCATCCGAGCTGGTCCCCGATGTGATCCGCTGGAAAGGCGCATCGCTGGACCGCGCGATGGAGCAGATGTGGATCACCTCGGAAGGTGTGTTTGGCATCGCGCTGGGGGTGTCGACGAAATTCGTGTTTCTCTTCGTGCTGTTCGGTGCACTTCTGGATAAGGCGGGTGCGGGCAATTACTTTATCAAGATGGCCTTTGGCGCGCTTGGTCACCTGCGCGGCGGCCCGGCAAAGGCGGCGGTGGTCGGCTCTGCCGCAACCGGTCTGATCTCCGGCTCCTCGATTGCCAATGTCGTGACCACCGGGACCTTCACCATTCCGCTGATGAAGCGGGTTGGCTTCACCTCGGAGCAGGCCGGTTCGGTAGAGGTTGCCTCCTCTGTCAATGGCCAGATCATGCCGCCGGTTATGGGCGCGGCTGCGTTTCTCATGGTGGAATATGTCGGCATTTCTTATGTCGAGGTGATCACCCATGCGTTCCTGCCGGCGACCATCTCCTATATCGCGCTGATCTACATCGTGCATCTGGAAGCGGTAAAGCGGAAGATGCCGACCCTGGGCAACCGCGAAGTAAACCTGATGCGCACGGCGCTGGGTATGCTGAGCTTCTTCCTGGTGTTTGCGGGGCTGTGCTATGGCACCCAATTCCCGGTTGATGCGATCGAAGCCGTCGCACCAAGTGCAGCCGGCCTGATCATCACCTGTCTGGTTGCATTGGTCTATGTCGCGCTGGTCTATATGGCAGCGCAGGTTCCCGACCTTGAACCCGATGATCCCAACGCCAAGGACATCGAACTGCCCGAGGTTGGCGAGATCTACAAGGCCGGTCTGCATTACCTGCTGCCGATCATCGTGCTGGTCTACTTCCTGATGATCGAACAGAAATCGCCGGGCCTGTCGGCTTTCTGGGCGACCGCCTTGCTATTCGTGATCCTGCTCACCCAGAAACCGCTTAAGGCGCTGTTCCGCGGGCAGAGCAACCTGCTGCACAACTTTATGGATGGGCTCAACGACCTGTGGCACGGCATGGTGGATGGTGCGCGCAACATGATCGGTATCGCGCTGGCAACAGCAACAGCCGGCGTGATCGTAGGCACGGTGACCCTCACCGGTGTTGGTCAGGTCATGGCCGATCTGGTTGAGTTCCTGTCGGGCGGCAACCTGATCCTGATGCTGGTGATGGTAGGGCTGTTGTCCCTCATCCTGGGCATGGGTCTGCCCACGACGGCAAACTACATCGTTGTCAGCTCGCTGATGGCGGGCGTTGTGGTCGAACTGGGGGCGCAATCCGGTCTGATCGTGCCGCTGATCGCGGTGCATCTATTTGTGTTCTACTTCGGCATCATGGCGGATGTGACACCGCCTGTGGGCCTTGCGAGCTTTGCCGCGGCGGCTGTCTCCGGGGGCGATGCGATCCGTACCGGATTCATCGCCTTCTTCTACAGCCTGCGCACCGTGGCGCTGCCGTTTGTGTTCATCTTCAACACCGATCTTCTGCTGATTGATGTCACCTGGGCCGAGGGGATACTGGTTGCGGTGACCGCCACCATTGCGATCCTTGTCTTTACTGCCGGCACCATGGGATATTTCCTGACCCGCAGCCGGATCTATGAAAGCGTGGCGCTGGTGGCGATTGCCTTTGCAATCTTCCGTCCCGGCTTCTTCATGGATTACATCCAGCCGCCGTTCACGCAGGTAGAGCCGGCCGAGCTGGTCACCGCGCTCGACGATGTCCCCGAAGGCACCGAAGTGCGCGTGAAAGTGGCGGGTCCCGATTTCGACACTGGCGAGATGACCGAAACCACTTTGGTTCTGACCGTCGGCGCAGAGGGCGGGCAGACAAGCCTCGATCAGTTCGGACTGCTGCCGCTGGAAGAAGACGGCATTGTCAAACTGGAAGAGCCGATGTTCGGCACCCCGGCGCAGCCGATGCTGGACGGGTTTGATTTCTATCTGGATGACCCGGTATCCTTGACCTCGGTGCAGGTTCCGTCGGATCAGCTGCCCAAGGAGCTGATCTTTATCCCGGCGCTGCTGCTGCTGGGGCTTGTTGCCCTGATGCAGACGGGCCGTGCCCGCAAAGAGGAGGCAATGGCATGAGTAAATCTGTTCTCTGCGCGCTGGAACTGAACGGCGACACGACGGACCGCAAGGTGCTGGCAGAGGCGGCCCGACTGGCCGATCTGGATGGCGCGCAGCTGGATGTCGTCAATGTGCTGCCCGATTTTGGCGAAAGCTGGGTCTCGGGGTTCTTCGAAGAGCACCACCATGAACGCGCGGTAAAGGAAACCGCAGATCATCTGGGCAAGCTCTGCGAGGAGGTCCTCGGCGCCGAACGCAACGCCAAGGTGCGACATCTGGTGGCCACCGGCAAAGCCTATCAGGAAATCCTGAAGGTCGCGGACAAGGCGGGAACCGATCTGATCGTGATCGGCGCGCATAAGCCGGAGCTGTCGGATTATCTGCTGGGACCCAATGCGGCGCGGGTGATCCGCCATTCCACCTGTTCGGTCTATGTGGTGCGCTGATCCGCAGGCATTCTAACCGCATATCTCCTTATTTTAGGGGCGTCCGATCGGGCGCCCCTTTTTCCGTCGCCCATGCGCCCGGTCTGCCTTTAGTCGGGAGGCGGCGCGTAACCTGTCATCTCCAGATATCCCTTACCGCTGTGGCTGCCGGTGATCCGCACCGGTCCCTCCCAATAGGGAAAGGACATCGCCATCCAAGCCTGCGGGTTCAGCGCGGTGACTTCGATATCGAGGCCGCGTTTGGGCAGGCGCAGGTTCCACTCCGTTGGGACCGCGCGACCGGCAACCTGTTTCAGCCCGCGCGGCGTCGCCTGAAGATGCCCTGGCTCCAGCGGAGAGGGCGTGCCATCGGCTGCGATCCATGTGCCTGAGGTGAACAGGCTGCTGCCCCGCAACTGAAACCCCATCAGCTTTTCGCCACTATCAAAGCGCAGCGAAAACCAGTCCCAGCCGCTCTGATCCTCAGACAGGGGCTGGCTTGACCATTCACGGTCCAGCCAGCCTTCTCCGGTCACCTGCACCGGGCCGCCGGGCAGCTGCAATGTGCCGCTCAGCTGATAGTGCGGTTGGGAATAATAGTAGCTGGCCTGTCCATCCGCCGATTTCACCGAATAGCCGCCATCCCCCTGCAAGACCAAGGGACCATTGGCTGTGAGAGAGAGATCATAGCGAAAATCCTGCCCGGTCGCGCGCAGGCTCAGCGCGTCCAGACCGGCATCGCGGCCGCGCATGAACCAATCGTCGATATAGGCCTCAAACGGAGCGGTGGTGACACCGGCCTGCCCAATGCCACCCCGCGCCAGCCGCTCGGCGTGAAAATGGGCGTCGGGCGTCGTCAGACCAGCGTGGCCCATCCAGATCTGGGGGTCTTCCCAGGCGGATGCGGTCGGCATCGAACGGGCATCACCCGGTTGCAGGGCAGACCGGAACAGCGTCCACTGAACCCCGTAGTCACGCCCGTCATCTCCGGTCAGATTGGCGGTCAGATACCACCACTCGATGCGGAACTCGGGGTGCGCGCCGTGATCACGCGGGAAAACCAGCTGGGTGCCGCGTGCAGGTACTGCAAACCCGTCCACCTCGGTTCCGAGCCCGGCATATCCCTGCGCCGCAGCCGGACCGGCAAGCCGGATGAACAGCACCAGCACCGCGACAAGGCCGCAGAAAATCGCTTGGAGAGCAGGCTTAACGTTCATTGGCAAAGACCCTCAGCAGATCGGCGGGTTTCAGCTTTGACAGCCGCCGTGCCGGCAGGGCCGCCGCCAGCGCGGCCGCCGCCAGCGCCATCAGGAACAGCCTTAGCCAGTCCAGCGGAAACAGAAACATCGGCAGGCGCCAGCCGAAGGCTTCGACATTGACAACCGCGAGCAATGCCCAGCCCAGCAGCAGGCCGAGAGGCAGGGCAAGCAGGGCCGTCAGCCCGGCCAGGATCACGCTGCGTAGAAGTTCATATCTGGCCAGTTGACGGCGTGTCAGCCCCATCGCCCAGATCGGCGCCAGCTGCGGCAGACGTTGACTCCAGAGCGTCAGCAGGCTGGTCAGCATTGCAAAGCCAGCGACGCCGAAGGTCAGCAGGTTCAGCGCTCCGGTCACGACAAAAGTACGGTCAAAAATCGCCAGCGACTGCCGTTTAAGCGCGCTCTGGTCGATGAAGGCACTGGACGGCAGATCGAAATCCTGTTGAAGCTGACGGCGCAGGCGCGCCACGTCCTCAACCGGCAGACGCAGGCCGAAACGGCGGTTCTCGATCAGCGGGCGATGCTCCAGCAGGGTGGCGAGACCGACAATCGCCTGCGGGTTGGGGTTGCCATAGTCGGAATAGACGCCTGCTATCCGCATGTGCCATTCCGGTGCGATCTGCAGCAGATCTCCGGTTTCCAGGTCGCCACGGCGCGCCAGCTGTTCGTTGATCAGCGCGCCGCTGCCGTCGGCCACCTGCTGCCAGACGGTTGCGTCGGCCTGCAACAGCGGCCAGTTGTCGCGATAGGTGGCATCATCGACCACACCGTATACGTCCATCGGGGCGCCGCTGTAGCGCTCATCACTGTGGCGGATTGGCAGGGCGCGGATGCCCCTCTCCGCCAGCCAGGGCAGCACCTCATCGGCCATCTCGTCGCGCGGAAGCGTCATATAGAGCTCTGAGGCCAGCCGTTGATCCAACCAGCCAAGGAAGGTGAGGCGAAAGCTGGAAACCATTGTGCCAACACCGATATTTGTCGCCAGCGCCAGAAGGAGTGCCATCAGCGCCAGCGACAGACCCGGCAGCTGCGCGCGCATGTCCGCCCATAACCAGAGCGTCACCGGGCCACGCGCCATTCGGGTTCCGACCAAGGCCAGCCGCGATAGCGCCAGCGGCAGCAGCAGCGCGGCCCCCAGCATCAGACAGCCGAGAAAGACAAAGCCAGCCAGCAGCCCGTCGAACAGCACCGGTATTGCTGCCGCCGCCAGCACCATCAGCGCACCGGTCGCAGCAGAGAGCCGATGGCCACGCAGCGCCTGCTGACCGCGCGCGGTTGCAGCTGGCGCTGCAAGAATGGGCAATCGCGACAGGCTGTACCAGCTTTGACCACCGGCCAGCATCATGCCTGCCAAGGCCATCGCAAGGCCAGAAAGCACCCAGCCCGGACGAAGGTTCAGGCTGCCATCGACCGAGGCGCCATACAGCCCCGAAAGGGTTGCGCTGACACCGGGAAGGAGAGCCGCCGCGATCAGATAGCCAAGGATCAGGCCAAGCAACGCCGCCACAAGCGTGATAGCCAGTAGTTCAGCAAAAACAAGCCAGACCAGAGTGTTGAGCGGTAACCCTAAACTGCGCAGGCTGCGGAACATGCCGCGTCTCTGTTCAATCCCCAATGCGATGGTGCCCTGTACGATGAACAGGCCCACCGCAAAGGACAGCAGCCCAAAGGCGGTGAGGTTGAGGTGAAAACTGCGGGTGAGCTGCGCCGTATCCGCGCTGGTTGATGCGCTCTGCAAACGCAGGTCAGGCACCAGTTCGCCCAGCGATCTGAGCCCGCTGGGTTGCGCATCCAGCACCATCAGGCGGCTGATCGCATCCGGTCGCGCGAGCAGTCGCGCCGCAGTCGCTATGTCACTGATCAAAACGTCTCGGGGAACCGCTGTGCTGCGCGTTGTCGGAGGCAGATCAAGATCGAGGCCGGTCACATCCGTCTCGGGGTGCAAGAACAGGTGACCAGGTGCCAGCAGCAGATCCGCCGGGGAAAGCGCCACGGATGTGTCGCCGTCGGATTCCGTTGCGGTTCCGGCTTCGCTCAGCCGCTCCATCATCGGATGCGAGAGGATATCAATGCCCACCATTTCAAGGCGCCTTCGGCCGGAGCCTGTTTGTTGGTTTGTGAGGTCACCGATCAGTATCGGCGAGAGCTGCCAACCTTCACGTCGCAGCGCAACATATTGGGAAATATTAATATCTCCCTCTGGATTTACGAGATATCTTTGTCCGGACGGGGAGATGCGCGCTGCGGCTTCGGCATAGCTTGCACGCGCCTCGGCATTGATCGCCTGCACCGCAGACCAGAGCGCGGTGGCCAGCGCAAGACCGGTGATCAGCATGGCCAATTGCAGCGGGTGCTGGCGCCAGTGAGACAGGATCGCGGAGAATGCAGCCGCTCTCATGTCCCGGCCTCACGCAGGCGGCCATTGCTGAGGTGGATTTGCCTGTCTAGCAAGCCCGCAATGGCCTGCGAATGGGTCACGAGCAGCAGCGCCGCGCCAGTTTCCCGCACCAGATCCAGCATCAGCTCCATGACCGAAGCACTTGACGTTTCGTCCAGATTACCGGTCGGCTCATCCGCCAGCAGCAGCTTTGGGCGCAGCGCCAGCGCGCGGGCAATAGCGACCCGCTGCTGCTGTCCGCCAGACAGCTGTTCGGGGTAGCGCCCCTGTAGTTCGGCCAGCCCCAGCCGACGGGTCAATGCCTCGATCCAAGGGGCATCAACCGTGTCGGCCAGCCGGGCATGCAGGCTGATGTTCTGACCAACGGTCAGGGCCGGGATCAGGTTGAACTGCTGAAACACAAGGGACACATGTCGTCGCCGCAGCGCCGCGCGCCCGGTGTCATCCAGCTCGGCGAGGGACACATCATCCACCACTATGCGGCCGCGGTCGAACTGATCCAGCGCGGCCGCCAGATGCAGCAACGTGCTTTTGCCGGATCCGCTGTCTCCGGTGAGTGCGAGGCTGCACCCGGCGGCCAGATCCAGCGAGACACGGTCCAAAACCGGAACAGCGCCGGACGGCCCCGAATAGGACTTGCTGACCTCCTCAATGATTAGCATCGACGTATAACCCTTTGCGGTTGTTATGGTTTGCCCGACTGCGTCGCGATACATCCGGCGACCAGACAGGCTGATTTTGCAGGCTGACCTTTCCGGGGATCCCGGCCCAAGACAACAGATAACATTGACGCGCCCTGATGTAGGCCCCATTTGAAGCTTGCCCATGCAATAATGGGGTTGGGCTCAACAAAGGCTACGCCATGTCGCTGTTCTCACTGCCATTCCGCTGGTCATCGCGAGGTCTGGCACCTGCCATTCTGGCCGCTCTGGCAACGGTCCCGCTGACGGAGGTCGCCGAGGCGCAAACGGCGTCCGGCAGCCGCGAAGCGCTCTGCCGCAGCCGGGCGGAGGCCTACGCCGGCGCGCCGCGCAGTGATGCCCCTGACGGTCTGCGGCTGGGCAATGATCGCGCCGGGATCACTTTCTCCGGGACAGTTCGGATCGGGATCAGTGTGCAGGAGGGCAAGCTGCGCCGCGCGAGATCACGCAGCGGTTCCGAAGCCGAGGACCGCGATGATTACTTCAACACGCCCGAGGCGCAGCGCAAGCGGCTGGTCAAACAGTACTATCGCGATTGCATGTCGCAGCGCTGATTTCGTAGACTGCGCCAAAATCGGAGCCGTGAGCCGAGCCGATCGCGGCTGATCGACAGATCCATCGGCGCAAGGTCAAAGAATGAGGGCAGGGACATGACACTCATCCAGCAGCTGCTGCTCGGCAGCCTGTACCTCGGGATCTGCCTTGTCGTGGAGGCTGGGTTGCTGGTGTTCTGCATCCATGTTCTGCGCAGGCGGCTTGGCGTGCTGCAACGTGGGCGGCGCTTTGTGCAGATGAGCGCAGTGCTGGCGGTTGCGATCGGGCTGATCGTCTTTGCCCATACGCTGCAGGTCTGGATCTGGGCCACGGCGCTGATTTTCTCTGGTGCCATAGGCGACTGGAATACTGCGATTTATTTCTCGCTCGCGACCTATACCACCCTCGGCTACGGCGATATCGTCCTTGGCGAGGGGATGCGGATCTTTGCGGCCTTCGGCGCGGTTACCGGGCTCTTTGCCTTTGGCATCAGCACGGCGTTTCTGGTGGCTGCATTGCGAGAGGTGTTTCTGCTGGAAGATACCGCGCCGGTGAGAGCACGCTGACCCGTCACCTCGGGCGTGGTGCCCCTACAGGATTGGCGCCAGCAGGCGCGCGACAGGCGCACCAAAGCGGATGGTCATCGGTTGCGCGTCCAGATCCGTCTCCAGAAGTGTTGACGATGCCATGTCCTCATCCAGCATCTGCGCCACCTGTTCTGCCGTTTCCGCATCAAAGCACAGCGCCATACTCTCAAAATTCAGCCGGAAAGAACGGTTGTCGAGGTTCATCGTGCCCACCGCCGCGATGGTATCATCCACGACAAAAACCTTCTGGTGCACAAATCCGGCCTGATACCTGTGGATTTTGACACCAACCTCGCGCAGGTCGTCAAAATAGGCGTAGGCAGCCAGCCAGGGTGCGTAGTGATCCGCAGTCTCGGGCAACAGGATGCGCACATCGACCCCGCGCATGGCGGCGTTCTTCAACGCAGCCACGACATCCTGATCCGGCACGAAATAAGGCGAGGCAAGCCAGATCCGGGAACGCGCAGCGGAGATGGCAGAGAAATACAGCATCGAGCCGTTGATGGTACTGTCTCCCGGCCCGGTTTCGACCACCAGCGCGGGTTTGCCTGCGCCCTCAACCGGGGCGCAGTCCCAGGTCAGCAGGTCAAGGATCGGATCCTCGGTCAACCAGAACCAATCCTCCGCATAGCCCAGCTGTAGCTGCTGCACGACCGGGCCGGTCAACCGCACCTGCGTATCGCGCCAAGCGCCAAAGGTCGGGTCGCGCCCCATGTATTCATCGCCGATATTCATTCCGCCCGTAAAGCCGACACGCCCGTCGACGATGACCGTCTTGCGATGGTTCCTGAAGTTCAGGTGAAACCGATGTTTCGGGCCGGGGCGGGTGCTGGGGTCAACCTGATTGACACCTGCCGCCTCCAACGCCTCGCGGTATCGGTTTGACAGCCCGTGACTGCCTACCGCATCCGTCATGAACCAGACAGCAACGCCGCGCGCGCGTGCGTCAAGCAAGGCGGTCTTGAACCGCTGTCCGATCTTGTCATTGCGCACGATGTAGAAATGGACCAGAACGTAATCCTCTGCCGCATCAATGGCCTCGATAATCGCATCGGCGATTTCAGAGCCGTTTTTGAGCAGCTCAAACCCGTTGCCCCGGCAGACCGGATAACCGGCCAACCGTTCGAAGGGGGCCTGGTTCGCGGCCAATTGATCGCGGTCCTGTGTGTGAAGATCTGAGTAGACGCGCAGCGCGTTCAGGACCCGCTCCGCCTCGCGCCGGGTGGCGCGATACCTCGAAAACCGGCGTTGCCCGAAAAACAGATAGAGCGGCAGCGCCACCAGCGGAGCGGACAGCAAAAATACCACCCAGCCGATCGCCCCTTGCGGCGTGCGGGCGGTGCGGGCCGCCTTCAGAGAGGCCAGACCCGCAAGCACCCACATCATCAGTACTGCCGATGTGCTTATCGCAATCCAGGCCATCGCCGCGCTCCCTGTCGCATATCTTCTGGCCAAACCTACATCCGGCGGATGGGCTTGGCTATATCTCCCTGAAAGGGCTGGTTTTTTGAAGCGAGCTATGAGACCGTCAGGCCATGAGCATGCGACCCTATGTGAAACCCGGCGCCTATGCGTTGTATCTGGCCGCCAAGCGGTTCAACGACAAGAACGGCTGGGTGCTGAGCAGCCATATCGCCATGTCGCTGATGCTCGCCTTGTTTCCCTTTATCCTTTTTACCGTGGCGCTCACCGGTGCGGTGGCGGGGTCACTGTCGGGCGGGGTTGATCTGGAAAACCTGGTGGAGCTGGTCTTTGGCTCCTGGCCGGAAAGCGTCTCGGATCCCATCGTGCGGGAGGTCTACTCGGTGCTTGCCACATCTTCCACCGGGGTGGTCACGCTAGGTGGTGTCATCGCTATCTACTTTGCCTCCAACGGGGTGGATGCGGTGCGTCTGGCAATGGTGCAGGCCTATCATGAACGCGATACCAGGCCGTTCTGGAAGACCCGGGGCCTGTGCATTGGTCTGGTGATCCTGGGGGGCGCGGGCATTATGGCGGCGGCGGTATTTGAGCTGATCCTGCCGCTTTATGCGCGCCATCTGGCCAGTTTTTTCCCGCAGGTCCCGCTGAGAGGCAACTGGGAGGGCGGTCTGAACGGGGTTCTGGTTGCGGTGATCCCGCTCGTTGCTGTGTTTGCCTTCCACATGCTGCTCCCGGCGAAGCGTCACCGGCTCTCACAGGTGCTGCCGGGGGTGCTGCTGACAGTGGTGCTGTGGTGGGCGGCCGGCCTCGCCTTTGCCATCTACATCAGCAGTTTTGCGGCCTATTCGGCCACCTATGCAGGGCTGGCGGGGGCTATGGCGGCGCTGATCTTTCTCTATCTGAACTCAGCCATTCTGATCCTTGGCGCGGAACTCAACGGGGTGCTGCTGCATCCAACCTCCTGACCTGTCGCAGGCGTTTGCAACCGTCCGAGTGCACCAGCCCGTGCCTGAAGTGAAATTGTTTCGAAAATCGCAACAATAAGGCAGTTCTGCCACAATTGAGCCACGATGCTGGCCCAGTGGCCGGTCTATTCTTCGATGAGAACAGCCCGAACGCTCATACGGTACGAGGAACAGATGCGTCTTTTGCAAAGCAAACTTCCGCCCCGCCAATTGGTGCAACGCCTGCTGAAACAGCCTGTCGCGGCGCCTCATTGCATCGAGAAGGACAGCCCGCGCGTGACGCTGCGCGCTGAAGGCACCTCACTGGAAACCATCGCCTTGCAGGCGCTGGCGCTGCGGTCGTTTTCCAGCACCGCTCAGCGCGGGAGCTGATCGCCCAGACCTGAAAGCCGGGGCAGGGCGGCGGTTGCCATGCGCCCGGCCACAGCCCGGTTAGAGATCAATCGTCAGACGCATCCGAAGGCTCACCGCGAAACCCGGTTGCAACCACGAATTTTTCCGAACTGTCCGAACGTGACGATGGCGGTTTGACGTGGAAAACCTTGGTGAATTTCTGCTTCAGCAGCTTTTGCAGATCACCCTCGGCCCCGCCGGCCAATACCTTGGCCACGAAGGTACCGCCTTCTTCCAGAACGTCGAAGGCAAAATAGGCCGCGGTTTCACAAAGCGAGATAATCCGCAAATGGTCGGTCTGCTTGTGACCGGAACTGGCAGCTGCCATATCCGACATCACCACATCTGCCTTGCCACCAAGCCATTCCTTGACCTTGTCGTCGGCCCCTTCGTCCATGAAATCCAGCTGGTGGAACTCGGCACCCGCCAGCGGCTCGACCTCCTGCAGATCAACGCCGATGATGCGGCCTACAGCCTTACCCGGCTTTTCCCCCAGCGCATTGATCCGCTTCACCGCTACCTGCGCCCAGCCGCCCGGGGCGCAGCCCAGATCGACCACCCGCGCGCCATTCACAAGGAAGCGGAATTTATCGTCGACTTCCATGATCTTATAGGCCGCGCGCCCACGGTAGCCTTCGGCCTGGGCGCGTTTCACATAAGGGTCGTTCAACTGCCGCTGCAACCAGCGGGTGGAGCTGAGTTTACGCCCACGGGCAGTCTTGACCTTGACCTTCAGGTCACGCTGTCCGCGCCCGGAGGTGTTCTTGCCAGTGGGTGTTTTTCCCGTGGGTGTCTTTGCCATATTTGCTGTTCCCTGTCGTCCGTGGCCGCATCGGGGCCAACTGTCGGACGCTCATATCCTGTGTGTGGCCGTCAGAACGGCCCGTCTTCCAGAACGCCGTCGGCGCTCATCTGTGCATAAAGCAGGCCTTCGCGCAGGCCCCGGTCCGCAACGGACAACCTGTCCGTCGGCCAGCACCGCAAGAGCGCCTGTAGAATTGCCGCCCCCGACATGATCAGCGCCTGACGGTCTTCGCCAATACGCGGGTCGCTGCGGCGTCCCTGAGGGCCGAGTTCTAAATAAGAGCGGATAACCTTGTCAATCTGATCGCTGGTCATGCGCAGCCCGTCCACCTTGGTCCGGTCATAGCGTTTCAGCCCCAGATGCGAGGCGGCAACGGTGGTGACGGTGCCAGAGGTGCCAACGATCTGAAAGCCCTGTCGGGTCTGCTCGTCCTTATAGGGCGCAAAATCGGCGAGGTTCTCTTCAAAGAACCAGCTCATCAGGGCAAAACGGGCCGCGTCATCCTCGACGTCGTGGAACTGATCGCGCAGCGTCGCGACCCCAAGTGGTACTGAGATCCAGTCAACAACCTTGGCCGCGGGAAAGGGGCTTTCAACGGGATGAAACCCTGCGTGCAGCCGCATGATGGCGGATGGCCGGTCGCGGCGCGGGATCGAGGAGATGTCGATCCAGACCAGTTCGGTGGAGCCGCCGCCAATATCGACCACCAGCAGCTGATCCGTCTTCGTCGACACCAGCGGCGCGCAGGAAATCACTGCCAGACGCGCTTCTTCCTCGGGTTGGATGATCTCCAGCGTCAGACCGGTCTCGCGGCGCACCTGACGAATGAACTCTCGCGCGTTCTTCGCCCGACGACAGGCCTCAGTCGCGACCAGCCGCATCCGTTTCACCCGGTTGCGTTTGAGCTTTTGCTGACAGATACGCAGAGCCTGGATGGTGCGCGCCATCGACGCGCGCGACAAGCGCCCGGTCCGCTCCAAACCGGCGCCAAGTTGCACCGTTTTTGAAAAGCTGTCCACCACATGGAAGCCGCTGCCCTTGGGTTGGGCAATCAGCATCCGGCAGCTATTTGTCCCCAGATCGAGCGCCGCATAGAGCGCATCAGGATCTGGGCGGGCCGGTGCAGGGCTCTCTACCACTCGGGGAAATGCGCCCGCACCTTTGGAACGCCTGGGCGCCATGATTCACGCCCTCCGATAATCGTGTTGATCCAAGCATATGTGGGCTGACCGCCACGTGCAAGGTGGCCCGAATGCCCCGATGACGATTTGCCGATTGACGAATTGACGTTTCTTGAACGGTTTTGAGCGCTTTGCCGATCAAATTCATAAAGCTGTTGAATATTATGAGGGCGCTGCCCGGTAGCCAGCCCGGCCCGCCGTTGCTATCCAGAAGCGACCCGGAAAAGGTCGCTCAGAACCAATGTCAGGTCGAAATCCGACGAACGCGCCCGGCGATGCCACACTAGAAACGCAACTACACAGACGCAAAGGAAGCTCAGGCAATGCCCGACGTCACCATCGTATACTGGCGCGACATCCCAGCACAGATCATCGTCGGCAAAGGCCGTCGCGGGGCCAAACGTCAATTGGAAGAGCGGTTTGAACAAGCCATCGACCGTGCGGCAATGAAGGTGAACGCGAAGGACGCCGACGCCTATCTCGCGGAATGGCGCAAGGCTGCGCCCTACGCCATGGATGGTGAACCGGCCGATATCGCCGAGGCCGAGGCCAAGCGTCTGGAAGCGGATTATGATCAGGACCGGCTCAAGACACTGATCGCTAACGACGGATGGGCATGAGCCTGACATCTTTTTGGGAGGCCACGATGGCTTTGTTGAACTTCAAGAAACGCGATGCTGGCGTAGCGCAGCCCAGCAGCCCCGAGGTCGAGGCCTTTCTGGAAAACTACTCGATCGAGGTGATGCCCCGTACCGCTGCCAAGGTCGAGAGCTTCCGCGATCTGCTGCCCGCCGGCACCCGCGTCTACATCGCCCATATCGAAGGTACGCCGATCGAGGAAATGGTGGAAACCGCCAAGCGGCTCAATGCCGAAGGCTACCCGGTGATGCCGCATTTTCCCGCGCGGATCATCCAGGACGAAGCCACGCTGGCCGACTGGATCGCCCGCTATCAGGGGGAGGCCGATGTCAAGCAGGCGCTGCTGCTGGCCGGTGGTGTTGCCAAACCTCATGGTGCCTTTGACAGCTCCATGCAGCTCTTGGAAACCGGATTGTTCGACAAGGCCGGGTTCACCAACCTGCATGTTGCGGGCCACCCCGAAGGCAACAAGGATATCGATCCTGACGGCAGCATGAAGAACGTCTCGGATGCGCTTCTGTGGAAACAGAAATTCTCCGAACGCACCGATGCGAAGATGGCGCTGGCAACCCAGTTCGCCTTTGAGGCGAAGCCGATCATCGAATGGGCCGACAGCATCAAGGCCGCAGGCGTAGATCTGCCGATCCATATCGGCATTGCCGGCCCGGCCAAACTGCAGACGCTGATCAAATTCGCCATCGCCTGCGGTGTTGGTCCGTCCCTCAAGGTGCTGCAAAAGCGCGCGATGGATGTCTCCAAGCTGCTGCTGCCCTATGAGCCGACAGATGTGATTGCCGAGCTGGCTGCCCACAAGGCCGCCAACCCCGATTTCAACATCACCAATGTGCATTTCTTCCCGCTGGGTGGCATCAAGACCAACGCCACCTGGGCTATCAACAACGGCGGCGCAGCAGCGCAGCCGGTCAATTCCCAAGGATAAAAAATGACCCGTACCGTCGTAGAATCTAAGACAAAAACCGCAATCCTGGGATTTGATGAGCCGTTCTGTGTGATCGGCGAACGGATCAACCCCACAGGCCGCAAGAAACTCGCGGCCGAGTTGGAAGCCGGCGATTTCTCCACCGTTGAACAAGACGCGATTGCGCAGGTGATGGCCGGCGCCAACATCCTCGATATCAACGCGGGCGTTGTCTACAACTCCAACCCGAACCCGAACGAGACCGAGCCGCCGCTGATGACCAAGATCGTCCAGCTGGTGCAAGGTCTGACCGACACGCCGCTCTGCATCGACTCCTCGGTACCCGGCGCGCTTGAAGCCGGTCTGCAGGCCGCCGAGGGCCGTCCGCTGCTGAACTCGGTCACCGGCGAGGAAGAGCGCCTGGAGCACGTGCTGCCGCTGGTCAAAAAGTACAACGTGCCGGTCGTGGCCATTTCCAACGACGACACCGGCATCTCCGAAGATCCCGACGTCCGCTTTGCCGTCGCCAAGAAGATCGTCGAGCGCGCCGCAGATTTCGGCATTCCTGCCCATGACATCGTGGTTGACCCGCTGGTGATGCCGATTGGTGCGATGGCAACCGCAGGCCAGCAGGTCTTTGCACTGGTTCGCCGTCTGCGTGAAGAACTGGGCGTGAACACCACCTGTGGTGCCTCGAACGTCTCCTTTGGCCTGCCGAACCGTCACGGCATCAACAATGCCTTCCTGCCGATGGCGATGGGCGCGGGGATGACCTCTGCGATCATGAACCCGGTGGCACTGCCGGTAACCCAGAAGAAGATTGCCGAAAAGAGAGCCGAAGTAGAGGCCGCCGGGATCATCCTGCCCGAGGGCATGGAAGACGAGGCCTTTGTTCAGATGTTCGGTCTTGGATCCACCAAGCCACGTCCGGGCAAGGAGATGGAAGCGATCCGCGCCGCCAACCTGTTGACCAACAACGATCCTCACGGTGGTGAATGGATCAAGGCCAACAAAGAGCCGGCAAAAGAGGGCGAGGAAAGCCGTGGTCGCGGTGGTCGCGCCGGCAGCCGTCGCCGTCGCGCCTGACACGCCGCCCATACAAGCTATGAGAGGTCAGACCACTGGTCTGGCCTCTTTTTTTACCTGGCAATCCAGCTGTTTCGCAAGCTGTCTGGCGCGGGGCTGCGGCGTCCCGATTGGCGCTAAAACGAGCGACCCACGGGTAAAACCATTCCTGAATGGACGCAGGCCGCTCTCTCCCGCCCCGGATTTGTCGGGATTAACCAATAATAGTGCGAGGGCGCAACAGCGTCCACTTATGGCCCTTGGACCGGCAAGCCCTTGCCACACAGCCCGCGCAACACAAGCACAGCACACAGTCGCCAGCGGCATCGTTGCATATGCGAAATATGGTGTGAGAGATGGCGCACCTGAGAGGATTCGAACCTCTGGCCTCTGCCTTCGGAGGGCAGCGCCAGAGCCAGTATTCATGTTTTATTCCCGTTTTGCCTACGTTTTGTTTACAGTCTGGATGTGTTCGAAATGGATGTAACTGTTACGCGTAACAGAAACCAACGCCGCTCTACGGCACGCAGGACGCTTTCTTGGTGGTGTGGCGAATGGTGCCCATAAACTTTTTCGATGGTCTCGGCGCTGGTCGCAAAGAAACCGGCAGCATCCCAGACACTTGCACCGTTTTGAAGCGCCCAGGTGATCGCAGTGTGTTTTAACGTATGTGGGGAACAAGGGGTAACATCGGCGGATTGCACGGCTTTTGCAAAGGCTCGCTTTATGTCGCCGACACGTGCGCCCTGATATTCGACAGCCCACTTGCTTCCGCTATCACGCCAGCGCCTCAGGTGGGCCGCCAGCTGGCGGGGGATGCGTGCTGGTGTGCGCCGCTTGTTGGTTTGCCGCTCTGAATCACTGCGCCTGAACATGATGCCCCGGTCCAGATCAAACCAACCTCCAACGGTGTTTGGCTCAAAACCCATCCGCAAAATGGCGTCCTTGCGAGTTCCAGTGTAGATCGCAATCAGGATAAAACGGGCGAGGTGGGAAGCCTTGTGGCCCCGGTAGGCCGCCCAGAGAAGCTTGGCAGCCTCATCACGGGACAGCCAGCGTTCAGTCGCCTCTGGCTTACCCGGCAGTGTGACGGCTGGTGCAGAAGTAATATAGCCCTCAGCATGGGCGTAGTTGATAGCCCGTTGCAGAACTCCTAACTCACGGCGCACTGTCCCTGGCGAGATAGGAGCGTATTCGATGGGTTCTTTGGTGTCCGGATCACGTTTGACAACCTTCTTTCGGGTCTTTGCGTACCGCCTACACGTTTCGCCCTTCACATGGCTCAGTTTCAGCCCATCCCAAAATGGGATCAGGGCATCGATCGCATATCCGACCCTCTCTGGCGCCGCGACGGTCGGGGCATATTCCTCAGCGTAGATTGCGAGAACCTCCCCACAGGTTACGTTGGCGGGCTCATTCGCAGAACCTTCCCGTCCTTTGGTCGCGATGTAGGCAGCGAGCGCTTTTTCAGCATCTGCGCGGCTTGTGCAGCCCGTTGACTGGTCTGG
Organism: Phaeobacter sp. JH204B; assembly: GCF_048055755.1. Classification (NCBI taxonomy): domain Bacteria; kingdom Pseudomonadati; phylum Pseudomonadota; class Alphaproteobacteria; order Rhodobacterales; family Roseobacteraceae; genus Phaeobacter; species Phaeobacter sp. JH204B. The sequence goes on from NZ_JAYMXF010000012.1 coordinate 250,581, forward strand.
CCTTCCGGTGTCCCGGATGTACCAGTACGGCCGGTGTTTGAATTTGTGCAGGCGGGCGCCCTTGCTTGGTCTTGGCATGCTTTCACCAATTTCGGAAAATCGTTTCTATCAATGCGAGTGGCACGGCCCATCTTGACGAGGAACCCATGCTCTTGGGCGGCGGTTTTTAGCGATCCTTTAGGTACACCCAATTCCTCCGCCGCCGCGTCAATGATCAATAGCTGTGGA